>DATKLX010000148.1:0-44933 GCA_035542155.1 Anaerolineaceae bacterium
AGTTTGGCTGTACTTGACTTCGGGCAGTTGCAGGAGGACAATGGACATGGCAAGCTCTCCGGTTACTCTGGCGGTCTAGGCAACTACCATAGTACCGCGAGCTTGCTCTTTTTTCAAAACCTACCAGCTTTGGGACAGATATCACTCCACATCTGGCTTGTCAAAGCACAGTACCTGACGCGTTGAGTGAACCGGAAGGGGGTTGGCTGCCATAGAACTGCCTCAGCCTCGCGCTGAATACCAGTCCAGCACCCGTAGGGCGCGCAGCGTGATCCAGCGGCTCGGCCGGCCTTCCCCCTCGTCGATCTCGACCGGCATCTCACCGGGGTAGCGGATCTCGAGCGGCCAGCGGCCTTCGCCGTCGCGTTTGGACGCGACCAGGTCGATCGCCTCTGCCGCGCGCTCGTCTGGAACGGCGCCGGCCCGGCGCAGGTAATCCAGCCCGCGCAGCACGTCGTAATGCCACCAGGTGGGGAAGGCCAGGCGGGTAAAGGCAGGCGCGCCGTCCCCGCTGCGGCCGTCCTTGCGGTCGACCTCAATGGCCGCGCCGGTCGATTTACGGTGGAAAAGGCGCCGCTCGAGGAGGTACTCCTGTCCGCGCAGGCGGGCCCCCGTGACCTCCGGGCGGCCCCCGAAGCGCAGCTCGACCGCGAGCAGGGCCTCCAGCACGCAGATGGTCGTATTGAACGACGAGCGGGTAGACCCATTTTCGGCCTCGCAGTTCCAACCACCGTCGGGAAGCTGCTCGCCGAGCAGCCGGTCGACGATCCCCTGGACGTCCTGGCCGAAGTACGCGCCGGCCGCCCCGACCTGCCCATTGATGCACGGCTCGACCTCGCCGGCGAAGAAGGGGTTGCCCTCAAAATCCGGCCCTCGCCACGCGCCGTCCCAATCCCATCCTCTCCAGCGCACCCGGTCCCGGACCAGTCCCACCGCGCGGCGCGCCTGGTCGCTCGCGGGATCGAGACCCAGATCCCGCAGCAGCATCAGGACGTGCATGGTAGAGTTCCACCCGCGGTTCCATGCCGCGCCTCCCCATCTCCCGTCGGCCCCCTGAAGAGCGAGCAGACGTGCGCCTATGCCTTCGGTGGCGACCCGCGAACGCTCGGCCGTGACCTCCTCCATAGGAGCGTGGGTCAGGTCCTGCATCACCTGCCAGCGGATCGAAGGGTCAGAATCGAGCAGGCATTCCAATGGCATCGTTAAGAATTCCTTCTGTAGTATTTTTATTCATTTTATTATAAAAGTTTGCCCTGAACCGTTGGCTCAGGAAAGCGCGTTTATCCTGGGCAAAAATAACCCCTTAATAGCACTTTCGATTCATGACGAACTTTTTCAATCCAGGTATTCTTGGTATTGGAAAAATTGTTTGCAAGAAAGGCTGCCTGAATTCATGATCAGAAAATCGCGGTGTGTGTCTGGCGATACATCATCCAAACCCAAATCCACTGGTTTTGACCGGTCAGAATTGACCAATTTGAAAAACTACATTATGGGCAGCTCGGCAGCCATTATCACGGATACGAGCCTGATCGTAGGTATGGGATCGGCCCAGGCGAACAAGGCAGCGCTCCTCAGTGGGTTGCTGACCATCGCCCTGGCGGATAATATCTCCGATTCTCTTGGAATACAACTGTATAAGGAAAGCGAGGGATGCGGGGAAAGACAATCCTTGCAGGTGACGATGTTGAATTTTCTCTCCCGCCTGCTGATTTCACTGACTTTTGTTGCGATTGTCTTGATATTTCCCATCCCTCAAGCCATTCTGATTGGGATCGTTTGGGGGTTTTTCTTACTGATCTCGATCAGCTATTTGGTCACCAGGAGCAATCATGAGAGCTCTATTTCAGAAATCGCCAGGCATGTCCTGGTCGCGGTCACCGTCATCCTGTTGAGCCGGGGTGTGGGTTACCTGATCGCTACGTACTTTTCCGGATAGCCTGCTAATGATTTTCAAAATGTTGGTATGATTCTTCTGGGTGAAAAAAGCTACTTTTCGTTTTCACGCTGAACTGAACCGCCTGTTCCCCGAAAGACGGCGGGAGCAAGATTTCCCTTACACGTTCGAACGGGACCTAACCATCAAGCACGGCGCTGAATCGCTGGGCGTTCCGCACACAGAAATCGGGGTGGTCCTGGTCAATGGCTCGCCGGCCGGGCTGTCGGATCTCCTCCAGGATGGGGACCGGGTCGATGTGTATCCCCACGAGCCAAGCGCCGGCGGTCTGGACGCGGCCCGCTTTGTGGTCGACGTTAACCTGGGGAAGCTGGCGACCTATCTGCGCATGTTGGGCTTCGATGTAGCCTATCTGCTGGATGCGGACGACGATACGCTGGCCAGGATCGCGCAGCAGGAAGATCGCATCCTGCTGACCCGCGACCGCGGCCTGCTCAAGCGAAAAATGGTGGAGAAGGGCTATTGCGTGGTAATCGACCGCCCGGCGGCGCAGGTCCGCGACGTGCTGGATCATTTCCACCTGGCCGGCCAGGCGCGGCCCTTCCAGCGCTGCCTGAGCTGCAATGGCCTGCTCGAACCCGTCTCGCGCGACGAGGTCGTCGACCGGCTCCCCACGGACACGCGCCGCTATTTCAACGAGTTCTGGCTGTGTCACTCGTGCGGCAAGATCTACTGGAAGGGCTCGCACTACGAGCGCATGCGGAGATTCGTGCGCCGGGTGCTCAATGATTAGCTCACTTCACTGCCGTCGTCAGGTAGGCGTGTATGGCGGCCAGCTCCACGTCGTCCATGCGGCCGATGTTCTTCCAGGGCATTTGAGAAGCCAGGGTGTGCCCGCTAGGATCCACGCCGGTGCGCATCGCGGTGACGAACTGCTCCTGGGTCCAGCCCTTGACCATCAGCAGGCTCGGGCCCTTGGGACCCAGCGAGTTGGGGTCAGCGCCTCTTAATTGCTCCCCATGGCAGCCCCGGCAGTCCTGGTAGCTCAGAATATAGGCCCCATACTCGGCGGTCGGCCCTTTGGGTGGAGCAGTGATCACTGCAGTGCCCGGCGGCTCCCCCGCTGGGATCAGGCCGGCTCCCCCAAAGATCAGGCCCAGCAGGCTCGGCTGATCGGGAGGAGTCTGCGTCCGGTTTTCAACCGCCGGCTGGCTGCGGATAAAGGCGACCAGGGCCAGGGTATCTTCGTCGCTGAGATGCCGGCCGTTGGCGATCGACATAGCGAACAGCTTTTTCCCATCCCGGTCGATCCCATTGCGGATCGTGCGGAAGATCTGGCCATCCGTCCAGTCCTTGAGCGGCCCGGCCGGGGTCAGGTTAGCGGAGACAAAAGAGCCAATCGGCACCGGGGAATCCTTCCCAAGATCGACGCCGCCAACCAGCGGCAGATCGTTGGTAGGCGAATGACAGCTCGCGCAGAAGGCGTTGGCCAGGTGCTCGCCGCGTTTGATCTGCTCGGGCGTGGCGTTGGCCACGCTCACCTCCGGCGCTGGCGCCGCTGCGGGGGGGATATACACCTTTGCCAGCCCGACGATAGCCAGGACCGCGATGGCGGAGACCAGCAGCGCCAGCAGGCCGCTGAGCACCACGCCGATCCATTTGAAAACCGAGTTCCTGGCGCGCGCGACGCGCGCGACCAGAAAGATCAAACCCACTGCCACCAGAAGAATCAACAGACAGCCCAGTATATTGCCGATCACATTCACCTCCTGCAACTTGCTCTCTATGCTTAATCTTGCATGATAGGTTTCTATACGTCGGGGGCAGAAATTCAGATCACAGACCCCCTGACCTAAAATAGTGTACAAATATTGTAGCAAATATCAGTATAATGACAACTGCTCGTAATTGCAAGTACGAAGATCCAACAAAATATTTAATACGAATTTTCCCCGTTATTGATCAGCGCTGTTTGGGCCCACCTTCCCGGGTGTTGCAGCGGTCTCTGGCATTGGCGATAAAACTCTCTGCGGGCGCCCCATCGACACCCTTGAAAAGCTGATGGGCGGCTTCTGGAGCTCTATCTCCTCCACCTCTACCGGAAGCAAGCGCTCAGCGCTTGACCAGGCCCGGATGCAGCTCCTGCAGCAGCTCCTGGCGGCTGAGCTGAACGCATCGGCGTTTGGCAGTGTGCCCATCAGCGGTTCTTTCGCAGCTTGGGAGTCTGCCTACTGCGGCACCAATCAAAATAATATCAAGACGGCCCAGCAGCAAGCCGCGTCCTTCAACATTCAGGGTGACAGCAGCACCTTCACGCCCGGCACCTCCGCCGACAGCAAGAACGCCCGGGCCATTGCAAATTACAAATTCTGGGACGTACTACCATAAGGAGGGAATTCACGAACCCCTGATCTTTGGGAGAGCCGGGTCAATCCCGGCTCTCCTTCTTGATCTCCCGCGCCAGCCTCTGCGAGGCCAGGTTGGATTCGTAGAGGAGGCCGCGCACTGATTCGAAGAAGCCCATGAAAAAAAGGCCCGCGCAGGCGGTCGGCGCGCCGGAAGGGGAAAGAGGGATGCCGCCGGAATCGACCAGACCGGCGGGCTCGAGCAGCTCTTCCAGGCCGCTGCGGAAGCCGGTGGCGAAGATCACCGCGTCGAAAGGCTCCTCGTGCCCATCGATGTACGCCACGCCCTTTTGGGTAAAGGCGCTCACCCCTGGACGGATACTGACCTTGCCTGCCTTGAGCGCGGGGGCGAAGCCGACGTCGATTGCCGGGGTGCGGCGGGAGGCAAACGGCTGCCAGACCGGGGTGGGCAACCCAAACTGGCCGAGGTCCCCCAAGGCCCAGCGGGAAAGCGTGCGGCCAATCGGGTCGCTGATGGAGGGGGGAAGCGGATTCATGGCGATGGCAAACGCCTGGGCCGGGATCCCCAGCAGGTCGCGCGGGACGACCGGCGGCGCGGTGCGCATGCTGATCGCTGCCAGGGCGGCGCCTTGCTCGGCCAGGTCGACCGCGATCTCCATGCCGCTGTTGCCCGCCCCGATCACCAGGACGCGCCGGTTCCGGAAGGCGCGCCCGCTGCGGTAGCGCGCCGAGTGCAGCGTTACGCCGCGGTACGTCGCCAGGCCGGGCCAATCGGGGTAGACCGGCCGGTTGAACTGGCCGGTGGCGATCACCACCATACGCGCGGTCCAGGTCTCGGAATCGGTCTCCAAAGCCCAGCCGGTGGGCGCCTGGCGGACGCGGGTAACGAGCGTGCGCGGGACGACGTTCAGGGCAAAGTGGGCAGCGTACTCGCGCAGGTATTGGGCGTACTGGTCTTTGGACAGGTACTGTGGATAGCTGCGCGGGATGGGGAAATGCGCCAGGCCGGAGTAAGCGCGCACGGTGTGCAGGTGGAGGCGGTCGTAGCGCTGCTCCCACGACTGGCCGACCCGCTCGCTCCAGTCCAGTATGACAGAGTCCAACCCGATCTGCTTCAAAGCGCCGGCGGTGGTCAACCCTGCCGGCCCGCCGCCGACGATCAGGATGGGGGCTGCTGGCATGAGTAAATGACTTCCTGAAACCCGTTCCCAAGCGTCGAATGCACTTTCATGGCAGCGCCAATAATCTTGCGGGTCAACTGCGAGTGTTTATAATCTTTTTCGGTCATAAATATTATCATTATATATGAGCTCCATCAGCGTATATCTGCGGTTCTGACCCTGCCCGTATAATAGTCCTGTGACCAGACCAGCCGACCTGCTTGGCTTCGTTTTCGATAGCAAGCCGCACCGTCTCTCCGGCGATTTGCTGCGCCGGATGGAATCATCGCCGCGCTTCACCGCCTTCGTCGAGACCTATCGTGAGAAAATCCGCAAGAAGATCCGGGTGGCCAGGGACTCGGAAAGCGCGCTTGACCTGCGCTCCGAACTGGAGGTAGCTTCCTGCCTGCTGCAAGATCGCCGCCTGGCGGTAGCCTACGAGCCCTACGCCAGCGCGAAACGGCGCGGCCCTGATTTTGGGGTCGCCTACCGGGTCAATACGGTCTTCAATATCGAGGTAGCCCGTATGCGCGCAGGGGAAGGCGAGCCCGGCGGGAGCGATCCGCCCGGTCCAGGCCCGCGGCGCAGAGAAGAGCGCGTCGTGCGCATCCTGCTGGCCAAGCTGGGCCAGATGCAGCCGGGGATGGCCAACCTGCTGGTCATCCACACCCGGGAAGAGCTGGCAAAATCGATTGATCTGGGCGAGACAATGCGGGCGCTCAAGCTGCGGGTGGAGGGGAAAGACCCGGTTTTTTTCGCAGCCAGCGGCTACGCCAGCCCGGCGGCGTTCTACAAGGATTTCCTTCACTTAAGTGGAATTTTGTTCTGGGTGCCGGGCGCCCTCCCCTGGGCAAACCGGCAGGCCAGGCCGTTGCTGGACGAAAAGGTGCTGCGGCTGGTCAGCTCGCTGGCGGGCGCTGGCAGCGCAATCGAAAAACTGTGATCTGGTGAAAATAGGTATCGACGAAGATTAAGGAGGGATCATAAAATGAAACTCTCGACTCTCAAAGACATGCTCGTTACCGGGCAGTTTTCGCTGCTGCTGGGGCTGCGGAATCCCACTCGCCAGTATTACCGGTCCACCTTTCTGGCCGCCGCCTTAAGGGAAGGGCTGCTTTCATTCCTGAGAGAACAGCCGGCTACCCTGGAACAAATCCACCAACGGTTGATCGGGCCGGGGACCGGCGTCTCCCGAGAAAGACTCCAGGCATGGCTCGACCTGGGGGTGATGTTGGGTGAGCTGCGCCTGACCGCGGATCGCTGCTATACGCTGGGCAGCCGGACCGCGCGGCAACTGGCGCAGCCTTCCAACGACCCGGCCGCGGCGCTCTTCGAGGAAGTTTGCACGCTGCACCACGACCTGATCACCCAGACGCCTTCACGCCTTCGCGAGGGACGCCTGTTCCAGCTGGCCGATACGCCGGGCGAGCTGATCGCGCGCTCCTCCCGCATTCTGGAATCTTACATCTTCGAGATCATGGACGAAATCGTCCCGCAGGCCGGAGCAATCCGGCTGTTGGAGATCGGCTGCGGCTCGGGGGTCTACATCCGCCGCGCCTGCCAGCGCAACCCGGAGCTGAGCGCGGTGGGGCTCGAGCTGCAGGACGAGGTGGCTGAGTTCGCGCGCCAGAACCTGCGCGCCTGGGGGCTGGCGGAGCGCGTCCGGGTGGAGTGCGCCGACGTCCGCAATTTCGCCAGCCCGGAGCCTTTCGACTTAATCACTCTGCACAACAACATCTATTACTTCCCGGTTATGGAGCGGCTGGACCTGCTGTGTAAGCTGGGCAGCTTCCTCAACCCCGGCGGCCGGCTGGTTGTCACCACTGCCTGCCAGGGCTCCCCGTCCACGCAGGCGCTCCACTTGTGGGGCTTGATGACCGAGGGTATGGGGCCGCTGCCACGGGCGGAGGAGCTGCGCCGGTTGATCGTCCAGGCAGAGTTCCGCGACATACGCCAGACCGCGCTGCAGCCGGGGGAGAACTTTTTCGCCTTCGTTGGAAAGAAAGAATGAGGCCCTTCAGCCGTCGATGACCTTGCCGTTTAGAAAATGCCGGGCGGTGAGTGGCATCCCGCCGGTGAGCGCCTTTTCGGTAAAACACATGCGGTGCGCTAGGCGGAGCAGCTCGCGCATCTGATCTTCTGGAGCATCCGCTTCGAGGGAAATCTCAATCTCAAACCCGTCGGCAAAGCCTTCCGCGTCCCCACGGAGAACAGAACCTTGCTCATGGAAATGGGCGGTCACCTTGATCCGCTCGTTTCTCACGATGATGCGTTTTTTGGCCGCAACCTGCGACACATGGGAGGACAGTCAAAGGGCGATCCCGGCGGTGAAATAGGTCAAGGGGGTTGGGGCGGTACCCTCTCCGCCGGGCATGTAGCTGCCCTCGTCGCTGACGAAGGCAAACAGGCGTCCGGTCTCGGGCTGGCCGGCGATCACCTGCTTGCGCCATTTTTCGATGGTGGTTGCCTCGGCAGTGACGAGGATGTCCCGGTACTCATGATCGGTCATGGGGTGTCTCCTAAAGGGGTTTATGGTCTGAGAGTATTAAAGCACAGATTGACCTGACCAAAGACCCGCGCCGTCTCCGCAATCGGCAACGAACTGCTTCGTGGTTCAGCTTTTTCTGGCCCATTCTTGCTGGAAATTCATGGTAGACTACACAAAATGAACTCCGGCCCATCCTTGACCCCCAAATATCTGCGCACCTCCGACCTGGCGCGGGAGGTGGGGATGCACCCCAACACGGTGCGCCGTTACGCGGACTGGGGGATGATCCCGCCGGTCGAACGCAGCCCGGCCGGCTACCGTCGTTTCACCCGGCGCCACCTCGACTGCCTCCGCCTGGTCCAACTGCTCTATTACAACCAGTATGCGGGCAAGCCCATCCGCCGGTCGGGGATCCAGATCATCCAGACCGCGGTCGAGGGGGACCTGGGTGGCGCGCTGGAGCTGGCCTACCGCCACTTGGCGCTGGTGCAGTCCGAGCGCGCCCAGGCCGATGTGGCTGCCAGCCTGCTCGAGCGCTGGGCCTTCGGAGTGCCCGCCGACGCCACGGGACAGCCGCTGCAGATCGGGCAGGCGGCGCGCCTGTTGGGGGTGACCGTAGATACGCTGCGGAACTGGGAGCGCAACGGGCTGATCCACATTCCGCGCAGCCCGGCCAACGGCTACCGCCGCTACGGGGCGACCGAGATCAGCCGGCTGCGGGTGATCCGCATGCTGTCGCGGGTCGGCTACAGCCTCTCGGCCGTGCTGCGCATGCTGCTCCAGCTCGACCAGGGGGAGACCGCCGATCTCCGCCGCGCGCTGGATACACCCCGCTCCGACGAAGATGCATACCTGGCCTCGGACCGCTGGATCTCCACCCTCACCGAGCAGGAACACCGCGCCCGCGCCGCCATCGAGTTGGTGGAAAGCATGATTGCTGGCAGTTAACGTTTCTCGAATCTCAGTTCTCGTCTTCTCCAACCCTCCCTTTGCACACCAGGGTTTTATAATCATAAAAGAGACGGCAACTTCTCCGGCTCCTAATTTTTCTCCCTGGAGATGCGATGAATCCTGAAATTACCATTCGCGGCGCCCGGCTGCACAACCTTAAAAACGTCACCGTCACGATCCCCAAGAACCAGTTGGTGGTCCTGACCGGTCTCTCCGGTTCGGGAAAATCCACCTTAGGGTTCGACATCCTGCATAAAGAAGGCCAGCGCCAGTACCTGGAATCGCTTGGCCTGGTCGAGATGGGCCTGACCCGCCCACCGGTCGATGCCATCACCGGTCTCTCACCCACCATCAGCGTCGACCAGCATCTCACCAATCACAACCCGCGGTCCACGGTGGGCACGGCGACCGGCGTCTCTACGTACCTGCGCCTCCTGTATGCCCGGCTGGGCCACCGCCCCTGCCCCACCTGCGGGAAAGACGTCCCCCCGCTCTATCACACTGAGGCCGAGGATTGGGAGGAGACCGGTGAGAACGAAGAGGAAGCTTCCGAAGAGACCTTTTTCCCCTGCCCGCACTGCGGCGCCCCGGTCGTGGAGCTGGTCATGGCCCATCTCTCCTTCAACAAGCCGGAGGGGGCCTGCCCGACCTGCACCGGCCTGGGAACCGTCCACCAGGTGAACGTGCACCGCCTGGTCGACGAGCAGAAGAGCATCCTCGAGGGCGCGGTCACCGGCTGGGAGAAAGTCTACCAGGAGTACAGCGCCAAAACTCTTCAGGCCACCGGAGCCTACTACGGGTTCGAGTTCGACTGCGCCCGACCGGTCAAGGATTTCACCCCGCAGCAGCGCGACCTGCTGTTCTACGGCGTAGAGAGCCCGCAGTTCCGCCGCCACTTTCCATCCGTCGAGCCGCCTGTCACTGTACGCCAGGGGCGTTTCGAGGGCATCGCCACCAACCTGCTGCGCCGCTACGCCGAGCACATCCGCAACGCGGAGTACCGCGAAAAGATGGAAGAATTCCTGATCACCACGACCTGCCCGGACTGCCAGGGGACGCGGCTGAAGGCGATGAGCCGGGCGGTGACCCTGGCCGGGGAGAGCATCGTCGCCGCATCACGCCGCCCGCTCACCGATCTGAGCGCCTGGCTGGAAGGACTGCGCGGCGTTTTCAGCGCGGACGAGATGCTCATCGGCGGGCCGCTGCTGGACGAGCTCAAAGCCTGGATCGAGCGGCTGGTCGAGGTCGGGGCGGGTTACCTGACCCTGGAACGCTCCTCGCCAACCCTCTCGGCCGGGGAGGCGCAGCGGCTGAGGCTGGCCTCGCTGCTCGGCTCCGGGCTGAGCGGGGTGTTATATGTGTTCGACGAGCCGACCATCGGGCTGCACCAGCGGGACACACGCCGCCTGACCGAGGTCCTGCGCCGCCTGCGCGACCTGGGCAACACCGTGCTGGTCATCGAGCACGATTTGGAGATGATTGCCGCCGCGGATACCGTGATTGATTTCGGGCCGGGCGCTGGGAAACACGGCGGGCAGGTGGTCGCCGCAGGGACGCCTGCTGAAGTCGCGGCGAACCCCGAATCGCCAACCGGGCGGTACCTGTCCGGGCAGGTTTCCATCCCGGTTCCGCAGCGCCGCCGGACGCCGAACGGGAAGGCTATCACCATCCGCGGTGCGCGCCAGCACAACCTGCGCGACGTCACCGTGCGCCTGCCGTTGGGCCTGTTGATCGCCGTGAGCGGGGTCTCCGGCTCGGGGAAATCCTCGCTGATCTTCGACGTCCTCGACCGCGCCGTGCGCCAGCGGCTATACGGCGCCAGCCAGCCCGCCGGCGATTTCGATGCCATCGAAGGGATCGAATACCTGGACAAGATCATCACCATCGACCAGGAGCACATCGGGCGCATCCCGCGCTCGAATGCGGCGACCTATTCGGACACGTTCACCCCCATCCGTGAGGCGTTCGCCGCCACGCCTGAGGCGCGCCGGAAGGGCTTTACCCCGCGCCATTTCTCCTTCAACGTCCCGGGCGGGCGCTGCGAGCGCTGCGAGGGTGCGGGCGTCCTGACGGTCCAGATGCAGCTCCTCCCAGACGTGGAGGTACGCTGCCCCGTCTGCCACGGGCGGCGCTTCCAGCGCGATACCCTGGCGGTGAAGTACCACGGGCAGGACATCTCCCAGGTGCTGGACCTGACCGTCGAGGAGGCGCTGGCCCTGTTCGAGGAGGTCCCCGCGGCGGCCTCGCGCCTGCGGGTGCTCTCCGACGTCGGGCTGGGCTACCTGCAGCTCGGGCAGCCGGCCACCACGCTTTCGGGCGGCGAAGCCCAGCGGGTGAAGCTGGCCAAAGAGCTGGGAAGGCGGTCCAACGGGCGGGCGCTCTATCTGCTCGACGAGCCGACCACCGGCCTGCACCTGGCCGACGTGGCCCGCCTCCTGGCCGTGCTCCAGCGCCTGGTGGACGTGGGGAATACAGTGGTCGTGGTCGAGCACAACCTGGAGGTGATCAAGACCGCCGACTGGGTGATCGACCTGGGGCCAGAGGGCGGCGCCGCCGGGGGCCAATTGATCGCCGAGGGCACGCCGGAAGAGGTGGCGAAGGTCGAGGAATCGTACACGGGTAAATTCCTAAAAGATCGGTTGTAAGAAAGAATTGCTTTTTCAGGGATCAGACCAGAAGGGTCTTTTAAACCTTTCGGGTCTTTCCCTATATTATTACAATTTCAGCCAAAATACTCTATAATCAGAGATGCCGGTTGATACCTGATAGCTGGCCGGGCTGCCGCCAGATAGGGGCGCTGCAGGCTGCCCGGTCTTTTAATCCCCACTGCCCCGTGTCAGGAGATAGATATGCGCGCGTTAGGAGTGGATATCAACCAGTTCACGGTCGTGCAGAAAGAGCCGGATGGTTTCGAGCGGATGCGCCGGGCGGGGGTGTCCTTCGTCTACGCGCAGCAGATGCAGAATGGGGTCTTCCACCCCAACTTCCAGGACCATTGGGAGCGGGCAGGCCGCGCCGGCCTGCTACGCGGCGCGTATTACTTCTGGCACCATGACCCCGGCTTCCGCCCTAACGACCCCGACCACGTCGACCCGGCGATCCAACTCCTCATCGACCATGTCCCACCTGGCGCGGAGCTGCCCTTCATGATCGACTTCGAGGAACCCACGACCGTGGACCGCACCCAGGAGATCCACGTTTTCCTGGGCACGCTGCGTAAGGCCTTCAAGCGCCTAGTCATCTACACCCGCGCCAATTGGTGGGCTGAGCATACCCACCCCGAGCCGTGGATGAAATCCTACGATTTCTGGCTGGCCCAGTACCTGGACGGGCAGCATCCCGAGATTGCAACACCGGAAAACCCGGATCCAATCGAGTTCATCCGCCTGGCAGATTGGATAGAGCTTGAAGACCACTGGCCGAGGGGCAATTTCTTTCCCGATGCTGCGGAAGGCGCGTTCAAACCCAGGATCTGGCAGTGGAGCGGGGATTTTTACTTCCTGCCAGGGATCGGCGATCCGCAAGAAGGCGCACCGCTGGATCTGGACTGGTTTGATGGGGATTTAAACGATCTCCGCACCTGGGCCAGGCTTCCCCCGGCGGCAGCGGATGATCCCGGCTTCCGGCTCGGGTCGGATGCGCTGCCTGAGGAAGAGACCACCCCACGAGTGGAAAAAAGACACCGCCGGCCTTCACCGGCCAATCCTCCACTGCCAAGCGAAAGGCGGCCGGCTGGTGGACGCAGGCGGCAAGGGCGAATTCCAATGGCGCGCGCCCTGGGGGTGGATCTGGATAAAAATCAGTTCGTCCACAAAGAACCCCAGAAACGAGACGGCTTCATGAGAATGCGGCGAGCAGGAGTTTCCTTCGCCTACTTCCAGATCTTGCAGAGATTAGGTCCATCGGTTGACCATCCACAGGGAGTTCATCAGTTTGAATCCAATCCCAATTTTTTAGAACATTGGGAAAGGGCCGGCGAAGCCGGGCTGCTGCGGGGAGCGTATTACTTCTGGAATCCAGATCCCGACTTCCGTAAAGAGCATCCAGAACGAGTTGACCCGGCGATTGAACGTCTGAAAAACATGCTCCCGAATGACGCGGATCTGCCTTTGATGATTGATATCGAAGAGAAAGATGTAGAGATCGATGGCGTCCCGCGAGTTCACGATCGAACCCTGGAAGTCTCGTGCTTTTTGAAAGTTGCCAAGCAGGAGTTTGGCCGGGTGTTCGTTTATACGAGGGCCGATTGGTGGGCGAGCCATACTCATCCCGAACCCTGGATGACAGAGTTCGATTTCTGGTTGGCCAAATACCTGGATGGACAGTCTACAGCCACTGCGGAAAGAGTGAGCCTGCGGGATTGGAAACAGCTTGCTGACCACTGGCCGCAGGGCGACTTCTTCCCTCAAGCTGCTCCTGGAGGGCGAGAGCCAGTAATGTGGCAGTGGACCGGCGATTTTTATTTTTTACCCGGTCTGGGACGTGGACGCACCGGCATGAAAGACGCGGTGTTGGACATCGACTGGTTCAACGGCGACCTGGATGCGCTGCGCGAATGGGCCGGCCTCGAGCCCGCGCTGGAGAACGACTTGGGGTTCAGCCTCGGTTCGGACAAAGCTCGCGGCAGGGTGGTTTGAAACAAGTTCGGCCACTAAGAAACGAGGAAATCCGCCTGGTTTGGGACGCAGCCACCCGCCGCGAGATCGAGTTCATCCTGATGACCATCCCACCCCTGCGCCCCTACCGTGCGGCGGAACTCTGGATAAAGTGGGGTGAGGAATGAGCGCGAATAGTAGTGGGCACGCGGGGAAGAGGATTAAGAGAGGGTGGATAGTGGCCGTGGTGGTCGCTGTGGCGGCCAGCCTGGGCTGCGCGATGACCACGCGCCTGTTCGGAAGCAGCCCGCCGCTCGAGCAGACCGCTGCCGTCCCACAAAAAACACCGCTGCAGGCAGCTACCCGGGCTGGCACAAGGATACCGGTCACCGGTCAGGATCTGTCCCCTGAAACACGCCGGGGCTTGATCGTCTACCAGGGTGCGGACGGTAACATCTATACTATCGATGGGAAGGGGCAGCAAAAAACCGCCATCACCCAGGACGCCAATCTGAACCCCGGCTCGGGGGAAACCGGCCGGGTTTACCAGTACCCCACCTGGGCGCCGGATGGGCGGACCCTGGCTTATCTCGTATTCACCCGGGACGCGGCAAAAGGCAGCCAAGCCGGTGTATATACGGCGTCGTCAGATGGGAAAAATCGCGTGGAGGCCTTCTCCAGCCAGGAGGCGTTCCCTTTTTATCTCTTCTGGTCGCCGAACAGCGATTTCCTCTCCTTCTTGAGCAACGCGGCCGGGGGGGGTGAGCTGGCCCTCTACCTCGCGCCGGCTGCGGGCGGGGAGGCCAAAGTAATCGGCACCGGCCAGCCCTATTATTGGGACTGGGCGCCGGACAACCGCAGCATCATCACCCACACCGGCGGGGCGGCATCCTCCAACGCCAGAGCTCAGATTACGCTCCTCGAGGTGAACGGCCCGGCGCACACCACCAAGCTGGACCTGAAACCCGGGCTCTTCCAGGCGCCGGACTGGTCGCCAGCGGGCGATGATCTCGCGCTGCTGACGGAGAGCGCCAGCGGCGGAGAAGAGCTGATCGTGGTCGGCAAAGAAGGCAGAGTCAAAACAGTGCTGGCGAAGGTCAGCGGGCAGGCTTTTTTTGCCTGGTCGCCAAAAGGAAACAGCCTGGCCTACCTCAGCGATCTGGAAGGGGACACGACCGGCGTGCAGAAGCGCCTGGCGTTGATCGACCCGGCCAGGCCGGAAGAAAAACAGGATGTCGCCAAAGGGATCATTGTCGCCTATTTCTGGTCTCCCGACGGGCGGAAGATCGCCTTTTTTCTGATCAACCCGAAGGACCAGGGTGGCGCGCAGAACATCGCCCAAACCCAGTCGAAGATCGTGGTCCAGATCCAGATCTACAACGTGGACACCGGTGAAATCCGGCAGGCAGCCGCTTTCATCCCCACGGATGCTTTCATCCAGATCTTTACCTACTTCGATCAGTACCAGCGCTCGGGGACGATCTGGTCGCCCGACAGTAAAAACGTCGTCTATGCGGGGGTCGACGCCAGCGTCGGGCCGGGCATCTACGTCGCCAGTGCGGAAGGGGGTTCGGCGCAGAAAATCGCTGCTGGGGACCTGGCCTTCTGGTCGTGGAAGTGACCGCAGAGAGGCCGCGCCGGGTTATAATATTTGCGTGCTTCCCAAAAAATCGATTGGCTGGATCCTCACCCTCCTTCTTGTGGCCGGCTTGTTGAACCCGGTCGCCAGCGTTTTGGCCCATCCTCTTCTGGGCGTCGCCCCGGGCGACCTGATCGCGGCCATGAACACGCTGCGCGTCTCCAACGGCCTGCCCGCGCTGGTCGAAGACCCGATCATCGACGCGGTTGCCCAGGCCACGGCCGAGACCATGGCGGCCAACCAGATGTCCTGGCATATTGGAAACGTCTCCGGCCGGCTGGCGGCGGCGGGCTACGGCGGCGGGGGAACGGTCTTCGGCACCGAGAATTTCGCCGTCGGCTACACCTTTGGAATTGACGAGATCATGGTCGCCTGGTCGGATGCATCCCATATGATCCCGGCGGTCAAGGCCGCCTATTGTAACATCGGGGCGGGGGTGGCCAAAGCCAATAATGGGATGACCTATTACGTGCTGCAGGCTGCCTACGTGGCGGGAAGATCCTGCGGCTCGTATACCTCCAAAGGCGGCGGAAAGCCGGGAACCGGCGGAGCGCCCGGCGTCTCGCAGATCATCATCCCGGTCAAGATCGCCACCCCTGACGCGGACGGCAAGGTTTTCCACGAAGTCAAGGCTGGGCAATCCCTGTGGGCCATCGCCGTGGCATATAAGATCACAATCAGAGATCTGGAAATCTGGAACAACCTGCCCAAAGACGCCAGCCTGCAGATCGGGCAGAAACTGTTCATCCCGGGCAGCAACACCGCCGGCTATGCCACGCCCACCCCAATCGGGATGATCATCCCCAGCACGCCCGAGGCTGACGGCAGAATCGTCCACACCGTGGCGGCGTACCAGACTCTGATCACGATCTCGCAGGCCTACGGAACAGACGTCGACACGCTGCTAAGGCTCAACGGGCTGCGCGTCGACGCCCCACTGCAGATCGGCCAGAAGCTGATCGTCCACCCCAGCAACATCACCCCCAGCCCGACCCCGCGACCCCTGACCCCGATCGAATTGCTGACCCCCGCCAGCGACGGCAAGTACTATCACACCGTGCAGAGCGGGGAAAGCCTGTCGCGGATCGCGGACCTGTACAGGGTGAAAACCTCCGACCTGATGAGCTGGAACGGGTTGAGCGAAGCTTCCATCCTCCAGCCCGGGCAAAAGCTGCTCCTCCAGTTGACGCCCCCCGCGACGATCACCCCCTCCCCGGCCCCGGCGACCCAGACGCCCACCGCCACGACCGCGCCGGATACCGCCACTCCCAGCCTGATCCCAACCGAGACTGCGGCGCCCTCGCCCACCGCGCAATCGGTTGCCGCATCGATGAACATCACGACGGTCGGCTACCTGTTAATCGGCCTGGCCGGCGGGGGATTGGTGTTGGTGCTGATCTTCTCCAGAAAAAGAAAGTAGAACGCGTCGATCCGCGCGTCCGGCGGACGCGCGGGCTGATCACCCAGGTCTTTTCCGACTTGATCAACGGGCAATGCGACCCGGTCACGGAACGCCGGGTCGAGCTGATGTTCCAGGCGGCGGTCCAGGAAGAGATGTGCGATTACCTTCTGGCCTGGTTCCGCAAGACCCCCGCAGAGGGTTTCCCCTGTTCCATGGAGAAAGATCTGCCGGGATGGCCGACCTGCAGAGTCGATTATCGTTGCATCAGCGGCAAATACACGCTGTGCACCTCTTCCACCACGTAAAAATTCATCGGCGCGGTGTCTCCGGCGGGGTCGTGAACGATAACGGGATAGCTCCCCAGCGCGCCAACGTCCGCGGCAGAGATCGCCGCGTCGAGGTGCGTCGAGCTGACGAAGGTCGTCGGGCGGTCGGCGCCATTCCAGCGCACCACGCTGCCCGCCGTGAACCCCTTGCCGCTCACGGCGAGGGTGAAAGCCCCCACCTGGCCTTGCGCCAGCATGGCGGGATAGATGCCAAGCAGGGCCAAAACGGCCGGTCCATTATCCACCAGGATTTTTGACGTAAAGGGCTGCAAAACCAGGCTGACCGGCTGCCGCACCTGGTCGAGATCCAGGTACTCGCGGCTGCTCAGGTCGACGGTCAGCGGCGATTTACCGGCGTTATAAAAGACAACCGCGCGGGAGGCCTCCCCCACCGGCTGGGTAAACCAGTTAGTCTTGGAATGGACATCTCGCCCGCTCTTTGCCTGCCAGTCGGCGAAAGTATAGCGGGTCCAGGATGGGCCGTAGGCGATGTGCTTGCTCACGTATGGGTGGAAGAAATAATTCTGGTCGGATGAGGCAGCATTGTTATAGCTATACGCATATAAAGTCCAGGCATTGGACTTCAGCGCGTACATCACGTTCCCGCTCAGGCTGACCTGGGTCTCGCCGCCGCTGAGATCGATCTGCGCGCTGTATTCACTCCCCGAGGAGGCGTTGTAGACCGTGTTCCCCACCGCCTGCCCGGTCGAGTGCTGGTAGAGGATCCCGGAGACGGTGGTGTCGATCACCGTGTTTCCGCGGGCTTCCACGTTGCGCGAATAGTTGTCGATGTACAGGCCCATGCCGAAGGCCGCCCGCGAGGGAGGACAGCCGTCTACGTTGCCGGGGATATCCACGATGATGTTGTTGAGCAGGTGGACGTTATAGACCGTGGTCGCCGCCAGGCTGTCGCTGCCGAAGACGCGCACCGCGCCGCAGTCGGCTTTGGTAAAGCAGGCCTGGGTGGTGAAGTTGTTTTCCAGGATCGTCTCGGGACCAAACACATCCACCCCGTTGTAGCCGGTCTTCTCGATACGGTTATCGCGCAGGGTGTTGCCAAAGCCTGAGGTCGCCGCAACGTGCAGGCGGATGCGGAAGCCGTCGCCGTTCTCGGTGCACTCGTCGCTGGTGAGACCGCAGCCCATGCCGGATTTGCCCAGGTTTTTGACCAGGGCGATGTTGCGGATGGTGTTATCCGTGAAGGTCGAGCTGTGGAAATAGCCGCTGACCCCGAACGAGTTGGCCCCATCGATGAGGTTGTTGGCAAAGGTGAGGTGGTGCCCGCCGCGCAGGCTCTTGATCCCGTCCGAGGGACGCTCGGTCCAACTGCTCAAGAAGATCCCTGCCCCATCCACATCCCGGACGGTCACGTTGCGCACGGTGATGTCGTGGTAGATGTCCCCGTTCATTCCAGCCGGGGCGCTAATCCCGTGGTTTCCCCAGTTCTTGATCTCCAGGTTGTCGACGATCACGTAGGCCGTCGCTGCCCCGCCGCTGAGCATGACCCCACCCTGATGATCGTCCGCCTGTACCAGCGAGCCCTCGATATTCGCTGGCGCGCCGGCGGTCGAGTACAGGTAGACACGCCGCGCAGCCGAATCGTAAAACCACTCGCCGTCCTGGTCGAGGGTCAGGTGGGAGTTGTTGATGAAATAGCCCCAACCGGCGCAGTCGCCCCAGCTCTCAACAAGGCACGAGAGACCCTTATTTAGCGTCAGCGAGTGGCTGGCGGAAGCGGTCACTTGGCGGTCGAGCATCGACCAGCGGATGTTCTTGATGTGGACGATCGCCCCCGCCCAGTTCCCGGCGGGCAGCTCGTTATCGGTCAGTGTATTCCCGCCCGCTGCGTGCCCGTCGACCGTCGAGTAACCCCCATTGGGCGCGTCGAGATTGGGCCAGCGCCCGAGGGTCAGGCGCATGCCGCCGCGAAAGAGCTGGTTGATCCCCAGGGGAAAATCAACGCTCGACAGGTCCGCCCGGTAGACATTCCCCGAGTCCTGGGTCCAACCGGTGACTGGCTTTGATCCGGAGAGAGAAGGCTTATTCGCGCAGCCGAGGGGATAGGAATTGAATTCGATCGGCGCGGCGGGCGTCCCGGATTCATTGATCACCAGCGGGTCGGCTCGCCAGGTATCCCCGCACTTGAAGAGCACCCGGTCGCCGGGCTGCAGGTTCAGGGTGTTGACCTTGGTGACCGTGGCAAAGGGTGCAGCAGATGATAGGCCGTTGTTGGAATCGCTGCCTGAAGAAGTTGATACGTAATAGGTTACTGAGGCGACAGTTTCAGTCTGGACAGAGCTGTTGACCGGCCGCGTGGGCAAGAAGATGAGCACAAAGATCGATACTACCGGGAAGAGATTTCGCATCGGATGGATCTCCTCAAGTGAACCCCCCAACCATTTGATGCTTTGATTTTACAGTCCAAATTTCTCATCGGGGCTGACAGAATGGAAAGGTAGGGTCATCGATCCCTTAAAAACTGCGCGGAAACGAAAAGACCCAGGAGATGCCCTGGATCTTTGGGTGAAAAGGGTAGGGGCGTCGATCTACCGGCCCTGCGGCTGAGGAACCGGCAGCAGCCCGAGCTGGGCCAGGACGGTGAAGCGATCCGGCACGCCCCAGTGCTCGCAGATTTTTCCGTCCTTGAAGCGGCAGATGTCGATCACCGTGACGCGCATCGGCTTTCCCGTGGGCGGTCCAAAGAAGGGTCCCAGGTTGGTCCCTCGCGCCGTCGAACGGACCCACAGCCGGTCCCCGTCCGCGACCACGTCCTCAATAGTCAGGGTGAAATCCGGAAATGAGGCTCGCAGGCCGCGGATGTCGTCTTTGAATCCTTCCAGGTTTTTGTGCAGACCGTCCTGGTGCTCGACGTAGCCCGGCACAAAGAGCGGATCCAGCGCCGGATAATTGCCCTGGTTAAAGCCTTCTTCAATCACCTTGCGAAATGTTCCCAAATTCTGTTGTTCGTTCATACCTGTCTCCTTTTTCGGTTATACTGATAAGAGCCATCTATATTTAATAAAGTAATACTTTATTAAATATAGAATTATTATATCCAAATTATCCGGAAAGTCAAGATGGTATGAAAGATCCGCCTGCATCCAAACGAACCTACCGCTCGGCGCACCGCCAGGAGCAGGCCCGCCAGACCCGCAAACAGATCCTGGATACGGCGCTGCGTCTGTTTTCTGAGCGAGGCTATCACGCGACTTCGATCGAGGCCATTGCCCGTGAAGCCCAGGTCGCCCCGGAGACGATTTACGCTTCGTTTGGCAACAAGCTGGCCCTGCTTACCCGCCTGGTAGACGTTTCGATCGTGGGCGATGAGGAGCCCATCCCCCTGCTCCATCGCGCAGAGATCAAAGCAGCGGAGACGGAGCCGGACCCGGTCCGCTTGATAGAGAGCTTCGCCGCCAATATCGCCGGGATTATGGGCCGGATGAGCCCGGTCTTCGCCCTGCTGCGTGAGAATGAAAAAAGCGATGCGAACATTGCCGCCATGCTGGAGCGGCTTTTAACGGGGCGTATGGAGGGAATGCGCTACTTTGTGAAACAGGTTCAGCGGACAGGCGCGCTGCGCGAAAGCCTGAGCCTGGAAGAGGCCGCTGAGACTACCTGGGCCTTAAGCAGCAGCGAAATCTACCGTTTGCTCACCATCGACCGCGGTTGGTCTCGAGAACAGTACGTCCGCTGGCTGGCGGATATACTCACCCGGATCCTGCTTAACTTACCCACCCCCAGATGAGCGTTTCGCCGCCATTTTTTTCACCGTGGTTATATTGCGGTTGGTCGCCGGGGCGCGAAGCAGCTTCTCCAGGATAGCGTTGGTGAATACCGATTCCCCAAGCGCGCTGTGGCGCAGCCAGTACAGTTCGCGGCCGTGGAAGTGGAACTCGTCTACCGGGTTGGCCAGCGCCAGCATCTTTTGCTGCGCTTCGGAAATGGGATGCTCCTTGAGGAAGGAGACGTAGAGCGTATCGGTCGCCGCCAGTGGAGATGGAAAGGGAGCGTAGCCGGCGATTGCAGCCAGCTCGCCGGGCGTGCGCAGAAAAGTCATTACGGCATAGCCAAGCGCCTGGGCTAGGTGTGCTTCGATGCGCTTTTCCAGGCCAGGTGCATCTTCATCCGGGCTGCTGAAGAAGACATTGCCGCTCTGGATGAAAGTCTCGACCTGAGCGAACCCCAGGTCGGCGAACATCTTCCGCAGGTCTTCCATGCGGACGAAGCGCCCGCCGACGTTGACAGCGCGAAGAAAAGCCACAAATTGGGGCATAGGATCAGTATACCAAACCGGGGCTTGAAAACTGCTCTCGCTGTACTATAATGGGGGTGAGGGAAAGCAAGTGCTCAGTTGCAAGTTGAGGAAGCCAGCGGCTAACCTCCACGAATCTTGCATGGGGCGAGACCCCTTTTTAGCCTTTGCACTGCTTTCCCTTATTCCTTTTCTCCGCCTGGAAGTCCACCCGCTACCAGCCAACTGAAACGTGATGCACTCTTTCCCTCGCTGCTGGCCCGGTCATGCCGCGAGGCGGGTGAGCTAGAGCGAGTTCTGTGGAAGGGCGTGGGCCAATAAATCCTCCAGCAACGGGCAGAGCGCCTCGCCCTCTTCTTCCTGGACAAAATGGCCGGTTTCCGCAAAGGTTTTCACCTCTGCCCCAGGGAAACCGGCTTTCCATTTCTCCAGCTCCACTGGCCGGAAGGCGAAATCTTTCATCCCCCACCCAATCCACATCGGGATCTGTGCCAGGCGCTCACGGCGCTGCCATAGCGATTCGTACCACTCGCTCGAACCCAGGACCTCGTGGGTGAAGACCCACGTCCCCTGGCGCTCCATCGGGCGTTGATAAACCTGCAGTATATTAATAACGATTACACCCTCCCCTCCCCGCAATTCCACCCTCCCTGCCCCGTAGAAGCTGGATTTCGTGCGTGGTATACTAAATAATGTTGGTAAGAATGGTGAATATTTGGACGCTGTAAAATGGATCAGCGTAGATGAAATGGAAGGTAGTGAAAAATGACTGAGAGCTACGAGTTCTGGCGCAAGCCAGAAGCCGAGGAAATGTATATGATCGTTGGCTGGCGGCAGTGGGCCGATGCAGGGGCGGTCTCCTCCGGCCTGCCGCAGTACCTGATCCAGCAGACCAACGCGCGTAAGATCGGCCAGATCCGACCGGATGGCTTCTACATCTTCCAGGTTCCCGGAACGCATGACCTGGTCCGGCCGGTGGTCCGCTACGTCCAGGGATTTCCCGAATCGCTCCAAACCCAGCAGAACGAGTTTTATCACACCGGGGACGCGCAGCGCGGTCTGATCATCTTCCTGGGCGACGAGCCGCACATGGACGTGGAGCGCTATATCGCGGCGCTGTTGGACGCCGCGCGGGTGCTGGGGGTCAAGCGCATCATTGGCCTGGGCGGCGTGTACGGCGAGGTGCCCTACGATAAAGAGCGGGTCATCTCTTGCAATTACAGCATGCCGCACCTGAAACAGGAGCTGGAAGAGCTGGCGGTCACCTTTTCCGACTACCACGGCGGGGCCAGCATCGGATCGTACCTTTGCCGGCGCGCCGGGGATCAGGATATGGAATACGTGGGAATGTACTCCTTCGTGCCAACCTACGATTTCTCCCTCCTGGCCCAGACGGGCAGCTCGATCCGCATCGAGAATGATTACCGCGCCTGGCTGGGAGTGATGCAGCGGATTAACTATATGCTCAAAATCGGCCTCGACCTGACCAGGCTGGAGAAGAAGAGCGGCCGGCTCAACGACCTGATCGAGTCAAAGATCGAGGAGCTGGAAAACGCCAACCCGCAGCTCGGGGTGCGCGAATACCTGCAGCGCCTCTCGAGCGAGTTCCAGGAGATCGAGTTCAGCCCGCTCGACGACGTTTGGAAGGAGAACCTGCGCGAGTTGCTGGACAAATTCGAGCCCGGCGAGGATGACGACTTGCCCCCCGAGGATTAAAAATCTCGCCACGATACATCCTACGGATCTTTCTGTGACAGTGAGCTCCGAAAAATCCACTCGAACCCGCTTTCGCGTCCTCCGGACGCTGCTCTTTTTCGCCGTGCTGCTCGCCATCGGGGGCGCTTCGGCCATTCTCGCCTTTCCTGCCCTGCAAAACATGCTCACCCCGCTCTCCGAGCGCTACCGCCACGAAGGGGATACGTTCATCGCCGACGGGCGCCTACCCGAGAGCGTCCTCTCTTACCGCCAGGCGGTGGAAGCCGATCCTAAAAACGTTCAGGCGCTGCTATCCCTGGCCGGCGCCTACGAGCAGCAGGGCCGGCTGAGGCTCGCCAACCGTTACCGCTCTCAGGTAGCTGCGCTGCGCGGTGAAGAGGCGCCTCCCTCTCCTATTCCAGAGACAAAGCCGCACTCCCTGGCTCTGCACTGGCTGGTCCAGGCCGGCGAAGTCGCCCCGACCGGCGGGGTGATCTCTAACGGCCTGATTCTGGCGGCCTACGAAGACGGCCTCGTTGCCGCGGTGCGAGCCGATGACGGCGCGCTACAATGGAAGACTCGTCTGCCGGACTCGCTGACCTCAGCGCCCGCCGCGGATGGGAAAATGATCTACGTCGGTGACATCCAGGGCAATCTCCACGCCCTGTCACTGGCGGACGGCCATGAGGCCTGGAGCTTCACCGCCGGTGGATCTCTGCATGCCGCTCCGCTGGCTGCGGGTGAGACGATCTTCTGCTCCAGCAGCAACGGGACGCTCTTCGCCCTCGCCCCGGATAGATCCCTGCGCTGGAAATTCACCGCCCCCGTCGGCCTGTACGGCGCACCGACCCTGGCGGAAGGCCGCCTCTACCTGGGTGCGAACGACGGCCGGCTCTATGCCCTCGATGCGAGCAGCGGCGCGCTGGCCTGGCCGTCCGGGATCGCGACCAACGGCGCAATTGAAAGCCAGCCGGTTGTGGCGGATGGCCGGGTGATTTTCGGTTCCGGCGATGGGCGGATCTACGCCCTGGCCGTCGAATCGGGCGGGCAGTACTGGCGTTACTCCACGCCAGACGCAGTTTTTGCCCCGGTGGTGGTCCAGGAGGGGGTAGTCTATGTTGCATCGAGCGGGAAAACGCTCAGCGCGGCGGACTTTCTCAGCGGCAGGCGTATCTGGCAGAGCGAGCTGCCCGCGCCGCTGCGCAACCCACCCGCCGTCCAGGGTGAGCGCATCTACCAGCTTGGCGAAGCCAACCCGGACCTCTTCGTGCTGGACCGCCAGAGTGGGAAGCTGCTCGAAAGCATCCCGACCGGCGACTGGACTGCGGCCGGACCCTGGATCGAAGGAAACTCCTTGTTTATACTCGGAAAAGATGGCGCGGTGCTGGCCTACAGCTTACCCGGCTGAAGCGGCACCACGTGGATCGCGCTACCCGGCACCGGGCAGCCGGTTTCACAGCGCCCGCAGCCGGTGCAGCGCTCCGCATCCACCGTCACCCGCCCGTTGAAGGGGATGGCCGCCTTGACCAGGCAGGCCTCAACGCATACCAGGCAGTGCGCGCCCTGGTCCCAGGCCAGGCAGGAGTCGCGATGGACGACTGCCAGGCCGATCTTCATCTGGTCCAGGGTGCGCGGCTGGATCGCCCCCACCGGGCAGACCCGCGCGCACAGGTCGGGGCAGCTCGGGTTCAACGTGCAGGCTCCCTGGCGTGCGACCAGGACCGGCGTCCCCAGCCCGGCCAGGCCTGATTCTAACAGCGCGGGACGCAACGCCCCCGTCGGGCAGACGCGGACGCATTCCTGGCAGAGGATGCAGGCGCGGAGGAATTCGGCCTCGGGCATGGCTCCCGGTGGGCGCAGGACGGCTGGGCGCGGGGCCAACTCGGTCAGCGGAGCCAGGGCTGCACCGGCAAGGCCGGTCAGACAGGCGGCGCCGGCCTGGGCCAGAAGATGGCGACGGGTCAGCGTGGGGGATGAGGCGGAGGCGGCCTTGCGCACCAGCGGGTGGGCCGCTGTCGGCTGCCCAAAACCGAAGGTAATGCCACCCTGCACACAGGAGCCGGCGCATTCCAGGCAGAAGGTGCACTGCGAATAATCCGTCGCCGCGGCGTCCTTTGGAATCGCGTTCATCGGGCAGTCGCGGCGGCACTCCTGGCAGAGGTTGCACAGCCCTATGGAAATCTGCCGTTTGAACAGAGAAAAGTGAGAGATGAGGCTGATCAGCGCACCCAACGGGCAGAGATTGCGGCACCAGAAGCGCGGCTGCCACAGCTCGAGGGCGATGGTCGCGAGGAACACCAGCGATACCAGGCTGGCGGTGGCGCCCAACCCGGGCCGCTGGGCGGAAAAACTGTTCTGCCCCAGGGTCGTACTCGCGCGCTGAAAAACCACCAGCGGGTCGAAGAGACCCGGGTACTTCAGCGAAACAAGCGCCGTCCCCAGCAAAAAGGCCAGGAAGAAAAAACGCAGCAGGCTGTTGCGGCTGGCCGCGAACCAGCCGCGCCTTGCACCCGGCGCCTTCCGCTTGCGCCAGAAGACCAGACCGCGGGTCAGGTCGAGCAGCGTGCCGAGCGGGCAGATCCAGCCGCAGAGGAAGCGACCAAACACCAGTGAGAGGGCCAGGAGAAGCAGCGGCGCGCCGATCACCAGGCTGGAGAAATCCCCGTGGAGCAACTGCGCGACAAACAGGACCGGGTCCCAGGGGAGCAGCCAGGATGTGAATGTGGGAGCAGGCGCAAAGGTCGCTTTCTGGTAAACGATCCATGCCAGGGGAAACAGGAAGAGGAGGAGGAAAGCCGCCTGGACCAGCCAGCGCCCCAGGCGGGCCAGGCCTGGCCGGGGCTTATTCTGGATGCTCATCGCCGGGTTTTTCCTCTTTTTTGGCCGGTTTATGCCGCAGCACTCCCGAAGCCGCCACCAGACCCGCGCCTGCGACCGCCGCTGCGGCCGGGATCAGGCCAATGCTGAGGAACGGGCGCGGGTCGACAACCTGGTCGTAGTCCTGAGGCGCAGGCGCAGCCGGAGCGGCCGGAACCAGATTGACTTCCGCAATCGTGGTCGGCAGCGGTGTGGTCGTAGAAACAGGGATGCTGGCTGCGTTCGCCGCGGCCGGGGCTACATTAGTCGCCGGAGCGGATTCTGCGGTCGGCTGGACCGTCGCCGTGGAATAACCGGATTCGACCGGCTTGCCGGCGGTGAAGATCCGCAGGCGCCCGTCTCCCAGCGCGGCCTGGACGTCCAGCGCGCCGATCCCTGACTCGAACGCATTCTTGATGTAAGGCAGCTCATCCGGCTGCGTTTCATAGTATGTCAGCGCAGCATAAGCATCGATTAAGACCGGGTCAGTCCCCGCGATGACCTGGTTGCGGCGGCTGACCACCTGGGGATCGGTCTCGTCGGTCTCCGGCCCGGCGCAGACCCGGACGCCGCCCGAGGGCAGGCGGACCCGCAGCGCCTCGAGGATGTGCAGGTCGGCGCGGAATGGCGAAGACGGCATGGATAGGTCGGCGATACCCTGGTCGAGGTTTACGTGGAGCAGGCCCGGCGATTGGAGGAAACCCATCATGTGCTTGAGGCACAACGTCATGCGGGTGACGTTGTGCGTCTTGGCCAGCGCCAGGTTGATGCGCAGGTCCGCCTCCAGTGCGGCTTTGACCACGCCCAGCCTTTGAAAGGCCTTACCGTCCGGTAAATCCACCTTGGCGTACAGGTTGAGGGGGGAGTTCGTGCGGTCGGGGAAAACTCCTTCCACGCCTTCTTCCTTAACCACCTGGCCAATGCCGGTGACGAGCAGGCAATCCGCTGTTCCAGGGTTAAGAGCGCAGTGGTCGGTGACGATAATCCGACTCGCGCCGGCTTCGCGGACCGCGCGGATTACAGCGCGCAGCAGGTCGGGGTCAGAGGAGGACGCGGTGTGGGGAGGGTAAGCCCAGGTGGCGTTGGGCTTGATCGCCACAGTCATCCCGGGTTTGACGAAGCGGCTGATGCCGCCGAGACCGTCCAGCGCAGTGCGCAGGATCGTCTCAGGGGAGTCCATGTTCGTTCCGGTGGAGACGCAGGCCAGCGGCAGGGTGTCCGATTGAGCTGAGACTGTATCTTCCGGAAGGAAAGGCAGCCAGCGGGCTAACCCGGCGGCGATCACCCCGCGGCCAACCAGAGCGATAAATTCACGACGGGTAAGCGGGTGCAGGAATACACCTCCCCAAGAGATTTCCTCATTATAATTATTCATCAGACGCGAGAAAAAAGTATATAACAAATATCATCTTTTCCAGATGATTTTAACCCATGGGATGGCTATCTACAGCCTGCGCATTCACCTGCCCCGCCCCCACCCATGATAAAATTTACCCCAGGCAGGGAATTTGATTTCTTCGCGAGGGACGAATTTCGTATGGAAGACCACAGCGGGCAAACCACAACTCCGGGAAGATCCCTGATCATCGCTGGGCTGGTTCTCGCCTGGGCGGCCAGCATCGGCCTGGCGCTGGAATTGAAGAATCTGCTGACCCCCGGCACCTACCCGGTCGGCAGCGATCCTTCGGGCGATATCGCCATCGCTGCTTTTTGTTTCTTCCTCATCCTGTTGGGAGGCCTCCTCGCCTGGCGTGGAAACCTGGTGAGAACCGGGCGCTTCTCCGGGCAGGTCAGCCGCACGGTCAACCTGGCCACGCTGGCCACTGTCCTGGCGCTGGCCATCACCGGCGTAGCGGGGATATTGATCAAATCTGCCAACGCGGCGGTCGCAAGGCAATATCAGGAATATATTCCTTCCCGGCCCCGCCCAGACTATTCCTACCCCGAGTTTCCCACTCCCGCCCTCCCCCAGACGACCCCCACCCACGATCCCTCGGCCAGATATCTCGCCGGGCCGCTGCTCTACGCGTTGGACGGGCTCAAGGCGGGGAATATCTGGATCAGCCTGTCCCCGGATGGGAAGACGGTGAACTCGTCCCAAGCCTACCTCGAGCGGATCGAGTGCAGTGTCCAGGAAGGCGACCAGACCACCACGTATGCGGTCGAACAGAGCGAGCAGTTGATCAGCGGGCCGCTTCCGGTTCAGGACGACCGCTTCTATGGCGCGGAAGATAGCGCGGTCATCCATGGAGTGGTGGTCTCCGCGAATGAAGTCCACGGTACGCTCTACCTGCGCTACATCGACCCGGCGACCGGGCGGGCGTGTGACCTGGGTAACTTCACCTGGACCGCCGCACCGACCCCCTGATTCTCAAAGCCGCCATCATTCTGCCATAATCCCTTGTTATACTAGAACCATGAACAATCGCGCAGCGCGCATCCTGGTCGTCGACGACGAGCCGGCCGTGCTGGACCTGCTGGTATACAACCTCAGCAAGACCCGTTACGAGGTGATCACGGCGGCGAACGGCCGCCAGGCCCTCGACCTGGCTCACCAGGCCGGGCCCGACCTGATCCTCCTCGACCTGATGCTCCCCGAGGTCGACGGGCTGGATGTCTGCCGCGAGCTGCGCCGGGCATCGAAGGTGCCGATTATCATGGTCACCGCGCGCGGTGAGGAAATCGACCGCGTGGTGGGGCTCGAGCTCGGCGCCGACGACTACATCTGCAAGCCCTTCAGCATTCGTGAATTGATGGCCCGGATCAAAGCGGTGCTGCGCCGGACCCAGCCGGATGAGAGCAAGGGTCCGGTTCTGCAGGGGGTGGGCGGTCTGCGCCTCGACGGCGAGCGGCGGGAAGCCTCGGTCGGCGGCCGGCCCCTGGAGCTGACTCGCCTGGAGTTCGACCTGCTCTACACGCTCCTCCTCAACCAGGATCGGGTGATGACTCGTGAGCGCTTGCTCGAGCAGGTCTGGGGATATGATTTTGGCGGCGACACTCGCGCGGTCGACAGCGCGATCAAGCGCCTGCGCGCCGGTCTGCGGGAGGCTGATCCCCAGGCTGACCGGATTGAAGCCGTGCGCGGGTTGGGCTATAAGTATAAGGGGATCGAGCCGTGAGAACCCTGCGGGCGCGCCTGACGCTCGGCTTCCTGGCCGTCATCCTGATCGGAATGGGCGTGATCGCCCCGCTGGCCTGGCTGGCCGTCGAGCGGTTGTATCTGAACACGCAGAGCGCCAGCCTGCTGGCCCAGGCTGAGATGGTAGCCGCCGCGCTGAAAGGCCAGAATCTGGCCGGGGCGAATCCCATTCCCTATTCGCAGGCCGCCAACACCCTCCCCGGGATCCACACCCGGGTGATCGACGCGCAGGGTGGGGTGGTGATCGAGATTCCGGCCGGTGTGAGGCTCGTGGGAACCGGGGAGCTGGCGCTGCCTTCCCTGGCCCAAGGTGAAGGCGGATGGGTCACCCCGGCCGGGCTGGCCGCGCGTCCGGAGATCGCCCAGGCCCTGGCGGGACAGGCCACGACCGCTGTGCGCACCCTCGATTCACAGGGCGGGAAGCGAGTGCTTTACGCCGCTGCGCCGGTGCTCTCGACGGATGGCCGTGTGAGCCAGATCGTCTACCTGGCCATGCCCCTGCCCGACAGCGGCTGGACCGGGCTGCCGCCGGCGGCGCGCTGGCAGTTCGCTGCGGTGATCCTTGGGGCAGTCCTTCTGGCAAGCACTGTTGGGCTGTTCTTTGCCAGCCGGCTGTCGAAACCGCTGGATGGGCTGGTGACTGCAGCGCAGGCCATTTCCGCCGGAGACCTGAACCAGAGCGTGCCGGTTGACGGGGAGATCAGCGAAATCAGCGCCCTGGGCCGGGCCTTCAACCAGATGGCCGCTTCGCTGCGCCAGGCGGACCAGGCCAAAACCGCCTTTGTCTCTGATGTCAGCCACGAGCTGCGTACTCCGTTGACTGTGATCAAAGGGACGATCGAGACCTTGCAGGATGGCGCGCTGGATGACCGGGCTGCCCGCGACGCATTTCTGGCATCGATGTACCGCGAGACCGAGCGCCTGGTGCGCCTGGTCAATGACCTGCTCGTCCTGACCCGCGCCGACGCCGGGGCGCTGAACCTGCAAATCCACCCGGTCGACCTGGAGGCGCTGGCCCGCGCTCGCTGCTCCCACTTCTCCACGGTCGCTGGTGCCCGCCAGGTCTGTCTGAGCGTCGCGGCTCAACCAGGCAGCCCCCTTCTCTGCGCCCAGGCTGACCCGGACCGCATCACCCAGGTGCTGGACAACCTGCTCGATAACGCCATCCGCTATTCCCCGGCCGGAGGCGAGATCAGCGTGCTTCTGCGCCGGGAAAGTAATTGGATCGCCTGTGAAGTGCGCGATTCGGGGCCAGGCATCCCGGCCCGGCACCTGCCCCTCGTCTTCGAGCGCTTCTACCGCGCCGACCCGGCCCGCGACCGCGCTCGGGGCGGCAGCGGGTTGGGACTGGCGATCGTGCGCAGCCTGGTTGAAGCTCAGGGGGGAGAAGTGAGCGTCCAGAGCGTCGAAGGCCAGGGAGCCGTCTTTACCTTCTGGTTGCCGCTGGCAGCCTGAGAGCATCCTATCCCCGGCATCCGGCATCCATGGCGCCCATGCTCCCTGGATTCCTGGTGCCCACGCTCCGCATGGGCGCTTATTTTTGGCGCTCCGCGCCGCGTACCTGGCGCGCGACTCAGAGCGTCTGGGATCCAGAAGTTGGCCCAAAGCCGCCACTTCCCTGACACAGTTTTGACACCTTCTCTGGGTATTCTCAAAGAAAGTACTCAGGCGCCTGGCGCCTGAGTAACCAGGTAACCTGTTGACTTTCGAGGAGACTATCCCATGAACCCTATTTCCCCACTTTACAAGCCCGCATTGATCATCGTTTTGGCCGCGCTGGCCCTCGGCGTGTGGCGCGCCCAGCAGCCCGGCGCTGCATCTCTGCCGGTCGCGCATGCCGCTCCAGTCCTATCCTCTCCATCGGCGCAGAACGCCTGCGATACCGGCCGCTCGATCCAGGTTTCGGGAGCTGCGGTCGTCTACGTCGCTCCGGACCGCGCCCTGCTCCAGCTCGGCGTCCAATCCAACGGGACCACGCCGGATGGGACCCTGAACGAGAACAATCAGGTCGTCCAGAAGGTGATCGCCGCCGTCCGCGGGCTGGGAGTCGAAGCGAAGGATATCGCCACCGATTACAATATCGTCTATCCAGTCTATGACAATTCCGACTCGCTGGTGATCAAAGGCTACCGCATCGACAATACTGTCTCGATCACCCTGCGCGACGTCCGCCAGGTCGATGACGCTATCCTGGCTGCCTTCAGAGCCGGAGCAAACGAGGTCCAGGACGTGCAGTTCTATACCAGCGAGCTGCGCAAGGTACGCGACCAGGCCCGCGAGATGGCCATGAAAGCTGCCGGTGAAAAGGCAGGCGCGCTGGCCGCGGCGGCGGGCGCTCAGACCGGCTGCGTCCTGACCATCAGCGAGAATACCTGGTCTCAGTACTATGGCTCCTGGAGAGGCGGCAGGCAGACGGCCCTCTGGGCGCAAAACGCCATTCAGAACGCAGGTCCGTCCCAGGGAGAAGCCAATCCTGAGGACGACTCGCCGATCAGCCTGGGCCAGATCGCCGTGCGCGCGGAGATCAACGCCAGCTACAGCTTGCAGTAGCCAGTTGACTTTTTCGAACACAATTTCTATAATAAGATCGTTCTCCGGTGAATTCCCTTACCGGAGAATGATTTGAAGGTTAAGCCATGGAAAGGAGACATTATGGCTCGCCTGATACCCGCCGCCGAGCGGATCGTCCGCGCCCGGGCTCTGATCCAAAAAGCCCGCGAGGCGCCTGTCCCGGCTGAGAGCGGTAAATACGACCTCAGCTATATCGCCAAAGTCAAAGACCTGCTCCAGCAGGCCCGCGACCTGGTCAAATTTATCCCCTATACCCCCACTGCTACGGCCGAGATGAAGGCCGAGGTTGCCAAAATCTTCCAGGAGGCCGACCTGGCCAACCAGGAGATTTTGCACGGCTGAATTACATCCCGCCAGTCACCTGGGTTACGACCAGTTTCACCAAAAGGAGGAGCACTCCGACCATTCCGGAAAGCAGCAGGCCGGTGAGCAAGACCCCGGTGCCATCTGCGATTGACAGGATCATGCATTGGTACCAGGCTTTCTTTTTCGCGCTGCGCCGCGACGGGACTGGCAGCGAGGGAGGCTCCCCGGCTTTACCCGGGAACAGCTTCCCCTGCGGTTTGGGGCAGGTGTCCAGGAACTCCACCCAGACCGCATCCGGCCCACAGACGTGACCGGTGTCGCACTGTCGCGATCTGGCAAAGCGCTCGGCCTCCTGGCGGCCCCGGCGATCGTTTGGCCAGGAGCGCACTCCCGGTACGCACACCATCCCCCCATCTGCATGAAAATGGACAACGACAAAGGCGCTCATAAGGACCTCGAAAAACGAATGTACTGGTTAACTACAATTGATTATCGGCGGCGGAGCGCGGACCTCAGTAAAAACAAAATAAAGAACGGGTATAATCTTCCCAAAATTTCCATTCTAGACACCAGGCATGGAAAACTCGCAGGAGGCATTGTGACAACATCGACGCGCTGTCGCCGGTGACATCGGATGAGGTTGAAAAAATCGCGGGAAATATCCTCGAATTGGTCCAACGGTTCTGCGGCGGGCGGTCGCGGGTAGAGATACTTTCCGCGCAGAATCCACGGATTAACCTGGGAGAGTGAGGCGGGCGGTCAGACGATCGCCTGGACGCGGCCGACTTTACCGTTGACCAGCATGACCTTGATCCCGTGCGGGTGGGTGGGGCTCTTGGTGAGGATGCGCTGGACGATCCCCTCGGTCAACTGGCCGCTGGCCTGGTTGTGCTTTTCGATGATCTGCACGCGCATTCCAGGAGAGATCTGGGATCGAGTGGGTAGGGTCATGGGTTTTGCCTGATTCAATTGTATCCAGGTTCGTAAATTTCAAATAGATTGGCGGTCCGAAGGGTCTGTGTAGGGGCGCAGGGGATACATTTCCAGGACGCTGGTTTTTCAACGAAACCCTGCGCCCAACAACACAGACGAAAACGATCTCAGCGTAGGGTGCGGTCGCATTCCAGATCGCACCATCACAAACGATGATCCTGGACGGTGCGGTCAAAACCGACCGCACCCTACGATAATTGTGCCTGCCAGGACCGGTTCAACACTCAGGTCGACCCATCCGGCTGTCCTGGGCCTGGATTGAACGGGGTAGGGGCAGACCTGTGTGTCTGCCCACCAGCCTTGGGTCGACCGGGACGGCCATCTCACACGCAGAGCGAACCCGCACTGCAAGCATGGGGTTATTATCACTGGTTGCAGATTTCAGTCAGATGGAGACAGAGGCATGGCGGAAGAAAAATTTCGCGTATACGGATACCGTTGGGTCGTCTTAATCGTCTTCATGCTGGTCAACCTGGCCATCCAGATCCTGTGGATCACCTTCGGGGCGATCACCCTGCCGGCGACGCAGTACTATGGCGTCAGCGATCTGCAGATCGGCCTGCTGGCGATGATCTTTATGATCGTCTTCGTCCCCCTTTCCCTCCCCATCGCCTGGATTATCGATACCTTTGGCTTCTACAAGGCGGTCAGCCTGGGGGCGATCTTAATGGCCGTCTTCGGCCTGCTGCGCGGTGTCCTCGGCAACAACTTTATCGCCGTGCTGGCCTGCACCATCGGCCTGGGCGTGGCCCAACCCTTTTTCCTGAACTCCTGGACCAGGCTTGCGGCGCGCTGGTTCCCCATCCAGGAGCGCGCTACCGCGGTCGGGCTGGCGACGGTGGCCAATTTTATCGGCATCGGCATCGGACTGGTAGTCACGCCCATGCTGATCCTTTCGACCAGCATCCAGAACGCGCTCCTGATCTATGGGGCGGTTGCCGCGGCATTCTCAGTCCTCTTTATCCTCTTTGCCCGCGAGGCGCCGCCCACCCCGCCCTGCCCGCCTGAGATGGAATCGCGCGCGCTGATGCTCGTTGGCTTGCGCAGCATGCTCCGCTCCGTCCCGTTCTGGATCCTGATGTGGCTCTTCCTGGTCGGCAACGGCATCTTCAACGGCCTTTCGACTTGGATCGAGAGCATCGTCCGCCCGCGTGGCTTCAGCCCCGAACAGGCCGGAATCCTGGGCGGTCTGCTCCTCCTGGGTGGGATCGTCGGCGGCATCGCCCTGCCGGCCCTCTCGGATAAGCTGCGCAGGCGTGTCCCCTTTCTTTATGTTGGGATGATCGGGTCCATCCCCGGGCTGCTCGGCCTGACCTTCGCCCGCACCTACTGGGAGCTGATGGTCAGCGCCTTTGCCTACGGCTTTTTCATGATCAGCCTGGCGGCAATCGGCTACCAGTACGCCGCCGAGCTGACCTACCCGGCCCCCGAAGGCACCTCCAACGCTATGCTGACTCTGGCAGGCCAGATTTCGGTCGTCTTTATTTTTGGGATGGAAGCTCTGCGCAATCCCGACGGCAGCTTCACAACTTCCCTTTTGATTCTGACCGGCTGCGTGGCGGTCGCTGCACTGTTGATCACCCGCCTGCCAGAATCGACCCTGGTCAGCAACCCGAGCGTCAGCCTGAAGCCAGCTCAACCAGAAGAAGCCAAATCGGTGTAATTCCCACCCTTAACCGCTTACTGTTCCTTGCAGTTTCCTGACTGCCAATAAATCGCCCTATTGAAGAACGCAAGGTCATATTACAATTGACCGCAGCGTTCCATATCATTTCCAAAGTTATCCCTGACCATACGGAGGTAGAATGGTAACCATGCTCTCCGGCAATGAAGCCGTCGCACGCGGGGCCTGGGAGGCCGGCGCGGAGGTGGCTTCTGCCTATCCAGGCACCCCCAGCACGGAAATCCTGGAGAACTTCGCCCGTTTTCCCGGTGTGTACGCCGAATGGGCGACCAACGAAAAAGTAGCCGTCGACGTGGCCATTGGAGCCGCCTACGCAGGGCGCCGCGCATTCTCCACCATGAAGCACGTCGGCCTCAACGTCGCTGCCGACTCCTTCATGTATGCTTCCATGACCGGTATCGAGGGGGGACTGGTGATCGTATCGGCTGACGACCCGGCGATGCACTCCAGCCAGAACGAGCAGGACAACCGCACCTTTGCCAAATTCGCGCGCATCCCCTGCCTGGAGCCCAGCGACAGCCAGCAGGCCAAGGACATGATGATCGCCGCTTTCGAGCTGAGCGAGCGTTTCGACACCCCAGTCCTGCTCCGCATGACCACCCGGGTCTGCCATTCGATGAGCGCGGTCGAGCTGGGCGAGCGGCCTCTGCTCCCCGAGGATGGAAAGTCGCCGAAGGAGCGCAAATTCCCGCGTAACGTGGCCAAGTACGTGATGGTCCCCGGCAACGCGGTCAAACGCCACCCGGTGATCGAGGAGCGCATGCGTGAAATAGCGAGCTTCGCCGAGACTTTCTCCTTCAACCAGGTCGAACCGGGTGAGAAATCCTTGGGAATGATCACTTCCGGCGTGTCGTACCAGTACGTCAAAGAGGTCTTCCCCCATGCCTCGGTCCTCCACCTGGGCATGTCCTGGCCCCTGCCCGAGAACATGATCCGCGAGTTTGCCGCCTCCGTCGGGCGGGTGATCGTGGTCGAGGAGCTGGATCCTTTTATCGAAGAGGCCGTCCGCCTGATGGGCATCCGCGCCGAAGGGAAAAGCATCTTCCCCATCACCGGCGAGTTTGACCCGCGCGTTGTGCGCGAAAATGCGATCCGCGCCGGCCTGCTCCCCGAGAGCGCCCACGTTCCCCTGGTAGGGGTGAGCACCGGTGACCTGCCCTCGCGCCCGCCGGTCCTCTGCCCCGGCTGCCCGCACCGCGGCGCCTTCTACGTCTTGAGCAAGCTGAAAGTGCCGGTCAACGGCGATATCGGCTGTTATACCCTGGGGCTGTTCCACCCCCTGAACGCGATCCACACCTGCGGCTGCATGGGCGCGGGGATCGGGGTGGCGCACGGCGCCCTAAAAGCCGGCACATCCGAGCGCATGGTCGCGGTGATCGGCGATTCGACCTTCTTCCACACTGGCATCCCCGCCCTCCTCAACGTGGTCTACAACCAGAGCCCCGTGATCACGGTCATCATGGACAACCGCATCACCGGTATGACTGGCCATCAGGAGAACCCGGGCACCGGTCGCACCCTGCAGAACAAGGAAGCGCCGGTGGTCGAGATCGAGCCGCTGGTGCGCGCCCTGGGCGTCAAACATGTGCGCACCGTGGAGGCTTTCGAGGTCGCCGAGATCGAGAAGACCCTCAAGGAATTCCTCAAGCTGGACGAGCCCAGCGTGCTGATCACCCGCGAGCCCTGCGCCCTCCTCCCTGAGGCGCGCAAGCTGTGGGTCCCGCTCGAGGTGCTCTCCGAAGCTTGTAACGGCTGCACGCTGTGCTTCCGCGTCGGCTGCCCGGCGATCCTGAAAAGCGACGAGCTGGACGAGAAGACCCGGCGCCCCAAGGCGCTGATCGACGCCTCGCAGTGCACCGGCTGCGAAGTCTGCGCCCAGATCTGCCCGCGGGACGCGATCACCTTTCGCCCCTCACAAAACTAAAGGAGCCGCGCGATGAAAAAGACGCTCAATTATTTATTAGCCGGGGTCGGCGGGCAGGGCACTATCCTGGCCAGCGACGTGCTGGTCAATGCCGGCCTCGCAGCCGGATACCAGGCCAAGCAGGCTGAAGTCCACGGGATGTCCCAGCGCGGGGGCAGCGTCACCAGCCACGTGCGTTGGGGAGAGGTCGTTTATTCCCCCCTGGTCGCTGCCGGCGAAGTGGACGTGTTCCTCGCCTTCGAAAAAGTAGAGGCGCTGCGCTATGTGAACCAGCTCAAACCTGGCGCCCTGGCCCTGGTCAACATGGAAGCCATCGAGCCCGTGACGGTCACCTCGGGCGGGCAGTCCTACCCCAGCGATGAGACCCTGTTCAGCGTGTTTGCCCGGGTCACCCCGCACGCGGTCTACCTGGACGGTCCTGGAATCGCCCGGGGCTTGGGAAACCTGAAAGTCGCCAACGTCGTCCTCCTTGGTGCGCTCTCTGCCCTGCTCGAAGACCAGGAACAGGCCGACCCCGCGCTGACCGCGGACGTCTGGCTGGATGTGATCTCCGCGCGGGTCCCCCAAAAGTACCTGGAGCTCAACCGCCAGGCCTTCCTCCTCGGCCGCAAAGCCTGCCGCGCCGGCCAGGCCAGCCCGGCAAACGCATAAGATTCCATTCTGGCGTTCGGGCAGTCCCGGCGCCGGTTTCATCCTCGGAGAACCAGACTGATGACTCAACTACCCCCTCGATCGGCCTCCCTGGCCCCCTTCTTCAACCCCAGGGGCGTCGCCCTGATCGGCGCAAGCCGCGACCCCGGCAAGCTCAGCTACGGCGTGCTGCGCAACCTGACCGACCCGCAGAGCGGTTACCCCGGGCCGATCTACCCGGTCAACCCCAAGGCGGATGAGATCCTCGGCCTGCGCTGCTACCCCGATATCAGCTCCGTCCCCGACCCGGTTGAGCTGGCGATCATGCTCATCCCGGCCGGGATGGTCCCCGAGGCCGTGGAGGCCTGCGGGAAGCGCGGACTCAAAGCGGCGGTGATCATCTCAGGCGGCTTCCGCGAGGTGGGACCGGAGGGCCTGGCCCGCGAGCGCCAGGTGGTGGAGATCGCCGCCCGCTACGGGCTGCGCCTGATGGGCCCCAACGGGATTGGAGTGATCGACACCCACACCCCGCTCAACACCACCTTCGTGCGTGGGATGCCCGCCCGCGGGGGGATCGCTTTCCTCTCCCAGTCCGGCGCGCTGTGCGGTGGGATCATCGATTGGATCATCGGGCGCGGGATCGGCTTCAGCCGCCTGCTCAGCGTGGGCAACGAAGCCGACGTCAACGAGACCGACGCCCTGCCCTTCCTGGCCGCTGACGAAGACACGCGGGTGATCACTCTCTACCTCGAGGACGTTAAAGGCGGGCCGGCCTTCGTTCCTGCGCTGCGCGATGCCGCGGCAGCCAAGCCAGTCCTGGCAATCAAAACCGGGCGGACTCGCGCCGGCCAGGCCGCGACCGCCTCGCACACCGGCGCGCTGGCCGGGACGCACGCCGCCTTTCGCGCCGCCTGCAAGCAGGCCGGTGCCATCGAGGTTGAATCTATTGAAACCATGTTCGACGGCGCGCTGGCCCTCTCCTACCAGCCGCTGCCCAAGGGCGGGCGGATCGCCCTGCTGACCAACGCCGGCGGGCCGGCTGCCCTCGCCGCCGATGCGATGGAGACCGCCGGCCTCAGTCTGGCGCGGACCGGCCGCGAAACCCAGGCCGCCTTGCGCCCGATCCTGATGCCCGATGCCCAGGTGGCCGGGGTGGTGGATATGCTCGGCGGGGCCAGCGACCAGGACTATCGCAAGGCGCTCGAGATCGTCCTTGCTGACCCGAGTAACGACGGAGTTCTGGTCATCCTGGTCCCCCAGGTGCTGGTCAAACCGGTGGCAGTGGTCAATGCGCTGGCCGAGGTCACCCGCGGCCACGCGCGTGGGAAACCGGTCCTCGCCTGCCTGATGGGCGAGGCCAGCCTGAAAGAAGCTTTTCAGGCCGCTCACCGCGGGCGCATCCCGGCCTATACCTTCCCCGAAGCTGCCGTCGCCGCCTTTGGCGTCCTCTACCGCCGCTCCTGCTGGACCGCCGCGCCGCACCCTGCGCCGGTGAAGCCGGAAGGGGTAGACCTTGACCGGGTAAACGACCTGCTCCAGGCTGCCCGCGCCGCCGGTCGAACCGGCCTGGACGCCGCCGAGGGGCGCGCCGTCCTGCAAGCTGCGGGCATCCCCGTCCCGGCTGATCTCCTGGCAACCACTCCGGATGAGACTGTCGCCTATGCGAAGCAGATTGGCTTCCCGGTCGCGCTCAAGCTCGCCAGCCCGGATATTCTCCACAAAACCGACATCGGCGGGGTCATTCTCGGCGTCCAGGATGAAGCGGGGGCGCGGGCCGGCTTTCAGGCGATCCTGCAGCGCACCCGCGCCGCATATCCCAGCGCGCGCATCCGCGGTGTCCAGGTCCAGCAGATGATCGCCGGCGGGCAGGAGATCATCCTCGGCGTCAAGCGCGACCCGACCTTTGGGCCGCTGGTCATGTTCGGGCTGGGCGGCGTCTATGTCGAAGCCCTGGCCGACGTCAGCTTTCGCCTCGCCCCCCTCACCCGCCAGGACGCCGAAGAGATGATCGCCGAGGTCCGCTCGGCGAAGCTGCTCTCCGGCCTGCGCGGCCAACCCCCCGCCGACCGCGAAGCCCTGGTCGACGCCCTGATCCGCGTCTCCTGGCTGGCTGCCGGCTGCCCAGAGATCGCCGAACTGGACGTCAACCCACTGATGGTCCTCGCCGAAGGCCAGGGCGCGCTCGCGGCGGATGTGAGAATCATTCTTGAGAACAGAAAGTAGGGAACAGAAAAGCGCGAGAAGCGAGAGCTGGGAACCGTCGATTTGCAGGAGCAAAGCGTTTGGTATGACCTGCATCCGCAAGAATGCCTCTGTGCCATCCGAACGCTTCGCCCTCTTTGCTCTGCGCCGCATGAATACAATACCTCGGCGGTGGGTGGGTTGTTGGCTCTTTTGAAACATGGATCCGGGAGGACTGCATTACTCTTTCCAGGATTGCCTGCACCCCACCCTATCGACCATTGTCTAAACGCTGCACTGCTCTGAAACAAATTCCCTCTTGTTGATCGCTAACCGCTCTGGTTCCCGCTTATCCATTGCCGTCGGGCCGGCTGACGCCAGCACAATGGGTATATCGAACTCCTGCTCGATCTTCTCAAGATAAGCTCCCTGCTCTCGCTCGATCGGCGAATACATCGGCTTCATTTCCATCAGTAAACTCGTCAGCTTTTCCTGAAGATCCAGCTTCGTCGGGTCGGCCGGGACCTTAATCCCGGTTACCTGTTCATCCCGGACCTCGATGAAATCCACTACCGTGGGGTCTTTTCCCGAATATCTATACGCATCGCACACCTTCCAATCCGGGATCGCCGCCAGCCGGTCGAGATGGCTGACCACCAGCCCATCCACCCGGCCGTCAGCCGGGTAAAAGTTAATTCGGCCAGCGAGCGGTCTTCCGCGGTACGGTAACGGTCGGGGTGAGCGATCTTGGCCGTCTGGCGGAAAATCTTTTTAAGCTCGTCAGGCCCTCTCAAATCCCCAAAAACGTCCTCGTGGGTCGCTGCCCCGGCCATCCGGCTGGCAAACAATAATAATTCAGCATTCATCGCAGCACCTGTTAACGTATTATTTCCACTTACTAAATCTTAAAAAAAGAGATCAGTCCAGATAGACGACTTCGCGCTTCTTGAAGCGGTACAGCCGTGCCGGGCGGTGAGCGCCGACCAGGTCCTTCTTGCCTGTTTCCTCGAGCAGACCGGTGGCGAGCATACGCTTGCGGAAATTGCGCTTGTCCAGCTTCGCGGCGATGATCGTCTCGTAGATCTTCTGCAGGTCCGAGAGCCGGAAAGCCTCGGGCAGCAGGCCATAGACGATGTTGCTGTAGCTGGCCTTGGCGCGCAGGCGCTTCACGGCGTAATCCAGGATCTCGTTGTGATCGAACGCCAGCTCGGGTGCAGTGTCGACCGGGCTCCAGGCCAGGCCGGTCACCTTTCGCGATTCTGGCTGGGCCAGTTTTTTCCAGGGGATCAGCGCGAAATAGCTGACGGTGATGATCCGCGCCCGGGGGTCACGGTCTGGCCGGCCAAAGGTGTAGAGTTGCTCAAGGTACACGTCGCTGACCCCGGTCTTTTCCTCCATCACCTGCAGAGCGGCATCGTCCAGCGATTCGCCCTTTTGGAGGAAGCCGCCCGGGATCGACCAGTATCCGGCAAATGGCTCCTCGGCCCGTTTGACCAGCAGCACCTTGAGTTGGTCTTCGTCGACGGTGAAGATGACCAGATCGATGGTTACCCCGGGTTGCTCGTACTTCGCATACTTAGTGTCATTCATACACTTATTATACGCCCTTTTTCGAGATTGTCAACCCCCGAAAATTCACACTTGAAAGCCGCGCTCATTTGTGCTAAAATTTCAGAGTACTATATATAGGGGTTGTCGCGCTCAATAACGCCATATATGGGGCATAACGCTCAAATCGCGTCACTCATGGCAGATATAGGTTTTCAGACAACGTGAAGGAAATTGAGCCAATCCGAGTAATCGTCGCTGACAGCCACACCCGGATGCGGAGAACTATCTGTTGCCTTATCACCCTGGAGGCTGATATTCGCGTCGTCGCCGAGGCAGAGACCACTCAAGAGGTTTTTCGCAAGGTCCAGGAACTCAGTCCCCAGGTGCTGGTCATCGACATGGAGCTTTGCGCGGCGGATGGAATCGGGGTCATCCGCCGCTTGAAAGAAGAAGACGAGCTCGTGCGCATCCTGGCGCTCAGCCTGAATGATGAACAGGAATACGTCCGCGAAGTGCTCCGCTCTGGAGTGGATGGTTATCTGCTCAAAGATGACGCTCCCGATCTGGCCTCCGAAGCAGTCCGCTGCCTGGCGCGGGGCAAGAACGGTTCGTTCTTTCGGGTCAGCTCCGACTGGGCGATCCTTCCCTGGCGAAAACGGTGGGCAAAGCGGCCGCTATAAGCCGCACACAGATTCCCCCCTGCTTTGAGCCCATCTCTCCCTTCCCTTTCCCCGCCTGCCCGGGCAGGCGGGGAACCATTTATGTTAAGAGATGAGCTTCATTCTTCTGGCTTTTTCCACCGCCTGGATGCGGGTCTTCACCCCTAATTTCCCATAAATGTTATTGATATGGGTCTTCACGGTGCTGACCGCCACGTACAGATGCCCGGCGATCTCCTGGTTGGACAGTCCCTGGGCGATCAGGCGCAGCACGTCGATCTCGCGCTCGCTCACAGGCTCGATGAGATTTTCGATTGGGGAAATTGCTGATCCTTGATGGCTGATTGCCTGTCCTGGCTGACCCGCCAGGGTAGATTGAGACTCAACGGTCGGCCCTATAAAAGCAGAGAGGAGTCCGTCGATGTAAGCAAGGAGAAACCGATCCTTGCCAGGGGACGTTTTTTTAATCAGCAATCTCATCCCTTCCCCTTCATCCAGGAAGACGCGCTGGTAGCCTTCCGGGGCGGCGAGAGACAGGGCTTTGCGCAGAGCAGCCTTGGCCAGCTCGGATTGGCCCAATTCGGCATGTCCCAACGCTGAAAGCGCCAGAAGCTCGATGAGATGGTGGGAGCGACCCGCTTGCTCCGCCTCGGGAATGAGGGATTCCAGAATCTGTGTGGCCAGCTTTGGGCTCTTTTGGGCCAGGTATACGCGGGCCAGCGCTGCCCCCTCAATATCCCGCAGATAAGCCGGCTGGTCAAGGCCGTGCCCCTGGGCTTCCCCTACCCACCTGGCGGTTCCAGAAACCTCACCCAGGCTGACCAGAATCTGCGCCTCGACAGCGCGAGCGACGGTGATCGACGCTGAGGAGACCATCTTTTTTTCCATGGCCAGGTCTGCACGCCGGAGCAGGCCGCGGGCTTTCTTTTCATCTCCCTCGGCCGCGCGAACCAGAGCCAGGTAGGTATCACAGGCCACCAGGATATCGGCGCTCTCCCAGCGCCGTCCCAGCTCGATCCCCATCTCCAGATAATCCGCCGCGCTTTTGAGGTCGTTCATTTCGTATTGGATGCGACCCAGGCGCACGTAAGCAATCCCGGCAAAGGGAAGCTGCCCACCCGGCCGGGTTGACGCCTGAATTGCCTGGCGATAATAACCAGCCGCGTCGCGCAGCTTTCCCTGGAGGACTTTCATATCCCCCAATTGGGAAAGCGCGGTCATCGCCAGCATCGGGCTATCCAGCGCCTGGCTGATCGTGTACGCCTGCTGGAAGGACTGGATCGCCGCGGGGATATCCGCCAGGTTATCGTAGGCCAGACCCAGATCCAGGGCGATCAAAGCGCGCAGGAAAGTTTCCGCTTCGGGCAGCAGATCGAGGGCGCGCCGTGAAAACTGGATCGAGGTCTGGATGTTTCCCTTCAACACCGCGACCAACGCCCGCGCGGCGGCCTCTTCACCAGCCAGACCGGGGCCTTCTTCACCCAGCTTCCCAGGCGGGATCTGATCCAGGGTCGATTCCGCCTCATCCAGCTCCCCCGAAGTCAACAGAGCCCAGGCGCGGGCCAGGGATAGGCGCGGCGAGTCACGGACCAGCCTATCCGGCAGACCGCGCAGCCAGCCCAGCACCATCCGTCCCTGGCCCGGCATCATTAAGGTGCGATAGGCTCCGCTCGCGATCAGCCTGGCGGACCGTTCCAAATCCTGGCTTTGCAAGGCCAGCTCGATTGCCTCTACGAGCAGCCCATGTTCCTCAAACCAGTGGCTCGCCCTGTCAGCCAGATCTCTCACTTGAGGTCCTGTCCAGGTCGACGCTGAGGTGACCTGCTTGAATCGACTGCGTAAAAATTCTGCGAACAGGCGGTGATAGCGATACCAGGTGCGGTCCGGATCCAGAGGAATGATGAAGAGATTGGAAGATTCGAGGTAATCCAGGATGGATCGGGAGGACGAGAACCGAAAGCCGAGAAGCGGGAACCGTGAGCTTTCTTCGGAGTTACGGAGCTCGGTTCTCGGTTCTCGGTTCCCGATGACTGCCTCGCACAGCTCCGCGTTGAAGCGCTCCAGGAATGAGGTCTGCAGCAGGAACTCCTGCACCTCAGGTGGTTGGTGGGAGAGGATTTCCTCGGCCAGGTAATCGAAGATGAAGCGGTTCGTTCCGTTGAATTCGGCAATAAAAGCCGGGACGTCTGCGCGGCCGCGCAGGGAGAGCGCAGCCAATTGCAGGCCGGCGGCCCATCCTTCCGTCCGGCTGGCCAGGTTGGCGATATTTTCCGCTGTCAGCCCGGTCAGGCCCATCGCACGGGTCAGAAACTCAGCCGCTTCTTCCTCGGAGAAGCGCAATTCGCCAGGGCGGATCTCGGTCAGCAGGTTCCGCGCGCGCAGACGGGGCAACGGCAGTGGTGGGTCAGACCGCGCCGCGATCAATATGGCAGCATTCCGGGGAAGGTGTTCGACCAGAAAAGAGACCAACTGATGGAGGGGCCGCGACTCGATCTGCTGGTAATCGTCCAGGACCAGGAGCAGGCAGCCCGCCCAGGCCGCCAGATCGTTGACCAGGCTCATCCCCACCGCATCGAAGCTCAGCCCTGCACCGCTGGGTAAGGGTACTTCGAGCAGGCCGGCCGCGGAGCGCCCCAGGTCCGGATCAATAGCCCGCAGGGCTGCCGCCAGATAGCTGCAGAAGAGAAGTGGGTCGTTGTCCTTCTCGTCCAGAGTGACCCAGGCAATCTGCGGCCGGTCCGGGACACCCTGCGACTCAGGGCGTGTCCCCAGGTGGACCGCCCACCTGGCGGCCAGGGTCGTCTTTCCGTACCCGGCCGGCGCGCAGATCAGGAACAGGCGGCTGCCGGTTTGGTATCCCTCATCCAGCTTGTACAGCAGGCGGTCCCTGGAAACGACGTTGGGCCGCACAGGTGGGATGGCCAGCTTGGTAGTCAGGAGGGGATTGAGCATCCGGTGTGTCTCCACAGGCTGAATGAATTATAAGTTGAGTTCGGTATTGTGAAAACGGCTGGTTGGAAATTGCCGGGGTCCGGTTTGCCTGAGTAACCGGGTAACGAATTGACCAGGTAACGGCTACCTGTTCTCGGTTGTCAATTATTCGACCTCCCCAAAAGTAGAGGAAGGGACAGGTATTTTTGGCGATGCAGGGAAGCGGCCTTCTCCCTATAATCGATACCAGGAGATTTTGTCATCAATGTTAAAGGGAGTGTAGAGCATGTCCTTCGAGACAGAAGTCAATTTGATGATGGCCTTATCCGACGCGATGGCGGATGGAGTTGAAAAGGCTGGCGCCTCCACTGTCCTGGTCAATGCCCGGCCGCGCATCCCTTCCAGCGGCTTGGCGGTCGCCGCGGACCTGGTGCTGACCTCCAACCATGCGGTCGAACAAACCCAGGGGATCCGCGTCCTCCTCCCTGACGGGAGCTGGGTGCAGGCCTCGCTGGTGGGCCGCGACAACCCCACCGACCTGGCCCTGTTACGCCTGGAAAAGCCCCGCGCCATCCCTGCCGAGCGTGCGCCTGGCGAACCGCGAGTCGGTCAACTGGTCCTGGCGGTCGCCCGGCCGGGCGAGGAGGGTCTCCAGGCCAGCCAGGGAGTGATCAGCTTCGTTGGCGGACCCTTCCGCACCCAGTCCGGGATCCTCTTGCAACGCTTCCTGCGTAGTG
>DATKLX010000149.1:0-4651 GCA_035542155.1 Anaerolineaceae bacterium
GAAGCCGGTCTTTTCCTGAACGTAGGCAGCGTCCGGCTTTTCCACGGGTTCACCGATTAGAGCGGCTATTTTTCGCTCATCCACGCGGTTCACCCCGCTGGCAATCACCAGAACCGGATTTCCAGAATTTTTCCCCCTGAAAATGATCGATTTCGCGATCTGCTCCACTGTGCAGCCAATCGATTGGGCGGCCTCTTTCGAGGTCCGTGTAGTATGAGGAAGCTCGACGACTGTCAAAGAGGCGCCAGATTTTTGCAAGGCGTCCTGGACACGTTTTGCGCTTGGGCTAAGTGAATTTTCCATTTTGGTAGAGTGTAATCCTAAACGGGTCAATTGGCAATTCGGATTGCGAGATTTAATGCTATTCGATACAATACGACCTATCCATTTCAAAAGGAGAAAAAATGCCTGAAGCCACCTTCCATTTCCCCGCGGGATTTCTGTGGGGTACCGCGACAGCCGCGCACCAGGTCGAAGGGAACAATCTAAACAACAACTGGTCCGCCTGGGAGGCGGAACCAGGCAGGATCATCTTTGGTCAAAAATCGGGCCTGGCGTGTGACTGGTGGGGTGGGCGCTGGAAAGAAGATTTGGACCGGGCGGCAGAGGCTGGCCAAAATGCTCACCGGTTATCGGTAGAGTGGAGCCGGATCCAGCCCAGGCCAAACCGGTGGGATGAGAATGCCCTGGATTATTACCGGCAAATGGTGAGGGGGGCAGTGGAACGCGGATTGACACCCATGGTCACGTTGCACCATTTCACAGATCCGCTATGGATCACGGAAAAAGGTGGGTGGGAAAATGAAGAGACGATCCAGGCGTTTTCGACTTTCAGTCGAAAGGTTGTGGATGCGTTGAAAGAATACGTCACTTTGTGGGTGACGATCAATGAGCCGAACGTGTACGCGTATTCAGGGTATCTGGAAGGTGTTTTTCCACCCGGAAAACACGACTTCAACACGACCCTGCGGGTATATACAAATCTGGTCAAAGGCCACGCGGCAGCTTACCAGGCCATCCACGGGGCACAGCCCCAGGCGCGGGTTGGGATCGCGGCGCATTACCGCGGCTTTGTCCCGGCGCGGTCCTGGTTTCCAGGAGACGCCGCCGCCGCCAACATCCAGCATACCCTGTTCAATCAATTTTTTCCCCGGTCTTTGATGGATGGAACCTTGAATTTTCTTACCAGGCGAGAAAAGCTCCCCCAGGCCGCGCGGACGCAAGATTTTTTAGGGATTAATTATTACACGCGCGACCGGGTGAAGTTCAATCTGTTTGCGGCGGGAAAAGGGTTTGGGAGAAACGAATATGCCAGCGACGCGGAACTCTCCGGAACAGGTTACCTGGCGAACGAGCCCCTGGGGATGTTTGATGTGTTGAAATGGGGACTGCAATTTCAGGTGCCGATGATCGTTACAGAAAACGGGGTCGAGGACGCGGACGATCGCATGCGGCCGCGCTATCTGGTCCAGCATCTCCACCAGGTATGGAGGGCGGTGAATTTTAACTGGCCCGTGAGGGGCTATTTTCACTGGTCGCTGCTCGATAACTTCGAGTGGGAGCGCGGCTGGACGCAGCGATTTGGCCTGTGGGGGCTGGAACCAGAAACCCAATTGCGACGCAAACGCAGTAGCGCTGACCTTTACGCCGAGATCTGCCGTGAAAACGGAATTTCTTCGGATACGGTCAGGCGCTTCACTCCTGAACTGATGCCTATGCTCTTCCCCGGATAAAGATTTTGCGGCCGGGGATGCTTTCCGAATCTGACACGGATTGTGTTAGAATCGCTGCGTTACCCAGATTGCAAAGGAAATCGGATGGAAACTCTCGAACCTTGCGCCAGCGTCATTATTCCTGTATTTAACGAAGAAAATACGGTCCAGGCGATCATCAAGCGTGTGCTTGCTCAACCGTGCGTTCAGGAAATCCTTGTCGTCGACGACCATTCAAGGGACAGCACTTATGAAAGGATCAAGGAGGCGGCCCGCCTGGATGACCGGATCTGCGTATTTCATCACGAAGTGAACCAAGGTAAAGGAGCAGCCATCCGCACGGCGATCCCGCATTGCAAATCGAAATACGTGATCATCCAGGACGCGGACCTGGAATACGATCCGAACGAGTATGCCGAATTGTTGGAGCCTTTATTACAAGAAAAAGCCGATGTTGTCTTCGGCTCGCGCTTTCTGACGACGCGCTCGCACCGGGTGTTGTACTACTGGCACAGCGTGGGGAACCGCTTCCTGACCTGGCTGGCCTCGATGATCGCCGATCTGAACCTTTCGGATATGGAGACCTGCTATAAGGTGTTCCGCAGGGAAATCCTGCAAAGCCTAGAGTTGAGAGAGGACCGGTTTGGCTTTGAGCCAGAGGTCACCATGAAAATTGCACACAAGAACTGGCGGATTTATGAGGTGGGCATCTCTTATGCAGGACGGACGTATAAAGAAGGCAAGAAGATTAACGCCAAAGATGGCTTCCGGGCGGTGTGGTGCATCCTGAAGTATGGAATTTTCAACAAATAGCCCAATCCCAAAAAGACGCAATCAGGGCGTCTTTTGTTTTATGCCGACCCTAAATTGAACTCAGCCAGGTATTTGTCGCGGTTGGCGGAGCGGGCGATTTTTCCGGAGGAAGTTTTGATCAGCCAGCGCCGGTCGACCAGGCGGACATCGCCCAGAGTGACCTCGGTTTGTTGAATGACCCGCTGGCGCAACTCCTGCTCGATGAGGCGGCGCTCATCCGGATGAGATTGGTCTCCCTCCAGCTCACAGACCAGAACAATCGATTCGGATCCCAGGGAAGGGTCGTTGATCCCAAATGCGACAGTGCGGCCCGGGTAAACCCCCGGGATCGTGTTGGCGATAGCTTCCAGATCCTGAGGGTAAACGTTCTTACCCCCGACGATGATCAAATCTTTTTTTCGTCCGGTAATATATAACTCCCTATCAGCCATATAACCCATATCGCCGGTGAGATACCAGCCATCGCGGATGGACTGCTGGCTGAGGTCAGGGCGGCGGTAATAGCCGCTGAGCATGCAATCACTGTGGACGATGATCTCCCCAACGGTGCGCTCCGGAAGACGGTTCCAGGCCTCATCCACAACACCCACTTCGGTGCCCTGGATGGGAAACCCGCAACTGACCATTGGAGTTGCGCCTGGAGCGCCAGAGGCCATGGGCACAGCGCGGCGCTCTTCCTGGAGGGAGCGGATCTCGACCCAATCTACGTGGGGAATTTCCCCGAGGGGGCTTTGAGTGACGGCAAATGTGTTCTCCGCCATGGCATAGCAGGTCTGGAGGGACTGGGGGAGGACTCCGTTGGGGGTGAAGCGCTCCAGGAAAATCTGGTGGCTGTCGTAGCGGACCGGTTCGGAACAGTTGATCCAGGCGCGCAGGGAGCTGAGATCCAGGCCGGCTTGGGCGCGCTGGGAGATGCCGCGAACGGAGTGGTTGTAGGCAAAATTGGGCAGCCAGCAGAGCGTCGCGCGATGTTCGTGGATTGCCTGGAAGAGCAGGCGAGGACTGCGGACCCAATGGAAGGGGGACATCAATACTAGCGGAACCCCGGCGACGATGGGCATGACAAAGCCGGCGATCAGGCCCATATCGTGGTAGAGGGGCAGCCAGCTAACGATTTTGTCCACGGAAGTCAGACGGATGGCCTGGCTGTAGGAGCGAACCTGGTTGAGGACCGAGCGATGGGAAAGGGCGACGCCTTTCTGCAGGCCGGTGGTGCCGCTGCTGTGCTGGAGGAAGGCGATCTTATCCGGGTCGAAGGCGGCGGGGCGATCGTGCGCAGGCTGGCCAGGATGTTGAGGAATGTCGGCGGTGCTGAGGACCTGGCAACCCGCGCTCGCCAGTAATTGGGAAAGCTCGGGTTTGAACTCTGGGAAGGTGATAACTGCTTTGGCTTGAGAATGAGCGACCAGCTCACGGACACGTTCTTTATAGATCTGTGGATCGAGCTTTTCGGTGAGAAAGGGAAAAATGGAGGCGATGGCGCCCAGATAGAGAGCGCCCCAGAAACCAAAGAGGAGTTCCTGAGAATGGCGAAGGACGAGAATGACCAGATCCTCAGACTGAACGCCGATCGCTCTGAGCGCTTGCGCATAGGCGCCAGCTCGAGCATGGAACTCCGCCGCGGTGATCGTCTCATTTGGACCCTGCTCGGGAATGAAGATTAACGTAGTAGCACCAGGATCCGTTTCGGCGCGAGCAATCACGGGCTCGGTCAGAGTATTGAAAGACAGGGCTGTGTTCAACAGGGGTTCCCCAGCGCTTTATGGTTGGGCCAGTTGAGTCTCAAGAGCTTTGATGTCAGCTTCGACCATAATCTGAACCAGCTCTTCGAAACAAACCCTGGGACTCCAGCCCAGGACACGGCGGGCTTTGCTGGCATCGCCGCAAAGGACATGCACTTCCGCAGGGCGATAGAGGGCTGGATTGATGACCACATGGTCTTCCCAGCTCAATCCAACCAATTTGAAGGCGTGGCTGACGAACTCGCGGACTGAATGGGTCTCTTCGGTGGCGATGACGTAATCGTCTGGCTCGGGCTGCTGGAGCATCATCCACATCGCGGCGACATAATCGGGAGCGTAACCCCAATCGCGCTGGGCGTCCAGGTTGCCGAGCTGGATCTGGCG
>DATKLX010000150.1:0-16560 GCA_035542155.1 Anaerolineaceae bacterium
TAAAAATGATCAGTGGATGCAGCAGAGTAAGTAAACTGTATTTTTATTGAGACTTGTGGAACCCCAATGGTCATTTTCTTCGCGAATCAGGAAACATCTTCTGCTACCCTCCCTCCGTTTTTTTTAATTCTTCAGAGCTGCTACTGATATAATTAGAATATCTAATTATTTCAACAGGGATAGCGATGGATATTTCCTCGGAATATTTAGCTCATGAGATTCTCGATGTCGTCCCCATCATCATGCGCACCATTCGAAGGGAGATGCGTAGCCACCGCGGTCCGGACCTGTCCGTTCCGCAGTACCGCGCGATGAATTTCATCCGTAACCATCCAGGTGCTTCCTTATCTGGGGTCGCAGATCACGTCGGACTGACCCTGCCCTCGACCTCCAAGCTGGTCGATGGGTTGGTTGGGCGCGGGCTGGTCATCCGGCAGGAAAGCGAATTGGACCGGCGGCGGGTTGACTTGAAGCTGACTCAACAGGGCGATTCCATCCTGGTAGCGGCTTACCAGCACACGCAGGCCTGCCTGGCCCGCATGCTTACCGGCCTTTCGCCAGGCGATAGGGAGGAGGTCATTGCTGCCATGGGCGTCTTGCGGCCGGTTTTCAGTCCTGTTACCGAAGAAGCTGCTCCAGGTGAAGAGCATGAGTGATCAATCCCTTCCCAAACAACCCGTCCAATCCTCGCGGAGAAAATGGCTTGTTCTCCTGTCAATTGGGATTGGGTCGTTCATGGCCGCATTGGATGGCAGTGTGGTCAACACGATCCTGCCGGTCCTCCGAGACGCATTCAAGAGCAATGTCGCCGCCATCGAATGGGTAGTCGTGGTCTATTTACTGGCAGTCAGCGGCCTGCTGCTGACCTTTGGCCGGCTGGGGGATCTTCGCGGGCATAAGCTGGTTTACCTGCTGGGATTTATTATCTTCGTCGGCGGCTCGGCGCTGTGCGGTATGGCGGGGAGCGCGTTCGCGCTGGTCACGTCGCGGTGTCTCCAGGCCATCGGCGCGGCGATGCTGCTGGCAAACAGCCCGGCGATCCTGACCCAAAACTTTCCCGGCAACCAGCGCGGACAGGCGCTGGGTCTGCAAGCAACCATGACCTATCTAGGCCTGACAGCCGGCCCGGCGCTGGGCGGCTGGCTGGCGACTAATTACAGTTGGCGGACAGTCTTCTACATCAACGTGCCGGTGGGACTGCTGGCGCTTATCCTGAGCTGGATATTTATCCCTCTAGACAGGGGAAGCAGCCAGGTAGAACGCTTCGACCTGGCGGGTGCCGTCCTTTTTCTCGCCGGGCTCGTCGCGCTCCTCCTCGGGCTCAACAAAGGCGCTGAGTGGGGCTGGATTTCGGCCCCCATTCTTGGACTGATCGCCGCGGCCGTGGCGCTTCTGGCCATTTTCGTGTTCGTGGAGCTGCGCATCCCCTCGCCCATGCTGGACTTGCGCCTGTTTGGTAGCCGGGTGTTCTCCGCGGCGACGGCCTCAGCGGTGCTGAACTACGTGGCTTTGTATTCGATTATTTTTCTGTTGCCTTTTTACCTCATCCAGGGGCGCGGGTTGACCCCGGCTCAGGCGGGGTTGATCCTGACCGCGCAGCCGCTGGCTATGGCCGCTGCGGCCCCGGTCAGCGGTACTCTCTCCGATCGCCTTGGTTCGCGGCTGCCGGCAACCCTGGGGATGCTGATCCTGGCCGGGGCCATGCTGATGCTCTCGCAGATCGATCTGCAAACCCCCTGGGCGACTATCTCCACGGGCCTGGCAATCGCCGGGTTGGGAACGGGGATATTTATCTCACCCAACAGCAGCGCGCTGATGGGTTCCGCCCCACGCAACCGCCAGGGGATTGCCTCAGGGATCCTGGCCACGGCGCGAAACGTGGGAATGGTGCTGGGGATCGGTATGGCCGGCGCATTTTTCACCAGCACACTGGTCCCTTCCGAACCGGTCACTCTCTATCGAGCTGTGGATGCCGGTCTCATGGCAGCCGCGGGGGTGGCCCTGCTGGGCAGTCTGGTGGCTTTTACCCGCGGTGAAGATCGAAAGAAACTTGCCACAGAGGGCTCGGAGAAAGAGAGGGAGCAGAAAACGGAAAGCAGAGTACGGGATGAACGAAGGCCGAGGGTCGAGAATCGAGAACCGTGAATTTACATCATGGTGAATATTTATGGTGTTTTTTTCTGAGTCCCAATTTTTCACCCAAGCGTAGACTGCCAATGAGCTACCCAGGCAGGATCGATACGGCGGAGGCGATCTTTTTTGAGGTTTTCTCGCATAAACCAGCGGATGTCGGGGTCGAGAACGTTGAACCAGTTCTCCATGGCAGCTTTGCCTTCCACGGGTAGTGCAGCCGCAGCGACGCTCCAGCAATAGGCCATCCCTTTGCGCAAGGTTTTAAAGCCCTCGTCTTTGCGATCCGATTGAGCGAGCATAGATTGGGTGATCCGATCCAGAACGGTGAGGACCTCACGAACGATCTCTGGCGAGGAGAGCAGGCGCGGCTCGCAGAGGGCGGCCGCGGCGGCGCGCTGTTCGAGGAGGGAACCCTGGCTCCATTCCTCCATCGCGGCGACCAGGGCAGGCATATTTACATCCCCCAGGCGCTGGAGCCCCATGGCGACTCCTTCGCGAGCCCGCCAGCGAGGATCGTTGGCCGCCTGGCGAAGCAGCGGCCAGGGCCACCGCTCCCCTTCGGCGAGGAGGCGCCCCAGGCCGACCATGCCGCAAAACGCAAGGAACTCGTGGGGATCGTTGGTCGGGGCACTGTCCGCCGTCCAGGTCAGGTAGCGGCGAAAGAGGTCCGGGCTGCCCTCGTCGGCGACGACCTGGGCCAGCTCGAGGTTCCCGCGCGGCCCGGGAAGTCCCGATTCAGCGAGCAGGTAGGCATCCCATTCGCTCTCGCTGGTGAGCGCACGCAGTTTTTGACGGTAGAGTTGGTTTTTGGATAGCATGAAATTTCTTTCTTCGTGTTCTCCGTCGTAAATAATCTTAATCTTCCACGTAGCGGGGGTAAGTAGACTTGGCGTGGTCGGCGCGGGAGAGGTCAATCTCACAGGTGACGAAAGGATCCTGGGAAGAGGTCAGTGCGAGGACTTCGCCGTCGGGATCGACGATCCAACCCAGGCCGCCCAGGTCTGCGGGAGAGCCTTCCGCGCTGATGCGGTTGGAGGACAGGCAGTATGCCCCGGAAACCACCGCGGCGGCGCGGCCGGCCACGAGCCACTTCTGGGTCGTGGGTTTCCCTGTCGCGCGGGGACAGACGATCAAGTGGACGCCCTGCTTTCCATATTCGCGGGCGTGGTGCAGAAACCAGATTTCGGTGCAGATCAGGAACCCGATCGAGAGCAGACCGGCCTGGACCGGTTCGAAGCGCCCGTCGCCGCGCTGGTACCAGGAGGATTCCCAGAAGCCCTCGTCTTCTGGCAGGTAATATTTGACGTGCGCCGGGCGGGTCCCGACGCCGGCTTCCCAGAGATAACCTTCATTGTGGCGCTCCCCATCTCGTTCGACAGCCCGGGTGACCAGGATGTAGCGTGCACCCAACTCATCCAGGCGCGCTTCCCAGGCCTGATGTGCGGCAACCACAGCCCGCCAGACAGCAGGATCCTGGGGTCGGGTCCATGCAAACCAGGGATGGAAGGGCAGCTCGGGGAGCAGAACCAGGTCACTGCCTTGCTCGTGGACATGGCCGGCCAGCGCGCGCCAATCCTCCTCGAACCGGTCTGGCTCGTTGCTCAGCTCGCAAACCGTGGCTTTCATAGGTTCGAAATCCTGGTCAACCTACCCGATGCGGTTGTTGACCAGGACGACCAGTACCGCCACAGCCAGGCCAAGGATGGTGATCACCGCCAGTACGACTTCAGGAGCCCCCACCAGATAAGCGATACCCAGGCCGAGCAGGGTTACCAGGCCAACGAGAAGAACGCTAAGGCGTTTACGGCTGGACAGATTCATTGGCATAGATCCCGGCCGCCGGAACAATAACCGGATTGGACTGATTTTGCATGCAGAGATCGTCTCCGAATAGTTCGCATTGTCCCTTCCCGTGGATCAGGATATTCCTTAGATTGTATACCCATCGGTCACAATTTGGGAGAACAAATCCAACTCACGCCCTGGGTCCGGGAAGGAAATTCGAGCAGGCTGATTGATAGGTGAATTCGTTAACAAATCGTTTTCATTAACGGTCAAATCTTAACCTGTTTTTTCCATCGGGTTCACATAAGCCTTGTATCCTGAGAGTGGTGGAAACCCCAGGTCCCATTGTCAAAGGAGCAGAATAAATGCGTCGCATCGTCTATACCCTACTTGCGGTTGTATTGCTGGCTGGATCGATCAATGCTTGTGGACCCGTGCAGCCCGGTTCGCCTTCCGCGGCTGGTACACCTTCGGGCGGATCAAACCAGATCAACGGTGCAGGGGCTACTTTCCCCCTGCCCATCTATACCGAATGGACCTACGAGTATCAAAACGTCGATCCCTCGGTGGTAATCAATTATCAGGGAATCGGTTCGGGGGGTGGCAAAAAAGGCATTATTGACCGTACCATCGATTTCGCCGGGTCAGATTCATTGCTCCTTCCTGTGGAGTACACTGCTGGCAAAGACCTGCAGATGTATCCCATCGTCGCCAGCGCCGTCGTCGTAATCTTTAATATCGACGGGTATGAGGCTATAAAAGACCCCCCTCTGGTCCTGGATGGACCTTCGCTGGTCGGTATCTATAATGGTGTGATCACGAATTGGAACGACCCTGCCCTCCTCAGGCTGAACCCCGGTTTGGAAAACAGGCTCCCCGCCAAATCCATCACCGTGGTCCACCGCTCGGACAGCTCTGGTACCACCGAAATCTTCACCAAAGCCCTGGTTTCCTTCTCCTCAGACTGGAAAGCCGGCGGCGCTTCTGCAGTCCAATGGCCGGTCGATCAAGCAGGCAATGGTATCGGCGGGAAAGGCAACCCAGGCATCGCCGCGGCAGTGATGAATACCCCGAACTCTATCGGCTATGTAGAAGTCTCATACGCGCTTTCGAACAAGATTCCTTTTGCCAGCATGGTGAATCGGGAGGGAAGAACGGTGACAGCCAATGCCCAGAGCCTGGCCTCCGCCATGGCTGCCTTCAGCGACGCTTTCGACGATAAACTGACCGCCACCATTGTCAACGCGCCTGGTTCCGAAAGCTGGCCCATCGCCGGCTATACTTACATCATCCTCCACACCCAGACCATGACCGACTGCGCCAAGGCTCAGAAGCTGCTCCAATACATCCATTGGACCCTGACCGATCCTCAAGCAGCCAAACGCGCCGCGGACCTGGGATATGCTGTCCTCCCTGGCGCGGTGCAAAAGAAAGTCGTGACGAAACTGGGTGAAGTTACCTGTAACGGGAATCCGGTGTTGATTTCATCAAACTGAGATAAAACGCCTCGATCCGTTCCCCAACCACTTTTGACTCTGCCCGCGCGGTGATCAGGTTTGCGTTATCGATTGCCGCGCGTTCGCGCAAGCCTGGGCAGGTCAGGGCGAGAACCAGGGCTTCAGCGAGCTGGACAGGATCACCTGGGGGAACGAGGAGGCCATTGACCCCGGGAGTGATCCATTCGCGCAGCGATTCGATATCCCCTGCAACTGGAAAGCAGCCACAGGCCATCGCTTCGAGGAGCGAATTGGGGGTGCCATCGTGGGCGCTGGGAGAGACCGACACCTGGGCGAGATGGAACAGATCCCACAAATCGGTCTGGGGAAGATGGGGAAGAAGAAATACGCGCCGGTCCAGTCCCAGGGAGCGGATAGGCTCGAGGAGGCGAATCGCCTCAGGCTGGCCCGCCATGGCGGCGCAAAGAACCACCAGGTTTGGTACCTGGCGAAAGACAACCGGCAGGGCCTGAAAAAAGACGTCGTTGCGCACGCTACCCGGGCGCAAACCTCGAGGATTGAGCAGAATGGGGGTTTGATGGGGAATCTCCTCACCCAGGAGACTGGATAAAAAATCTGCCGATGGGGCTCGGGAGCAGATCGCGTTGACGTCCAGCCCGCCTGAGCCGGGGACGACCAGAACCGGCGCTTCTGGCCCCAACCCCCACAGGCTGCCTAGGCGCAGGTCGCGGGCCGCGTCCGCGACCAGACCGTCAGCGCGGCGGAGGCAGCGAATGGTCTGAGACCGCATTTGCGCCGATCCCCACGCGTGGAGGGTCAGGTCGTTGCCCCAGATGGAGACCGCCAGGGGGATCGAAGCAGGGGTATGCGCAGCGAGCATTCCTTCAAAGGGGATGCGTAGCGCGTGAACCAGGTCTGGCCGCCATTCATCCAGGAGATCGCGGTACCCGCCAACAGCGGAAAACAGCGACAGAGGGCCAAGCAGATAGCGCCCGGTAAGGAACAGACCACGGAAGCGCCCAACCAGGCTGCGTATGGCAGCACGCCCTGTTCCTGCGGTCGACTGTACCGATGGTGATTGGGGGAATACGGCCTGCGCGAAGGCCAGGGGGATTACTGCGAAGTGTTCCAGGCCGGGGAGCGGCTCGGTATGGAAGCTGGAGACCAGGCTGACCGTATAGTTCAGGCGCAGCAAGGCGATCACCCATCGCCGGGTGATGGGGCTGCGGCCATCGGCGACCAGGAGGATGTGGCGTTTATGCACCCAGGAAAATTACTCCCTTTCTTCAAAATCTGCCCCTACTTTACCTCAATCTGGAGAAGGATGCAAAGGCAGAGGCGATAGCGCGGAGGAACACCTCGACCATATTCTCCAGGTTGATCTCCTCGGCGACGATGCGGTAGGACGCGGCGCCCATCTGGCGCAGGCGCTCCGGGCTGGAGAGGGCCTCGCGCAGGATAGCGGTGAGAGATGCGAGATCGCCGGGAACGGCCTGCCAGCCGTTCTCTGCATGGACCAGGTCCACCTGGGTGCCGTCCGCCTCGCTGACCACCACCGGCAAGCCGTGCGCCATGGCTTGCTGGACGGCCAGTCCTCCCGTGCCAGGCAAAACAAACAGGTCAGCCGCGGCAAAGCAGGATTCGAGCTCCGCGCCATAGCGCGGGCCGAGGAACTCAGCCTGAGGATAGACTTGCCTGGCCAGCGATTCGAAACCGCCGCGAGCGGGGCCTTCGCCAACGATCCACAGGCGGGGTTGGAGCGGTATGGGCAGCGCGGCGCAGGCCCGGAGGAGCAGGTCCAGGCGCTTGCGTTCTTGCATCCGGCCGACGAAAAGGATCAGCGGCTGGCCGGAAAAAGCAGCAGGGTTAGCCGGTGGAGGCTGGGTCGGTCGCGAGGTAACGGCGTTAGGAGCAATGAAGATCTTTTCGGCGGGGAAACCGGCAGCTCGGTATTCGTCCGCACCTTTCCGGCTGTAAGTGATTAGTGCGTCAAACTGGCGGATCAGGCGGCGGCGAGATCTCTCCCTCCAGCCAGCCAGGGGGCCGGAGGGCCGCGGCGACCCCAGCCCCCAGCCCAACACCGGCCGGAGGCGGGAATGCATCCACTCGATCGCCCGCCCTGCGCCCAGGTAGCGCGGGTTGGCCTCGAGGATCAAGACATCCGGCTGCCAGTCTGCCAGCCAGGCGGGCAGCCCGGGCTGGTAACACAAATAAAATGAACCGGACAAGAGGTTCCAGTTGCGTGTGTGTACCAGGCGGGCGGTTTTCAGTTCAGCGGCGGGCGCAATACCTTCGGAAGAGCGCGGCTGGCCGGCGAAGACACTCAGGCCGCCAGAGCAGGCGGCTGCAAGGGCGTCGAAAAACGGCGCCCGGTACGCCGGGAGCACGCGCTGTTGCAAACCTAGCCGTCCCTCAAAACGATCCATTCGTTACCTCGCGACCAGGTAAGTTTTCCACCTCAGCTCCTCCGGGCCGGCGATGGACGGCAGGCCGGGAGCCATTGCGGAAAGGCGGTAGCCCAGCGGGCTGAGAGTCTCCCAGGTCACCCGGGCCGCCTGGGGACCGTGGATCTCCATCAGCAGCAAGGGATGGCCTTCCTCCAAAACCCGGCGCATGCCGGGTAGGGCCAACACCTCGCCGCCTTCGATGTCGATTTTGATCGCCTGGGGGAGTGGATGACCTTCGTCGTAGACGAAATCATCCAGGGAAACCGCAGGGATTTCGATGGACTCCTGGTAGGTCTCCTGGCGGCCGGCGGATCCGGCGACTTTGCCCATTCCCACCGAGGCGTGAACGAGGAACAGGACCTGGCCGGGACGGTCAACCACCGCCCGAGGCTGCACCTCAACCCGGGATGCAAGCTCCGGGTTGAGTGCTAGGTTCTGGCGCAAGCGGTCCACGTTGGTAGGAAGCGCTTCGAAAGCGATCACACGACCCTGCGGGCCAACGCGGCGAGCTAGCAGGAGACTGACGTATCCGATGTTCGCGCCGACGTCATAGACCAGCATCCCCGGCTGAACCAGTTCGCGTACCACCGCTTGCAGGTCAGGCTCATACGTCCCCAACCAGAGATCCTTTTCCTCCTGCAGGTCCAGGCAGAAGTGCAGTCCGGCCAGATCGCCGGCGGCAACCGTCATTGGAGAGTATCCAGTTGGAGCAGCGCGATTCAGCGTCCGGCGCAGCAACCGCGAAAGCGGCCCCAGCCGGTAGAGCGCCTGCCTGGCTGGCGCAGGCAGTATTTTGGCTGCTCGAGCAGCGACCCTTAGAATGATTGATGGTTGTTCAGACATAGTTACTTTTACCACAAATCACACGGAGATCTAAGAGAGAGGCTTTTAAATTCCCAACAATGCCTCCAGGTACCCATCGACCATAGTGTCCAGGCTGAAAGCGGATTCGGCGCGGGCGCGGGCGAGCTTACGGGCAGTTTCCAGGTTGGCAAGAAGGTCCTGTGCAGCCTGGGCCAGCCCATCGATGGGTGGGGGATCGAGACTGAAGGGGTCTGCGCCATATTCCGCCAGGCGGCCGGCCCCGTCGCGGACGATCTCGGGCAGCGACCCGGTGTTGTAGCCGGCTACGGGCAGACCGCAGGCGAGGGCTTCAATTACTGAGTTCGGGCAGGGCGCATTCAGCTCAGCAGAATACAACAGGCTCGCAGACCGGTCCAGGCTGGGGATCTGTTCGCGAGGAACGACGCCCGCCCAGGTCAGGCAGACGTAGGGATGGCGGCCGGCGAGAGACTGGCGCACCCGGGCGGGGACGTCTCCGGCGACGACCAGCTCGCTGGGGAAAGTGGCTGCAAGAGCCTCGGCCAGGCGGAAGGCGTTCTCCAGGCCAAGCTCCGTCCCTCCTCGCAGGCGGCCTTCCACCACAAGAATGCGGACGTGGGAGGTGGCGCCGGCATCCTCGGGTGCAGGTTGGCTGTCCCGGTCGACCCAGATTGGGAGAGACACCTGATCCGCAGAGGGATGGTACATTTCCAGATCGACGCCATTGTAAACGACAGAGGAGGGAGATGAGATCGGGCCGTAGAGGCGCTGCCACCAGGCGCGGGTGAACTGGCTCTGGTAGACAATGCGCGTGGCCAGGCGGCGGCGAATGAACGCGAGGAGCCAGTTGTTCTGCTCGGAACGGAGAAAGTGGCGCAGGCTCGTGAAACGCCTGCGGTGGATCCAATTGATCCCATCCAGGCGCTGGACGAGGGGAATCCCCTGCCTGCGGACACGCCAGAGCAGGTCCAGGCGGCGGGCGCCCCCGTTGACCAGCACTGCGGCCAGGGCCGGGTCGTCCAGATCCGCGGTGACCTCGATGCCGCGGCTGGCAAGACCAGCGCTAAATTTCTGGTTGAAGGAAGAAGGCCCGCCGACGCCACTCAGGCGCGGGACCAGGCCGATCCTGGTCCGCCCCGAAAAAACGGTCATTGCGGCTCGCTCTGCGCCAGGAGGGCTTGAACGATGCGCCCGGCCGCCTGGCCATCGCCAAAGGGATTTACTGCTCGCGCCATGGCGGCGTGAGCCGCGGGGTCATCGAGCAGGCGATGGGTCGCGGTTATGATGCGCTGCGGGTCAGTGCCCACCAGGGCCAGCGTACCTGCCTCGATGCCTTCGGGACGCTCGGTCACCTCGCGCAAGACCAGGGTGGGAACGCCGAGGGATGGAGCCTCTTCCTGAATGCCGCCCGAATCGGTCAGCACCAGGCTGGCCTGCTTTAGCAGGTGGATATGCGGGAAATAATCCATCGGCGGAAGCAGGGTGACATTTTCCAGTTCGCCGAGCATGCGATAGACCGGGCCCTGGACGTTGGGGTTCAGATGGACCGGATAGACGAACTCCACGCGACCGCAATACTCCTCCGCCAGGTAGTGCAGCGCTTCACAGATCTGCTCGAGGGGACGGCCAAAGTTTTCACGGCGGTGAGCGGTGATATAGACCAGGCGCTTTCCGCCTGGAGCGACGCCCAGCTTCGCCAGCAGATCGCCAGCCTCTGGAGGGGCCGGGCGGGCTGCGATGGCCTGCAGAGCGTCGATCACGGTGTTTCCGGTGACCACAATTTGGTCCCCGGGAATGCCCTCGGCCAGCAGGTTCTGGCGGTTGTGCTTGGTGGGGGCAAAATGCAGATCAGCGATGACAGAGGTCATCCGCCGATTGATCTCTTCCGGAAAAGGCTGGCGCTTATCCCCGGTGCGCAGGCCCGCCTCGACGTGCCCAACGCAGATCCCCCGGTAGAAGGCGAGCAAGGCAGCGGCCATCACGGTAGTTGTGTCGCCCTGGACGAGGATCCAGTCCGGGCGCAGGTTTTCCAGGATTGGGTCGAGGCGGGTGAGGATTGCGGCGGTCAAATCGGGGAGGCTCTGGTTAGGCCGCATCAGATCCAGGTCGACTTCCGGCTGGATCTGGAACAGATCGAGGACCTGATCCAGCATCTGGCGGTGCTGGGCGGTCACACAGACCTGAGATTCGATCCCGGGCGTTTGCGCCAGGCGGTGAACGACGGGGGCCATTTTCACCGCTTCGGGGCGTGTGCCGAAGATCGAAAGAACGCGCAAGGGAGGGGTCACTTTAATATTCCATTTCCAAGCTGGAAGACGTGGAAGCCCGCGGCCCCCCAGGTTTCACAGGACCAGCCGTTCACGGCGTCGACGACCACCCGGGCAGGAGTAAGCTGGGCCACCTCCACCGGGTCGAGTTGCCGCAGCACCGTATGGCCGACCAGCAGCACCAGCACGTCCGCACCCTCCAGGGCCGAGGCCAGATTGGGACAGAGGGTCAGGCCAGCCACCTGCGCCTCAGGCTTGACCGGCTCGTAGGCCTGGACCACTGCCCCCGCCTGCTGCAGGCGGAGGGCCACCGCGATGGCCGGGCTCTCCCGCAGGTCGTCCACGTCCGGCTTATAGGCCAGACCCAGGACAGCCACCTTCTGACCCTTGAGACTGGCCCCCGAAACACGCTGGACCAGGTCGACCACGAAAGCCGGCTGGGCATCATTCACCTGGCGCGCGGTGCGAATAAGGGGGGTCAAATCCGGAGCCGCTTCGACCAGGAACCAGGGGTCAACACTGATGCAATGACCCCCCACCCCGGGTCCCGGGTTGAGCACCCTGACCCGCGGGTGGCGGTTGGCAATCCGGATCGCCTCCCAGACATCCACTCCAAAGCGGTCCGCCAGGCGGGCAAACTCGTTGGCGATGGCGATGTTGACGTCGCGATAGGTGTTCTCCATCAGCTTGACCATCTCAGCGGTGGTCGCGTCGGTGGTGAAGATCTCCCCACGCACGAAGATGGCGTAGAGATCCCGCCCGGCGCGGGCCGAAGCCTCATCGATCCCGCCGATGACGCGTGCATTTTCGATCAGCTCGCGTAGGATCTGGCCGGGGAGGACCCGCTCGGGAGAATAGGCCAGGAAGAAGTCTTCCCCGGCTTTCAGCCCGGAATGCTCAAGGATGGGGCGGATCACATCGACCGTCGTGCGTGGGGGAGAGGTCGATTCGAGGACCACCAGGCAGCCCCGCTCCAGGTGGGGAACGATCGACTCGGTAGCCGAGATGACAAAGCTCAGATCGGCGCGCTTGTCGGCATAAAAAGGAGTAGGGACGGCAATGATGAAGGCGTCCGCAGGTTCGGGCTGCTGGCGGATGACCAGGTTGCCGGACCGCAGGGCAGCCTGGACGAGGGTGCGAAGCCCGGGCTCGTAGATGTGCAGGTCGCCGTTTTGCAGCGTCTGGACGATCTGCGGATTGACATCCACGCCGACCACGTGAATACCATTTGAAGCGAATGTGGAAGCGGTGGGCAGGCCGATGTACCCCAGGCCAATAACGCAAATATTTTGGAAATTCACTGCGAAGTTGGCTCCTTTACGCTGCAATTATCTCATAAAGTGGAGATTCGTCAATAAACCGCTTGACATAGAACGAATGTTCGTGTATAGTATATGCAGTAGCTTATCAATAAAGGGGGGGCGTGGGGTTTGTTGGGCAGGCTGCGCCTGCCCAACAAACCCCACATTTCCCTTGATTTTGAGAAGCTCCTGTATGCAGATCAAATCGTACACTCTACAATGGACGATAACCAAAGGGAGTAGAAGCAATGGCAAGGAAACAATCCGGTCTGAGCGACCGAAAGAGAAAGATCCTCGAATACCTTGGCGAGTACCAAGAGAATTTCGGGTTTCCCCCCTCCATCCGGGAGATTGGGGAAAAGACCGGGATCACCTCCACCTCGGTGGTGAACTACTACCTGGACCAACTGGAAAAGGCCGGGTATATCGAGCGTGAGAGCCACATCTCGCGAGGCATCCGTCTGATGAAGGGCATCTCCGAGGAGAACGGCGTCGGCGCCCGGTTGGCGCACTCCGCCCAGGCCATGGCTCAAAACGTCATCCAAACTGTGGAAGATATGCTCCGCGTCCCGGTAATCGGGAGGATTGTAGCCGGCCTCCCCGTGCCGGTGCCCAACTCCGACTTCGCGGTCTTCAGCCCCGATGAAGGAATCGACATCGCCCGCAGCCTGCTGCCCCCCCGTGAAAAGGGAAATGACTTGTACGCGCTGGAAGTCCAGGGCGAATCGATGATCGATGCGATGATCAACGACGGCGACATCGTGATCATGAAGCGCGTCAAAGAAGCCAAGAACGGCGAAATGGTTGCCGTGTGGCTGAACGACCGTGAAGAGGCCACCCTGAAATACTTCTATATGGAAAACGGGCACGTACGGCTCCAGCCAGCCAACCCGACCATGGGCCCAATCATCGTCGACGATCCGCAGACCGTGGAAGTGCAGGGTAAGGTGGTGATGGTGATTCGGCGGATCGATTCCGTCGTCGCCTGACCCGGGGCTATTCCGGGCTCACTCCTCCGTGCTCGTTGTTTTTATCGTTTTTGTTTGCCATTCCGCCCCCTGGCGGCTGTAGTTGTTCGTGGATGGTGGGGGTTGACCCCCTGGGAAGAGAGAGGCTGTCTGATTTCTCAGGCAGCCTCTTTTATCTTGTCGGTATTTTCTGTGGATTTGGGATATTCTATCGATCTCATTTGCACAGTGTGGAATCGATATATTCCTTGATGTGCCTGGGGAATGTATACCCGTTCTTCTGCATGGTAGATAGCGCATTACACATTTGCACAGTGTTATAGGCAGGCAGTCTCATTCTGGAAACCGTATGATCGAAGGCGTCCAGATCGCCCACCATACCGTAAGCTTGCAAGAACGGCATCAATTCCAACCGGTTTGTATCAGCCGGGTGGAGCTTGCGGTTATCGACCTCTTTAGCGATCTCGACCACCTTATTCCAATCGCTGGCCTCCGCCGCCAGTTCGGCCTGTTCGAAATAATAGCACCAGCGATGGGAAGGTTCTCGCCCGAAAATACGCGAGTCCAGCTTGGGTGGGCTTCCGGTCGTCGAGATGTTTTTTGCCCGGGATGACGGACCCATCAGCATCATCTGGTCTCGATCGTCATATGCAAACCAGGGCCAACGACTATCAATGACGTGCACACAAGCCGTGGGATCGGACTGGGTCATCACCAGAATATTGCCATAGTCCACCAGTCCGTAGTGTGTGCGATATCCGCTGAAGCCACTTCCACCTGCGAGAAACTCCTTAACCGACCAGTCGTACTGTTTGGTCCCATTGAGCCGGTACAGGACCGGTATCTGTCCGGTGGGCTGCGGGTAATAGATTAGGTTTGCAGGACCGTTGACCGCGTCGACATCTTCGCCATAAGTGAACCCATAATAATTCACTACCAGAGTTGTCCCCGGCTGGATTTGAGGCATGCGCCAGGCAGCCTGGTGCCAAAAATTCGCGACCGATTTTTCTTCTAACAAAACCAGGTAGGAAGCCGAATATTGGTTTAAAACGGCAAGCATGACCAGCCCCGTGACGGCCAACGCCCTGGCCGGATAGTTTTTCAGCAGACCAACGAAACCGACGACCAATATCGCTGCCGCAATCGAAGCGGGCAGTGAGTAGTGAGAATATGCTCCGAAACCCACATACCGGTTGGCAACGATGATCGGTAAAACACCGAAAACGACGCCGACCAGGCCCAACCCGATCGCTTCAATCTGCCAGCCTGTAGGCGTAGAACCATTTCCAGGCAGAGGATCATCTTCACGAGGACCAATTTTTTGCAGCAGGTAGCCGCCTGCCAGCATGCAAAGCGTGGTAAGAGTCACGACCGCCAGGCCAATCGCGATGACTCTTAAGCGCTGCTCAAAAAGGTGTTGTCCGTAGGGCGCTGCCCAGGCAATCAATACTTCGTTGGTCAGGCTCTGGAAAAAATGGATCACCCAATTTGCAAGGGTCCGCAAGGGAGAGACAGCCAGGCGGCCAACCTGGATCCCAATATCCGTTTCAGTGCGCGCGTTGTGGAAGAAAAAGAGACGCCAAACCAGAAAAATACCCGGAATGAGAATGGACGGCCACCAGGCGTGTAAAGCTGCCAGGCATTTTTCAAGCAGAGAGGTCCCATGCCGGTCCCGATTCACATAGACTGCCACACAAAAAAAACGAAAAACTTCCATCCCGATTGCGTAATCGATTAAAAACAAATTGCCCAGACCAGAGAGGATTGAACCAAGCCAGAGAAGAGTCCGGGGCAAAGGGCGCGTTTCCTGGATAGCCTTCAGCGTCATGGCAAAGGAAAGCATCATTAAAAAAAGGGCGAAAACCTTGGGCTGGTTTTCGAAGCCTTCCATCCAACGTGTATATCCCGGATATAAAACGAAGAGAAGCGTCATCCAAAAGGCGATGTGCCGGCGCTTAGGCCAAAGCAGGTAGAGAAACCACACAGCAGCCAGACCCATTAACAAACGCCAGATGAAGGAAGCGATATGATATGGCGCGGGATTAATCCCAAACAACTGAAAATAGATCTGAAAAAACAAACCGCGGGCGGGGCGATCGATCGAAAACATGGTCTGAAATACGCCTGGACCAGCCAGCAGACCGTCCATGGTGTAATACCAGTCATCACGAAAGATCGTTGCCTGGCTTAAATTGGGAAGATATCCGAGGCAGGTCACCAGGACCAGCAGCAAGATTTCAATCCAGACGGTGCGGTTGCGAAGCTGTTTTTTGAGCATTGACCATCTTCCCTCGTAACTGGGTTCAATGATTCTATTGCTTTCCGGTTGTCCCACGCAGAGAAATGGATTTTCGACCTGGAACAGCGATTAAAACGTTACTGCCTTTCGTAGCCAAAGCTTAACCCGCCAGGGAAGCCAGGCGTAGAACAGGCGGCGGACGTACCAGCGTACGCGCAGGCCAGAGAAGGTCCGCCCAGTCTCGCGTTCGAAGACGCGCTGCATGTCCTGGTAACAGATTACATCATCTTTGACGCTTTTCCCGGCGTCGTGCATGCGAAAGTTGGCCCACAGGCGAGGAACATAACAGATCTCAGAGATTTTGGCCAGTTTCACCCACAGGTCATAATCGAAGGCAAAAAAGTAGGAGAGGTCCAGCGGCCCAACCTGCCGCCACAGGTCGGCGCGGAAAAAGGTGGTGGCCTGAGGGATATGGACCGAGCCCTGGAGCATGCGACGGTAATCGGTCTGGCGGGAGGCAAACTGGCCGATCACCTTGCCAGCAAGGTCAGTAAAGTTCGCATCGCCGTAGACCATCCCGGCCCGGGGATGGTCGCGCAAGAAGGCGACCGCTTCGGAAACCGCCCCGGGGTAGTATTCATCATCAGAGTTCAGCCAGGCGAATATCTCGCCGGTCGCATGGGAAAAGCCCTTGTTCAGGGCATCGGCATGGCCTTTGTCCTTTTCGGAGACCATCCAGGCCAGACGGTCGGCGTATTTCTGGATAATCTCCGCGCTTCCATCTTGCGAGCCGCCGTCGACGATGATGTACTCGATGTCCGGATAATCCTGGGCCAGCACCGAGCGAATGGCAGCTTCGAGGTAGGCGGCCTGGTTATAGGAGGGAGAAACAATGGTAACTTTTGGCGTATCGGACAGGGAACCCATGCGATTTCCTTGAGAATGATCCGGTCAAGCACCAATCATAAGGTTTTGAGAGGATATTGTCAATAAGAAGACCCTGAGGTTAGGACAAGAGTTCGGACAAGCGGAAGCAAAGAAGCCTCGAAAAGGATAAACTTGGTTTTCCACGACCATCCTTATCCAAAAGCGAGGCTTCATGAACAAGTTTATCAATAATCAAGAATTTATGGCAGAGTTA
>DATKLX010000151.1:0-13267 GCA_035542155.1 Anaerolineaceae bacterium
ATCGATCGACCCCGAACCAGCCGGAGAGATAGCCCGGCTGGTTCGGGGTCTTCGTTTGCCCTCCGGCTTAAGCCTTGACCCCCAGCTCGGCCAGGACTTCTTTGCTGTGCTCGGCTGGTTTCACCTTCTCGTACACCTTGAGGATCTGGCCGTTCCGGTCGATTAAAAACGTGGTGCGTAAAACCCCCTGGTATAGCCTGCCCATCATCGTCTTGGGCCCCCAAGTGCCGTATAGATCGCACACTTTGTGGCCCTCGTCAGCGAGGAGCGTGAAGGGCAGTTGGTACTTGTCTTTGAATCTGGTGTGGGATTTGACCGAATCCGGGCTCACCCCGAGGATCACCACGCCAGCCTGATCGTAGGCGCTGTAATCATCCCGAAAATTGCAGGCCTCTGTCGTGCAGCCGGTCGTATCATCTTTCGGATAAAAATATAGAACCACCGATTTGCCGCGGTAATCGGACAGGCATCGTCGGGTCCCGTTTTCATCGAGCAGGCAGAACTCAGGAGCCGGTTGACCAGCGAATATAGGCATTCTTTCCTCCATATGATTGTGATTTGTGAATAGTGGCAAAGATATCAGGAGAAGAACTCTCCCGGCGGTGCTTTAACAGGGCATCCGGGAAGGAGTCCCATTCCCGGTTAACCCGTCCAGAAAGATAGCGTCAGAAAATAGGCGGTCATCCCAAACAGGGCAAGCGCGGTGAAGGTCAATAGCTGCCAGCGCGGCTTTTTGCCCTCGGCAATCTGGTTCATCTGCCAGATTTGGAAGATCCCCACTGGAATGGTCAGGAACCCGGGCCAGGCCAGGCGCATCGGCATCCCCTGCACAACGGCCAGGACCAGGACGAGGTAGGCGAGCGGGATGAGCAGGTTGTGCAGGCCCATCCCGCGCTGCCAACCCAGGCGTACCATGGCGGTCTTTTTGTTGAACTTCAGATCCGTGCCATAATCGGGCAGTGAGAAGGCCATCAGCATCGCCAGGTGCAGAAACGTCAGCGGGAAAGTCACCATTGCCAGCAGGCGGTGGACTTCGCCGGTTTGCAGGAGAAAAGCAAAGGCCGGTACCAGGTTAGCGACCAGGATCGACGTGGTCAGTTCACCGTAGCCGGTTGAGACCAGGCGGAAGGGCGGCGAGGAATAGAAGAAAGAACCCAAAAAGGCAAATGCGAGGACCACCAGCGCTGGCCCGTTCAAATAATGATCACGGTAAAGCAAAACAGTAAACACCGCCCCCACCGTGAGACAGGCCAGCGCCGCCAGGAGCGCGGTCCGTTTGGGCAGTCCCATGGCGCCACTTCCCCCCGTGAAAAGGGTTCGATTGGGATTTTCTTGATCAATATCGGCGTCATAGTACTCGTTCAAATAGTGCGCGCTGAGCTGCAGCATGGTCACGCAGCCCTGCCCCAGCCAGTAAGCCGTCCAATCGAGGGGGTGCCCCAGGTAGCGCGCCAATCCTGCGCCCAATGCGTATAACAGAAATCCTCCCAGGAGGAAGAACGGTCTGGTCAGGTGGATGAACTGGACCAGGGGCGCCGGCAAAAGATCCAAAAGTCGTTTCATGCACACTCACTTTTATAGGAGCTGGTAACCGCCGTCAATCACCAGCGTCTGTCCGGTAATATACTCGTTTTGAAGCAAAAAAACAACTGCCCTGGCGATGGCTTCCGTTGAGCCGGCCCGTTTTAACGGGAGCTGCCGCACGAGGCGCTCCCATTCCTCGACTCCGGCTTGCTCGGAGGGCAGAATCATCCCCGGCGCAACCGCATTGACCCGGATCCGCGGGGCTAGCGTACGCGCCAGCAGGCGAGTCAGCGTCTCCAGGCCGGCCTTACTCACCGTGTAGGCGGGATATCCTGTCCAGACTTTATGAGCGCCGGCGTCTGTAATGTTGATGATCGCCCCGCCCTGCTCCCCCATCCTCCGCGCAGCTTCCTGGGCGCATAGCAGCGGGGCGCGCAGGTTCAATGCCAGGGTTGCATCCCACCTTTCCACGCTGATCTCCAGTAGATCGGCGCGTTCCATGCGGCTGGCGGAGTTGACCAGCACTCCCAGCCTGCGCGGGAGGCGGTCGATTTCCCGGAACATCCCTCGTATCTGTTCCGGATCGGTGAGGTCCCCCTGAATCAAATAGGCTTCCCTGCCAAGCTGGCGGATCTCGCCAGCCGTCTGGCGGACCTCTTCGCTCGATGTGTTGAAATGAAGGCCGATGGCATAGCCTTCCTGGCAGAGCGCCAGGGCAATGGCGCGCCCGATTCGCCTGGCTCCCCCGGTGACGAGGGCCAGCGGGGGCGGGTCGGAGCTGGGAAGGGCTGGATCCATATCCGCATTCCTCCTACTTGCGCAAAAAGTTCGCGGCAAAGAACCACAGGTTGGCCGGGCGCTCCGCCAGCCGGCGCATCAGGTAAGGATACCAGTGGCTTCCATATGGCACGTAAACCCGCACCGGATACCCCTGGCGTGCCAGTTCGTCCTGCAGATCGCGGCGGATCCCATAGAGCATCTGGAATTCGACCGCTTCCATGGGAAGACCCATCCTCCCGGCAGCCTCGCGAGCGTGGGCAATCCGCCGGGGATCATGGGTCGCGAAGGCCGGGATCGGTGGAGTTCGCCGGTCCGCGCTAATCGGCGGCGAACAGGCTTCCAGCGCCTGGTTCACCAGCAGCCCGGCCAGGCGGTCGTAATTGGCGTCGACGTCCGCTTTCTTGGGGAATGCGATCGACGCCGGCTCCTGGTATGCGCCTTTACACAGCCGCACCCGCGCCCCTCTAGCCCCCAGGCTGCGAATATCCTCCTCGCTCCGGTACAGGTATGCCTGGATGACCACTCCCAGGTTTTCGTACCCGGCATCCCGGAAGTGGGCATATATTTCCAGCGTCCGCGTTGTTAAGGTCGCGTCTTCCATATCCAGGCGAATGAAATTCTGGAGCTTCCCGGCCGTCTCCAGAATCTCTCCCAGGTTATCCAGACAGGCGGAATGGTCCAGGGCCAGCCCGATCTGGCTGAGCTTGATCGATATGTTCGCCTGCACACCGGCTCGCTGGATCTCGTCGAGAATAGCCAATATTTGTCTCGTCGCCTGGTGGGCCTCTTCGAGGCTTTGTGTATTTTCCCCCAGGTGGTCGAGCGTCGCCAGAATACCCCGCCCGTTCAGCTCGCTGACCGCCTGGATGGCTTCTTCTGGCGTTTCCCCGGCCACAAATCTCCTCGCCATCCGGCGCACGAACCTCAGGCGGGTCATCATCCGCCGTGCCCACTCAGCCCTCGATAAGGAGATCAGAAACGAACGCATCATACGCGATACTTCCCCTCTTCAACCCGCCGCCTCAGCCCAGCGTCGGTCAAAGAAATTCTGGCTCTTTGGGATCCGCCGCGGTATGTCCCCGCATTTGGGGGCCTCTTCACGCGTATTCCCAATGAACCAAAATTCTAGCACAAAATAACCCATGGTATAATTTTTAGATCTGCTTCATCCATCATTGGAACTCACTCATCCAGGGGGTTGTGCGCAAGGAGCGTCATTGGGTCAGGATCGAGAGCATGATCAGACGGCTGATGCTTGGCCTCATTCTGTTGTCAGGTTTTGTTTTTGGCTCGGCGATCCTCTATCAGGATCCACCGGCCTGGGCGTGGGCTGTGATCGCGCCCGCGGATGGCGTCGTTACCCTGACAAGTCCACTGGCCTGCCCTTCCAACGGCTGTGCCGCGGGTCAGCGCCTTAGCCTCCATGTAGATTATACGCTCGACCAGTTCGATCCGGTTCTGACCCCCAATGTCCAGGTCTGCGTGTATACGCTGACTGCCTGGAATTCCACCGGGTTTTCGATCGCCAATAAAGGCGGCGTCACGAACGCAACCTACACCAACACCGGTCCTGAGGCGACCGCGCATTGCGAGGCTAACCCGGCCAACCATACCCTCCTCGGCGGAGCCAATGCTGCTATCCCCGCCGGCGCCTTTGGGGATACCCTGGATTTTTCCCTACGGATCGGAAACACCGCCGCCACGAACGGTACCATTCTCGTCCAGGTCGAAGAGCAGGTCTCCACCCAGGGTGGGACCCCTCCTCCCACCTGGAACCGCACCACCAACACCTTCATCAGCCTCCCCATCGTTCCTACCGCGACCACCGTTTATGTCACCGATAATCCCTCGTCGTGTGGGGTCAATTCGCCCTGCTACGTGGACAGCGGCGGGGATCTGGCCAACGGAATCGGGACCGGCTTGAAAGATGCCGTTGACGCGGTTGCCGCCGGATCGACCATCAACATCCTGGGTACCTACAACATCAAGAGTAACGCTATCACGATTAACCAGCCTCTCGTTCTGCAGGGACTGAACAATGCCGCCATCACCTACAACGGGAGTGTCTGCGCGAACCCCTTTTTCAACCTGGGCGATGGGGTGATTGTTAAAGATTTGCACATCGATGGGGGCAGCACCTGTGCGAACACCCGCCGGGATCTCGTCAACATCAATACGGCCGATAGAGCGGTCGAAGTCGTGCTGGACGCCAACGACCTGACGAATGGGAAAAACGCGATCACCATTGCCGACCAGGCTGGAAGTGTCACCTTGCGCTTCAATCACATCACTGGGAATTCCGGTCAGGCATTGATCTGGAATGCGGGCAGCACGTTTCCGACCGGAAAATTGAGCGCCGTGGCCAATAACTTCTATGGGAACCAGAGCGGCATCCAGGTAGAGTGTAATAACCGCGGCGATGTAAATCACAACTATTGGGGTTCGGGCGTCAATGTCGCTGCCGGCGCGTCGCACTGCACCGCCAGCGATGGCAAAAGGTTGGGCGCGCCCGTTCAGCACCGGGCCAACCTGCCTGGACTCGACGCCCTGAGGGTGACCGTTTTCCTCGACAAAAAATATTATTTTAATGACCAGATTGGGCTGATGCGTTCCGATGATCACGCCGATTTTGATCTCTTTATTGTTAACCACGGCGCTGGCAGCAACCTGAACGTGCCTTTCCTTGGCGCCGGACAGCAGGCGATCAGTCCCTGCAGCAACTATTGGGATATCTTCCTCGCCCAGGGCGCAACCCCATCCAATTCCCTTGAGCTTTTCTTTAAATACAACTACATGGGCTCCGGCTGTATCGACCTGATCAAGTCCAACGCCTACTGCAACCAGAGCACGATGTCCCTCTACCCGCTCTGGTGGTACGATCCCGCCGCAAATGTGACTGACGGCTGGGATACCACCGGGCAAAACCCCGCCGGAAGCGGCGCGAACGGGGCATCTGGCCAGCAAACCGCCTGCGACATCCCCAACAATGAGATCCACCTCAGCGTTGACAGCTCAGGCAGGCCCAATCTTGCGACGGATCTGCATTTCGTCCCCTTTGTGGTTGGGATTCAAAATGCCTTCACCCCTACCCCAACCCGCACCCCGACGATTACCCCAACCCGCACTCCTACCAGGACCCCCTCGCCGACCACATACCGGACCAATACTCCGACGTACACCCCGTATATCTTTCGCACGAGCACGCCGACTCGCACGCCTACCCGGTTTTACACCGGAACTCCAACTCAGGGCAACTATCCCGCTCCCGGAACAGGAGGGGAAAGTACCGGTTATCCGGCCCCTAAAACCCCAACCGCTCAGGTGCCTGGTTACCCCGGTCCCACCGTTGAGGAGACTACCCCCGGTTCGGGTAGCCCGACTGGCCCGGCCGGATCACAAACCCTCACCCCAAAGCCGGGAACTTCCGGGACGGGGACTGCTTCTCAGGTCTCCCTTGCGGAAACGCCGTCCACTCATGCCACCCCGGGTATTTTGCCAGACAAGACCCCTGCCCCTGGCGGCAGCCCCACGCATGGCTCGGGCGGAAAACGTTTCCAGACCCCACCACGGCCAATGGATTTCATCAGTTTGCTGGTTGGGTTCATTTTAGGATTCGGCAGCGTTCTGTCGGCTGGTTGGTATCTGTTCCTGAACCGCAGCGGTCAGTGACCCCCCTTACTTACCTGGGTTTTTGACTTTTAATATTATTTATGCTATTCTTGAGGCATCTTATCGTCGGGAAGGTTGTATGCAACGCGAACGTGTCTCGGAAAATGTCTATTGGTTTCAAAGTGAAATCTATGCGCAGGTTACTGCCGGGGTCGTTGCCGGACCCCAGTGGGCAGTTGTGATCGATACCCTTGCTCTCCCCGAAGAGACGCTCGCAATGCGGGAATTTGTCGAAGATGAGCTCAGCGTTCCGGTCCGCTACGTCATCAATACCCATCATCATGCGGACCACTGCTGGGGCAACTGCTTCTTCCCCGGCGCAACCGTGATCGGGCATACCCTCTGCCGCGAAGCACTGGTGGAGCGTGGGCCCGCTGCCCTGGAATCCGCCCGACGGTTGAACAATACTTTCAAGCAGATCAAAATCGTCCCTCCTCATCTGACTTTCGATCAGGGCAGCCTTACCCTGCGTGTGGGTAAGAAAAATCTGACTCTCTTCCCCACCCCAGGCCATAGCCAGGATGGTATTTCGATCCTCGTCGAAGAAGATCGCGTCCTCTTTGCCGGGGATGCCTTCCTTCCCCTTCCATACGTGGTGGATGGCGATGTGGAAGATCTCACCACCTCGATCAAGCGCATTGGCAAGATGGGCCTCGAAAATATCATCCAGGGACACGGCGATATCATCTTGCGCGGTGAGATCGATCAGGCGGTCAAGGAAAACCTTGCCTATATCTCCTGCATTCGCAAGGCGGTTCGTTCAGCAGCCAAGCGAAAAAATCCCCTGGATGCCCTGGCTGAGGTGGATATTGAATCTTGTGGGAAAAGCCGTGTATACCTGGGTGGCCTGGCGGAAGAGCTTCACCGCCGCAACCTCAAGGCGCTCTACCGTCAGGTCCTCAATGAAGAACAATCCAGCGAAGTAAAAATCCCGCTAACCGAAGATTAAACCTTCTAAATCAGATTCCTCTGCTTGCGGTTTTTTTGTGTCTGGCGCGCCAGCCGATCAGGCGCTCCTTCCCCTGGATCAGCCGTTGAATGTTCGGCCGCAGCGCCCAGACGAGCACGACTTCGGCAAGAACACCATAAAAAACGTACAGCCAGGGCGAATAGCCCTGTGCTGCCCGGATCGCAAAAATGATGCCGGCGATGAGTGCCGCGGATATGGTTGTGACGGACGCATAACCGACCCCATACCAGATGGCCCCTGCCAGCGGTACGATGATTAAAATACTGGGCGGCCACAGACCAATGGCCCCCCCGATACACGTCGCCCCGCCTGCGCCGCCGCGGAAGTGCAGTCTCCCATCTTCACCCCGTTCCAGTAAAAAGACCGAATAGTTGTGGCCCAGGATCGCTGCCATCGGAGCGAGTACTTGCAGCCAGGTGTACCCGGGGGCCAGCCATCGCGCCAGCCACACCGAAAACGCCCCCTTAAGCACGTCCATCACAGCGGTCGCCAGGCCTGCGCCGTATCCCGCTGCGCGCACTGCGTTCGTTCCTCCGGTCCGTCCGCTCTCAACCTTGCGGATATCCTTCCCGGAGATCAGGCGTACAAATATCAGTCCAAACGGGATAGAGCCAATACAATAAGAAATGAGCAGGATACCTGGAAAAAATGAAGTCTCCATGAAACCTCGTTGATAAAAATGAGAACACCGGATGGAGTTATAAGTTACTGTCCATAATGGCGAGCGGCGCCTCCTGGATTATACCACCGTCGAGAGAAAAGCCTCTCACCTGCCAGTCTCCCTGGCTGGTGGGCGACCAGATCAGGTAGATCGTCCCCGGGTAAGCGAATTCGGCCTGGTCGGTTGGCGAAGGGACCGCCGGCCCCTTAGGATGCGAATGGTAGATCCCCACCAGTTCTTCGCCTGTCTGCTCTATGCGCTTGAAAGCAGCCAGCATTTCGCGTGGGTCCATCCGGAAACGCAGCGGGCTGTGCAGCTCGTTGGAGACCGGGATCACCACGGACACCCGGCCTTCGAGCCCGCCCAGCAACCCGCAGGCTTCTTCGGGGCATAGCCGCTCCACGTGCTCGCGCATCTCCGCCAGGATAGCCTCCGTCAGAAGAAGACCGGATGATTCGCTCATTTATTTCAACCAGAATGCAAGACCCCACAGCACCAGCAGCATGATGACCGGTTCAGCCGCCCCCCGCCGCAACGGCACATTTTCCTGCGCCAGGCTGGCCACGCTGGCCAGTGCGTAAAGCGGGGCCAGAATCAATAGACCGTATTGGATGGGACGGAGAGGAAGGTAATGCAGGCCAATTGCTACCTGCCCAATGATCAGGCCGATCCCGATCGCCCAGGCAATCGCCCATTTTCCACCAGTCCGCAGATAAACCGTGCGTAATGCCACCAGGCTGGCTACCGTCACCAGCGTCGGCAGCACGAGATACAGGCGCAGGCTGGAAGCGCGCACCGCGATAGCCAGCATTAACGTCAGGGCAAAAGAAAGCGCGGTCAGCCCAGCCGCTGCAGGCGGGTGGCGAATGTCCGATGGATCCACGACGATGTATTCTGCGAGGAACACCACCATCAGCAAGATCCCTCCCAGGGCAAATACCACCCACCAGGCCGGCCCATCGGGAAGGTTGCTCAGTGGTACGCCGATGACCCAGGCCGTCAGCGCCGGGAGCAGCCAGTGCTGGAAATGGGAACCGCGCTCCTGCGCTATGGAGTGGTGCGGATCGGTGAATGCCGGGTGATCGCTGATCAGCCAGTCCATTCCTGCAGCGGCCAGCGCGGCTGCAATGAACGAGACGATAACCTGGAAATTGAGCTGAAAACTCAGAAATATTCCCGGCGCCTGAAACGATACTTCCTGGTTGGGCAGTTCGACAAACCGGGTAGCTGCATATGCCAGTAATACCGTGGCAGCCAGGACGCTCATCCGGTTCGAATCCGGTAAGTACCGATGTTCTTCCATAATATAAATGGATTGTAACCGATTCTCCCCTGGTTTTCACGCCGCTTTCCAATGAGATACCTCTACCGTTCCGGGATAGTTCGAACAAATGTGGTAAAATCAAAATTTGTATGAGTGCCGTTCCCCGCAGTAATCAGGCTCCCCAGCCGCAGTTTATCGCCGCCCTCCGCGGAGGGTTTGACGCGATTGCATCCAACATCGCCTTGATCCTTTTCCCGGTGGTGTTGGACCTGTTTCTATGGCTGGGCCCCCATTTTCAGATTAAGCCGATTGTGACCCGCGCGCTCAACGAGCTGGCGAGCAACCCGATGTTCAAGTCGCCCCAGATGGATGACATTCTCAAAGCGGGTGGGCCGTATTGGATGAATTGGGCCGAACATTTTAACATCGCCAGCGCTTTGCGTACATTCCCGGTCGGGATTTCCAGCCTGATGTCCAGCACGCAGCCCATCGATTCCCCCTTCGGGGAACCGGCGATGATCAGCATTGGCTCGGGCAGCGTTGCTCTCGGGCTCTGGGTCCTCTTCACCGTAATTGGATTGTTCCTGGGCAGTCTTTATTTCGGCGCTGTTGCCAAGGTGATCCCCGGCCAGAATATCCCATACAATCTGGGCCAGGAAATCGGGGATGTGGTCCAGGTGTACCTGCTCGCTTTCTCGCTCGTGGTCTTGCTGGCAGTGATCCTGATCCCATCTTTTATCTTACTGTCCTTCCTTGCGCTGATCAGCACGACGATTGCCCAGATCGCCTTCCTCTTCCTGACCCTGCTCCTCGTCTGGATCCTGGTCCCGCTCATTTTCTCACCCCATGGGATTTTCATCTACCACCAGAACGCCTGGCGTTCTATGCTGACCAGCGTCCGCCTGGTGCGCTTTATTGTCCCTGGAACCGGGCTTTTCATTTTGAGCGTCATTGTCCTCAGCCAGGGTTTGAACCTGCTCTGGCAGACCCCGCCGGCGAGTTCCTGGTTGGGATTGGTGGGGGTTGCCGGACATGCCTTCGTGACTACCGCTCTCCTCGCTGCCAGTTACGTCTATTACCGCGATGCCAACCGATGGGTGCAGGAATTCTTGCAGAGCAAGCTGGGTGCTCAACCGCAAGTTCCTCAAGCTCCATAGGATCCTTAGAAGTAGAAATAGAATACCAGGAAATGATAATAAGATAAGGGGATGGTCTTCGTGTGGGTAGCGTTCGTTTGGAGGATGTTGTGACTGAAACGATTAAACCAACCACTTCTTATGGTGCAAAAGATATCCAGGTCCTGGAAGGACTGGAAGCAGTCCGCCGCCGGCCTGGTATGTATGTAGGCGGTACAGATTTAAAAGCGCTCCATCACCTCGTGTATGAAGTCGTCGACAACTCGATCGATGAGGCTCTCGCCGGGGTCTGCGACCGCATTGAGGTAGCCATCCACCCTGATAGCAGCGTGACCGTCACGGACAACGGCCGCGGCATCCCGGTGGATATTCACCCGGACAAGAAAAAATCCGCCCTCGAGGTCGTGATGACCGTTCTCCACGCCGGCGGCAAGTTCGGCGGCGGCGGCTATAAGGTCTCCGGCGGTTTGCACGGCGTCGGCGTCTCGGCGGTCAACGCCCTGTCCGAATGGTGCGAGGTCGAAGTCCTCCGCGACGGAGGAGTCTACTTCCAGCGCTATGAGCGCGGCGTGCCACTCGAAGCGGTCAAGATGATCGCCAGGGATAAATCCGGCAAAACCGGCACCCGCACCACTTTTAAGTTCGATCCGCAAATTTTTAAGGGCGACCTGGATTACCGTTTCGACACCCTTTCGCAGCGCTTCCGCGAGATGGCATTCGTCACCCGCGGAGTGACCATCTACCTGAGTGACGAGCGCTCGGGCCGTGAGATGACCTTCTATTTCGAAGGTGGGATCAATTCCTTCGTCCGCTATCTCAATCGCAACCGCCAGCAGGTCCACCCGGTCGTCTACGCTGAGAAAGAAATCGAGGGTATCGGCATCGAGTTCGCCATCCAATACACCGACGCCTACGCCGAATCGGTGTATTCCTTCGCCAACACGATCAACACCGTCGACGGCGGCACTCACCTGACCGGCCTGCGCATCGCCACGACCCGCGTGATCAACGATTACGCCCGGCGCACCAATTTACTCAAGGAAGGCGATCCTAACTTCTCCGGTGACGATACCCGCGAAGGGATGACCGCCATCGTCAGCATCAAGCACCCCGACCCTCAGTTCGAAAGCCAGACCAAGGTCAAGCTGATGAACCCCGAGGTCCAGACCTATGTCCAGCAGGTGGTGACCGAAGCTTTCAGCCGCTTTCTCGAAGAGAACCCTTCCGCCGCCAAAGCGATCGTCTCCAAGTGCCTCACCTCGGCCCGCGCCCGCGATGCGGCCCGCAAGGCCCGCGACCTGGTCATCCGTAAGTCGGCCCTGGAGAGCCTCACCCTCCCCGGCAAGCTGGCCGACTGCTCCGAGCGCGATTCGGGCAAGACCGAACTCTACATCGTCGAGGGGGACTCGGCGGGTGGTTCAGCCAAGCAAGGCCGCGACCGCCACTTCCAGGCCATCCTCCCCCTGCGCGGCAAGATCCTCAACACCGAGCGCGCCCGCCTGGATAAGATCCTCGGCAACAATGAGGTTAAAGCCCTCATCTCCGCCCTGGGCACAGGCATCGGCGATAACTTTGACCTCTCCAGCCTGCGTTACGGGCGTGTGGTGATCATGACCGATGCGGATGTCGACGGCAGCCACATCCGAACCCTTCTGCTGACCTTCTTCTTCCGCTACATGCCCTCCCTCATCGAAGAAGGCCACCTCTATATCGCTCAACCGCCGCTTTACCGGGTGGCCTTTAAGAACCAGGTCAGTTACGCCTATACTGACGCCGATAAGGACCGTATCCTCAAAGAGCTCGGCTCCAGCGCGGAGAAGGCCGCTTTGCAGCGCTACAAAGGCCTGGGCGAGATGAACCCTCAGCAGCTCTGGGAGACGACCATGAACCCCGAAAACCGCACCCTCCTGCTGGTGACCATCGAGGACGCCGCCGAAGCCGATCGCACCTTCGACATGCTGATGGGCGAAGCTGTCCCCCCGCGCACCCGCTTCATTACCACCCACGCCCGCGACGTGCGCAATCTGGATGTGTAAGACAAGACAACCAAAGGAAAAATCAAAAAAGCTCCCGAGACACCTCGGGAGCTTTTTTTGCATAGAGCAGGATATTTCCTATTCGACCTGCATGACCAGGTAATTCTGGATCCCCATCTGCGAAATCTCTTCGAGCTGGGTTTCGAGCCAATCCAGGTGAGCTTCTTCATCTTTGAGGATTGAGATAAAAAGATCGCGGGTACCGTTATCGCCCTTTTCGCCGGCCAGCCTGATCGCATCGTTATAAGCTTTCACAGCGCCAATCTCGGATTCAAGGTCGTCGGCCAACTGGATGTCCACCTTGGGGCCGATGCACATCTTCTTCAGGTCACTGACCACCGGCTCTCCTTCCAGGAACAGGATTCGGTCGATGAGCATCTCGGCATGCTTCATCTCATCGATCGCCCGTTTTTCCACTGCGTCGTGCAACTTGCCATAGCCCCAGTTACTGTTCATACTGGAATGGACCATATACTGGCTGATCGCCGTCAGCTCGTCTGAAAGCAGGTTGTTCAATGTCTTGAGTACTTCCAGGTTACCTTTCATCATCGTTATCCTCTCTTTTTATCAATTCGTATTTAGACAAATTGGCATTTTTCGCCATATGTAGGGTTTTAAGTGGCTTGCGCACCGCTATATATACGGGTTTCTCTAATTTTGTCTAAACTCGAGTATTAAATGAATCATTAATTCAATTATAACGATCTTTGTTCAAAGAATCACAAGATTTTTTCGACCGGTTCCGCCCGCGCCATCACCACGCAAAGAGAGCCATCTCTTCCAACATCCCGCCCAGGATCATCCATTGTTAGCGAATTATCAACCCGTTGTCAAGCCGGCCTGCTCCGTCAGGATCCCGCCGCCGACCCGCGTACCTGGTCCCAGTTAGCCCGCCGCTCCAGCGATATCGCCCGCGCCCTGCCAGAAGACCCGGATGTTTGCGAATTTGCTGACCTGGTCGACCAGGCTTACCGCCTCTCGGCGAATGACTGAGAGTTCTCCCAACCCCTCCTCGCCCGCCCTCCATTCCCCCCTTGAGAATGGAGGGCTCTTTCACGACTTTTCCTCATTGTCAATCCGTCATTTCTGAGGTTAGGACAAGAGTTCGGACAAGCGGAAGCAAAGAAGCCTCGAAAAGGATAAACTTGGTTTTCCACGACCATCCTTATCCAAAAGCGAGGCTTCATGAACAAGTTTATCAATAATCAAGAATTTATGGCAGAGTTA
>DATKLX010000152.1:0-19054 GCA_035542155.1 Anaerolineaceae bacterium
ACTCCTTGACGGTCGTCGGGCCAAAAATCGCGTGACGAGTAATCCTTTCCCAGTCCAGGGGTTGAAAATTCTTCAGGATCGAAATTGTCTGATTGCGGCAGTCGGTGAACTTTGCCAGCGCAAAGGGTCCGTTCTGCCGGCGATATTTCCGGTCTTCAGCCCAGGCATCTGTATCTTCTCCGGCCAGAAAGGGGTTGGTTTCTTCCAGGATGCGGGTCAGGCGGAACAGGTGGACTTCCCCTTCAACGTCGCGCAGGTGGCAGGCGATCTCCGTGATCCCCCATTCGCCAGCCAGCGGGTGTGCTTTCCATTCCTCGGGCGTTAAATCTTTCGTCAGGGTTCCCAGGGCTGCCGGGGTCGCTTTCAAAGCGCTGATCGCAGCCTCGGGTTCCGTGATGGAAGCCGGGTCATTTTCCAGTTCGAGCGTTTCCAGCCATATCGGCAGGTCCTCGAGCCGTCCGCCCGGGCCAGTTGCAGCAACCAATCCCTCTGGTGCGGGCTCCTGTTCATGCAGATAATAGGTGAGCAGTCCGGCTTTCGCCGCCGGAAGAATATCGTCTTTCAGGCTGTTGCCCACCATCACCGCCGGTCCGACCGGCCAGCCGATCTGCGCCATCACCTCGGAGAAAAAGGCCGGGTTTGGCTTGGCGAAGTGGAAGGTCTCGTAGCTGGTGATCAGGTCAAATGGGTATTGTTCCGGCGGAAGATCCGCCCAGGCCAGCCGCTGGAGGATTGCCGTTCTGGGGAATAAGGGATTGGTAGCGACGACCACCCGGAATCCTTTTTCAAAGGCCCACTCGACCAGGCGCACCGCCTCGGGCCTGGGCGTGGTCAGCTTGCGGAGGGTCGGAAATACCTCTTCGTAAAAAGAAGCGATGATTTCTCGAAGCTCTGCCTTCTCCAGACCCACCGCCGGATAGAATGCGGCGTCGAAGCTGGCCTCCAGAGTCTGGGAATGGTCGTCATTCTGGACCATGGTCTTTGTGGCAGCCAGCAACTGCCTGACAAACTGGTCCGGTGCAATTTTTCCATCCAGGTGCCTGGAAAACGCCTTTAAGTACGCTTCCAAAAAAGCTTCGATTGGGTTGGTCAGTAAGGTGTCATCCAGGTCAAGGAGCAGCGTCAGGGTCATTTGATTCCTGGGTAAAAACGGCTGGCAACGGATGGCATTGGCCGCAGCCAATGTAAGGCTCGACGACGAATTGTTTACTTTGCAGGCAAAAAGTCGATACCTTAACTCGCCTGCGCAGACCCAGTAAGGTTTTTTCGACTGTTGCCTGAAGCACTAAATGGGGGCAGGAATTTGCCCGCGTGATGCCAGGGACCGGGCAGGTCCGGCATAAGTCAGGTGTCCAGTGTTGCGCCGTGGGCGACTCCTCCAACAAGCGGCATTCCTCGTGACCTTTTCCTCGCCGGTAATCTCCATAAAAAAAGCGGCACTCGAATCCTGCGGGTGTACGCATATGATCCTTCCTACCATTAACCAAACAAAAGTCCCTGGTAAGGGACTTTACATACGGTGGTAACGCCAGCGATGTCCCATTCCGGACTCCCCTGAAACCGGTCTGGCGTTTTGCTCGGCAAAGCTTTATTCAAATCCTGTTAAACGCGGGTGACGTACTCTCCGGTGCGTGTATCGACCCGAATCGTATCACCTTCGCCTACAAAATACGGAACGCTTACTTCTTGCCCTGTTTCCGTCAGCACTTTCTTCGTGACGCCCGTCGCAGTATCCCCTCGTACCGCAGCCTCAGCCCGCACCACTTTCAAATCGACCGATGTCGGCAGGTCGATATCGATGGCTTCTCCATTGTAGAATGTTAATTTTACTTCCATTCCTTCTTTCAGAAAACCAGCGCTATCCGCGACGATGCTCTCGTTGATTCCGGGCTGCTCGAAGGTTTCCTGGTCCATGAAATAATATATCCCGCCATCCTTGTACAGGTAGGTAACATTGTGGAAATCCAGCCGGACGTCTTGAACGCGGTCTCCTGATTGGAATGTTTTTTCCAGGGTCGTCCCGGTTCGCAGATCGCGCGCCTTGATCCGGATGGTGGCGTTTCCACGCCCGGGTTTATGGTGGTGGTAATCCAGAACTTTATACAGGCTGTTGTCTAATTCAAAGGTCACACCTTTGCGCAGGTCATTGACATCGATCATGGTCTTAAAGCCTCAGTTAGTAAATTTCGCATAAGATTGCAACGTTCGATTATAGTCCACCCTGAGAGACGTGGCAAGACCTGCAGGAAGGCTTGTAAAGCCTTTAATTTACTTTCCTGTGCCCTTCCTCCGCGTGCGGGTCCTCACGGAGCAGTTCCACGGCGTGCAGCAGCACCCCGGCGATTACTCCCAGGTTCTCAACCGCCGCTTTGGGGCTCCCCGGCAGGTTGACGATCAGCACCCTTCCGCGTAATCCCGCAGTAGCTCGCGAAAGCATGGCGTGCGTGGTCACCTTCATGCTCGCTGTCCGCATCGCTTCAGCCAATCCTGGAGCGGGCCGATCGATCACCGCGTTTGTTGCCTCCGGAGTGACGTCCCGCGGGCCAAATCCGGTCCCCCCGTTGGTCAGGATCACGTCCAGCTTTCCCTCATCGCACCAGTCGATCAGCATCTCGCTGATCTGGTCTTTTTCGTCCGGGATGATGGCCTTCCGGACCACTTCCCAACCCTGGCGCCGGATTTCCTCTGACACAGCCGGGCCGGTCAGGTCTGCTCGCTCACCGCGGGCCGAACGGTCCGAAATGGTCAATATTCCCACGCGAATGGTCATCTTTCCCGATTAATCCAGATCTTTCCCAAAGATGCGGATGGTCATTTCTTTGCAACCGCGGCGCTCGTAAAACCGGATCGCTTCCTGGTTGTCCCGGGTTACCATCAGGTAATAGCGGATGCAGCCTTTTACCCGCAGCCTCTTTTCGAGCTCCGCCATCAGCGCTGTGGCGATTCCCTGTTCGCGGAAGGCGGGGGCGACGGCCAGGTGGTAGACCATCCCGCGCCGGCCGTCGAACCCGCCTAAAACCGTCCCCACGATTTCGCTTTCCGCTTCAGCGACCAGGAAAAGGTCCGGGTCCTTTTCAATCTTCTTGCGAATTTCTTCCGCCTCATCCGACCGGCGAAGCTGGATCCCCGGTCCCGCCTGCGACCAGAGCCTGTAGACCGCCGGATAATCCTCCGGGAATGCGAACTCTCGCAGGCTGACCGGCCCCACTAAGCTTCCTCTTCACCAGCGACCATTTTCCATGGCCCGTGGATGCCGTCCTGCGTGACTCCAAAGAAATAGCGGATCCCGGCAGGAGTTTTCTGGGCCAGGTCATAGAGCGTCGTTTTCCCCTGTTTGTAACGGCGGATGAGCCCGTAATCGCCTTGCCAAGTCATCTTCGCCTGTTCCGGGTCGGAGGCCACTTCCTGGTAGCGCTGGATCGCGTAATGCCATAGCCTGCGCGCCGAGGAGCGGGTCACGTTCTTCACCACGTTTCCGTTACGCAGGTCTCGCATGGTAAAATAACGTGCGCCGTCCCGCTCAATGGGAGGAAGAACCTCCACCCCGGTCCGTGGGGAAAGGTCGCCCTCCTTCAACTCCTGGTCTTCCCCGGCTTCGCTTTCCGCCGCCTGCGGGATGCGCTTTTCTTTCACCTTTTCTGCGGCCGGCGCAGTCGACCTTTCAACCTGGCGCTGGCGTTCTTGCCCACGCAGGACCAATCCAACGATTTCATCCCGCACAGCCAGGCCGGTTTCGTCCTCGTTGCGCACGTAGATTTTATTGTCGTCCACGGCATAAGGCGGGTCATCCCCGCGGGGGATCAAGACGCGCAGCAATTTCTTCCCCTTCAGCTCGTGCACATCGATCGTGCACTGCAGGGGAGGGCTGATCCGGTTGTTGATCTCTTTCTCCAACTGATTGATTGCCTGCTCAGGATCCTGGATTCCCAGGGGTGGCTTTCGCGAGTCGCAGGTCAGGCCAAGATACAGCGTGCCGCCGTTGGTGTTGGCGAAGGCGCAGATATCGGCGATGATCGCGTATAATTTACCGCCGCGTACCGTTATGCTTTCGTGGAAATCCTGGATGATGTTCGCGCCCTGCTCCATCGCCGCCTGGATGAAATCGTAGACGGGTTCTTCTTTAACCCGGTGTGGGCGGGTGCGCGAAAAATCGTTGCTCAAGAACAACTCCTGCAGCGCCTCAAAGTTGACCTCGGGCAGCAGAACGTCGGTCGCCCGGTCGCCGATCCCCAGGTTTTTTTTGCGGTTTGGATCGAGTGCCAGCCGGTGAGCATCTGAGCCCTGGATACTGTGCATCCGCCGCGGGTATTCGGGCTTGGTTCCGTTGAAGAATGCCGCGGTCGTTCGGTTTCCAGTCTGCTCCAGGTCGGTAACCTCCAGGGCGTGCAGGTTGGGGTCTTGCGTATAGGCAATCTTGGTCTGCCCGCCGAAGCTGAACCCGCGCATTGCCACCCCGTTGCTCGAGTTGGCGTGCGCCGCGATCACCAGGCCTCCGGCCTGGTTCAAGATCCGGTAGATGCTTAACACGTCCAGCGTGGCCCCCACCGTCGCGGACCCTTCATCCAGTTGGTTGGGGGGAATGTTCATCATCAGCAGGAGATGCTCGATCTCTCGCACCGGCTTCTCCGGCGAAAAGATTCCAAGAATGTGAAACCCGAAGGTCGCCGAGATCTCCACTCCCGGCAGCACCAGGATTTTGCTTGTCAGCCGGCGGTACTCACTCAGCCGGTTTCTTTCTTCGGGCAGCAGCCGGTTCAGTTTTTCCAGCCAATCCAACTGCTGGATCTCATCCTGCATGCGCCGATATCCTGCGATGGTGTTGTGGTCGGTGAAAGCAATGATATCCAGTCCGCGTGCTTCCGCTCGGAGTAAGATATCCAAAAAACTGACTTCGGGCTGTTGGTAATCGCTTGAAGCGGGGGTATGCATGTGAAGATCGATCGTGCGCCATTGCAAGTTCGCGCGACTTTGTTTTTTCCCCACGGTAGACTCCTCAATATATTTCTGGTTGCGTAGTTTATTGGCATCAATGATCAAATAGTCCTATTACATGGCGGAATGATTGCGAATCATTCGCACCAGATCCTCTGGCATGTATGGTTTGAGCAGAAACCCATCCGCGCCCGCAGAAAAACTCTGGTGGCTCATTTCCATCCCGGAAGTCATGATCACCCGGATGGGCTTGAGCGCAGGATCCTTGCGGATCTGGCGGGTGATCTCCATGCCGTTTCCATTCTGGAGATGGACATCCATCAGGATTACTTCGGGAACTTCCTGCCGGATCACCCTCAAAGGGCTTTCAATATTCTTCCCGCTGTAGACCGTTACGTCAAAACCCTCGATTTGCAAAAATGTCTCCAGAAGGGAAAGCATGGTTTCGTCGTCTTCAATGATTAAAATTTTTGGCATTCTGTTATTTGGTTTGCAGCTCTGCCACAGGTTGAGCCGCAGGGGCTTTCCGTTTCCTTCGATGATCTTTTGGTTTTTCTTCAACTTTTGCCAGAGGTTGTTCTAATGCGTTTCTCAGGACATCATCCACAGTGTCTGCAAAAATGAACGTCATAGTTCTGCGGACCTCTTCGGGTAAATCCTCCAGGTCGGGCTCGTTCCGCCTGGGTAAAATCACAGTGCGCAACCCTGCCCGGTGGGCTGCCAGCACTTTTTCCTTGATCCCGCCAACCGGCAGGACCTGTCCGCGTAGGGTGATCTCGCCCGTCATGCCTACATCTGCCCTCACCGGTTTGCCTGAGATCAGGGAAACCAGCGCGGTGGCCATGGTCACCCCTGCAGAAGGGCCGTCTTTTGGCTGCGCGCCGGCTGGGATGTGCAGGTGGACGTCGCTGTGGTCGAAAAAGTCCACCGGCAGGCCCAATGATTCGGCCCGCGAGCGCACATAAGAGAGCGCTGCTCGCGCCGATTCCTGCATCACGTTCCCGACCGATCCGGTAATCTGGAAGCCTTTACTGCCCGGCATGCGCGTCGCCTCGATGAACAGGATCTCGCCTCCTACGGTAGTCACTGCGAGCCCGGTCGCGACCCCGGGTACCGAGGTTCGCTCGGCGATTTCCTCATCCATGCCGAGATAGCGCGGCCGGCCCAGGAATTTTCGCACCATCTCGGGCGTGATTTCCTGGCGCCCGTCATTCCCCTCGCTGATCTGCGTGACGATTTTCCGGCATACCGCGCCGATTTCGCGCTCCAGGTTGCGCACCCCCGATTCACGAGTGTATTGGTGGATCAATGTACGCACGGCGTCGTCCGAGAAGTGGACTTCGTCCTTCCGCAGTCCGTTTTCACGGAGTTGGCGGGGAATGAGATAATTGGTGGCAATCGCCAGCTTCTCACCCTCGGTATAACCCGCGATCTGGATCACCTCCATGCGGTCCAGGAGCGGGGCAGGGATGGTCTCCAACTGGTTGGCGGTGGTGATGAACATCACCTGGGAGAGGTTGTAGGCCACCTCCAGGTAATGGTCGCGGAACTCGCTGTTCTGTTCGGGGTCCAGAACCTCGAGTAGCGCCGAAGCAGGATCGCCATGGAAATCGAAGCTCAGCTTGTCGATCTCGTCCAGCATGAATACCGGGTTGCGCGTCTCGATCCGCCGCATCGCCTGCAAGATCCTTCCCGGCATCGCGCCGATATAGGTCCGCCGGTGGCCGCGGATCTCGGCTTCATCCCGCACGCCTCCCAGCGAGATGCGCACGAATTTGCGTCCCAGCGCGCGGGCGATCGACTGTCCGAGGGAGGTTTTCCCGACCCCGGGCGGGCCGACAAAACACAGGATCACTCCTTCGCGCTCGCGGCGGATCATATCTTCCGAGGCCTGGGTCTTCAGCTCGTCCCGCCGTTCCAGGCGCAGCTTCCGCACCGCCAGGAATTCCAGGATCCGCTCCTTGACGTCCTCTAGCCCGTAATGGTCCTGGTCCAGGATCTGTCGGGCATGGTCGATATCCAGGTTGTCCTGCGTGGCCTGGTCCCAGGGCAGTGAGACCAGCCAGTCCAGGTACGTGCGGATCACCCCGTATTCTGCGGCGGCGGTGGGCAGGCGCGAGAGACGGTCCAACTCTCGTTTGGCCTGCTTCTCCGCTTCCTCAGGCATGTTGGTCGCCTCGATCTTCTTGCGGAACTCTTCCACGTCCGCGGCCTGCTCATCCCCCTCGCCCAGTTCGCGCTGGATCGCCTTGAGCTGCTCGCGCAGGAAGTACTCGCGCTGCATTTTCTCGATCTCAGACCGGGCTTCGTTCTGGATCTTTTGCCCCAGTTCGAGCACTTCACCCTCGCGGGCTAGGATTGCCACCAGGCGGCGCAGCTTTTCAACCGTCGAGTCGATCTCCAGGATCGTCTGCGCCTCTTCGTGCTCCATCCGCTGGAAGTTGGCGATGGTGTAGACCGTTTGTAGTGGATCTTCGATCGACCCAATCGAGGAGACCAGCTCGCGCGGGATGGACGGGATCATCTCGGCGATGTGCTCGAATTGGTCGCGCGCGTTCCGCGCCAGCGCTTCGATCTCCAGCCCTGTTTCGACCGTCTCCGGCAGCAACTCAATCCTCGCTTTCAGGTATGGCTCGGTTTGGGTGAACTCCCCCAGGCGGAAACGAGCCATTCCCTGAATCAGCAGGCGGATCGTGCCATCTGGCGCGCGGAAGAGGCGGTGAACGGTCGCGATCGTGCCGATGTCGTACAGGTCTTCGGGTCCGGGGTTTTCCAGCTCGGGATTTTTCGAGGTGACCAGGCCGATCAGCCGGTCTCCGGCGACCACGTCATCCACCAGGCGGATCGACCTCGGCTGACCGATCGTCAGTGGAACCGCCGTTTGCGGATAGACAACCACGCCGCGCAGCGGCAGGATCGGGAGCTCGTCCGGGAACTTAATTTCCCTGGCTTCTTCCCCGCCGGCCTCCGCTTCCCCGCTTTCACTGTCCTGGGGATTGATCCGGGTCTGGATCGGGCTCAGGATCAACTCCGCAAGGTTGCTGTTATCTTCCGCCGCCCAGTTCATCAGATCGTTCATCAAGGCTGTGTTCCATCGAGAGGCTGGCATGCTTAATCCCCAATCCTGATCTGGCGCGGAACTGCTTTGGGCAGGCTGACCCGCAGGAAACCATCGTTGTATTCCGCTTCGACCCCACTGAGATCGACGGGACCGGGGAATTCGACTTCGATGCTGAATTCGCCGTAGTGGATCTCCATCTGGTGGAACGCCCGCCGCTCGGGCGTGTCGGAGCGGCTTCCGCGGATTTCCAGCGTATTGTTGTTGACCGTTACAGAGAATTCCGATTCGGCCATCCCCGCGATTTCGACCCGCACGATGAACCTGTCTTCTGTTTCATAGATATCGGTAGGCGGCCTCCACACGTGCGGCCGGACGGTCAGCCTCCAGTTGACCACTCCCGACATCAGGAAGGGCGGCTCATCCGGCGCAACTCTTGAGCGCTTGATCGGATTGGGATTGAACTGAACGGTTATCATACGATTATCTCCCATTAACCAGAGCGAACCGCGTTACGCCTTTTCCCCCATTTTGTATTATCCCGGTTCTTTCGATCATACCCTTACTCCTGGCTTCAACCTTCATCATAGCGCCCCTGGTGGGATTCGAACCCACAACCATCGGATTAGAAGTCCGGTGCGCTGTCCATTGCGCCACAGGGGCGGAGGCGCGTATGTGCCGCGTCGCCACCCAAATTTTACGCCTTACCATTGTACCACGTCAAGGATTTCGTATATGTAAACCAATCGGTTGTAAGTTAGTTGTAGGGGTTGACCTGCGTGTCGATCCGGTCACCGCAGGCATCCCCAACCCCACATAAGAAAAAGCCGCGACCAACGCGGCTTTTTTGATTATTCCTCTTTCTTCCCCTGCCCCTGCCTCGGCCTAATCCCCTTATATACCTGCGGACCCGCCAGCGTTCTGAGAATGACCTCCGCCGGCCGGTTGATCTGCACTGACAGCTCCTCCGGCGTCATGGGGTCGTTCCCGTTGGCCAGCAGCGTGCGGAAAACCGCATCCACCACTGTCGTGTGCGTCGTGACAAATCCCTCCTGCTTCGCACAGTGGGTGATCAATATGTGCTGCAGCCCATCCACCGACTGGACTTCGCCCGTTTCCGGGTCGATCCAATCGATACACTGCTCCTCTTCCAGGCTGCTGAACGCCGCCTGGTGTTCAGGGCACAGGCTGTCGTGCAGGTATACTCGCCAGTTGTTATCGTGCTGGCGCCACCAAGTGAAATCGATGAAAAACGGCGTCTTGACCGTTGGCTTGACCAGGCTGTACCGCTTGACCTCGCTCATCCTTTCCTCTCCTCCAGGGCTTCCTCGTCGACCCGGTAATACAGGTCCCCCACGTGGATGAACCAGGGGCGGGAGGCAAGCGTGCTGAAGATCGGCCCGGGCGGGGAGCGGCGGATGATGTTCACCGCCGAATACAACTCCTGGGCGTGGACGTGCCCTTGCAGGTTGAGCTTGGATAGCTCGCGCATCGTATTCGTCACCGCGTTTTCAAACGAGAGCCGCTGGCGGGATGACTGTTCCCAGACCTGGTCCACCCCCTCGACGTCCGGGACGGCGATCACCATTCGCTCGTCGAAGTTCGTGACCACGTTCTGCTTCAGCATCGCGAAGACGATCCCTCCATCGGCTCCCACCAGCACGGTGCGGATCCATTCCCGCGTCGGCCGACGTTTCTCTGCCTGGACCATGACCTCTCCTGGCGTCTTACTCTTGCGAATGTGGATCAGCGAGCCCGGGATGATGTTATGCGCTATGTACCATTCCCGCAGCCCGAACACGTAGCGGTTCTGGCGCACCACCCAGGCAGAAACCCTCTGGCCTTCCTCCCCGAGTACCAGCGTAAACTGGATCCGCTGCGATTCATAAGCCGTGGGGAACAGGCGCTGGATCCGGTTGGAGATCGGCAGCGTGCCCGCACGCCAGTGCGGGTAGGTTAATCGGATCGTCGCTTCCTGGATCTGCGGCGCTTTCCCTTGCTCCGTCTGGGTTAGTTCGTCGTCCAGCTCGGCCTCCAGGGCCAGCATGTCCTGGGTCAGCAGGCTGCGGTCGTAATTGACCGGATTGTAGCGCAGATAAACCGGAGTCTGTTGGACCTGCTCTGGCTCCAGGCGCTTCAAAAACCACGTCACCTCGCCGGCTGGGCCGACCTCGTCGAAACGCCCATCTTCCTGCAGCGCCAGATTCAACGAGAACTCGGTCAGCTTCAGGTTCACGTCGGTCGGCAGCTCGATCTGGTCCAGGATCGTCTTGGTAGCGACCGGTCCGCCGCCCATCATATCCAGGACTGCTTCGGCCAGGTTGAGGTGGCCGATATTCACATCCACGAGCAGCGCTCGGGGGAACCAGCGGCGCGCAATGCGCACCAGGTCCGGGTTTGTCGACAAAGATTCTTCCAGATTTTCGGCCAGCTCTTCACCGTACCTCTCCATGACCAGGTTCGGGTCGAGCAGCGGGTCGTCGAGCTTAACGGTCAGGGGTTCGTTCAACCGGTGGTCCGCCAGGTGCGACGCGAATTGGTGCTTTTCTCCGCCTTCCATCGCGACTTCGATCACGTTGAAGGTCGGCACCTCGGGGTTGTTCCCCGGCCGCACGCCGGTGACCCTGCCGGTTTTCCAATGAAACACCGGAAAAATCAGCTTCTGTCCAACCTCATAATCGTCTTTGGGGAGGTAGATTTTGCCTTCAGATAGGACCTGGTTTTCGAGCGCTTTCTTTTCGTTTTTGATCCGTTCCCAGATCAGCGCCGCGATCAATTCCTGCGAGGTCAGCGGCGTCTCCGCCTCCAGCAGGTAATTGTAGAGAAACTCTAAATCTGAATCTTGAATTTTGAAGGTATCCCAGTAGTCAGAACGCAGCGTAAGCGGGATAATTGCCATGAACAAGCCTCACGAAGGTCGTCTGGATTGAAAGACATTCTCGGCCTCGGGCCTTCCCATGGTTCAATCCATCAACACAAATTTCACAATAACCAATATATTATACCGTACAATTATCCCTCCGAAAAATGAAAAATTTCACATACATGAGATTACTTTCCATTTCGAAAGTTGTTCGTGACGGGTGTGGGCTGCGGGCTGATCGGCGTAGGAGTAGGTTTAATGATAATCACCGATGGGTGGGTGGCGGTGGGATCGCCGCCTGAACCGCTCGATGGGATCTGGGTGACTACGGCGTTCGGGGGCAGGTTTGCGGGGGTCGGTTTTTTCGTCGGCGTCGCGCCTGGTCCCGGCAGGATATTGGAAGGCAGGGTTGGCGGCACCATAGTTCGGGTGGGAACGACGATGGTTGGCAAGGGAGTGCGCAAGATGGTTGGATTTGGCGCCTGAGTCGCGGACATACGGGTGACTGTTGGGCCGGCAACAAAGGCAGGATGGGTAGGAGCCGTTATTGGGCTGGCGACGTGGCCATTTTGGCTAGGAGTCGCAGTAGGGCTGGGGACTATGGCCGGCCGGCTGGGTGTAGCGGTGCTACCACTTTGGATTACCTGCTCGGCCTGGCGGCGCGCCTTGAGTGAAGTCTGTCGGGCGGAGGCGAGATTGCCTTGCGCGGCGGCGGGAGTTTCTGGCGCCAGCGCCGCCAGACTGATTTCGTAACGGTTGGTCGCCTGGATGAGCCGGTTGGCCAGATTAACCTGTTCAACGGGCGACAATGGGCTGCCATGCGATAGGAAACCCAGGTCGGCCTGGACATGGCGGTCGAAATCCGCCAGTATCGGCTCGAGCGCAGCATCGGGCTGCTTATTGACCAGCGCTGTCGCTTCACTGAGGCGCCGGCTGGCAAACGCCAGGTGAAGATCGGCCTGAGCAGCGCTGCCAGGGGCCAGGCTGAGCTCAACTTCTTCCTGGGCGCGCTTGACCGGGTAGAGCCAATCGCCCGGCAGGGTCTGGGCTGCGGCAGTGAAGGTCCCGATTCCTGCGGCAATCAAAGCAGCCACTATCAAAACGGCCAGGAGTGGGGCCAGACGCAGTCCCGCCCGGGTTGAAAGAGGTCGGGCCTTCCGCTCCAGACCTGGACCCGGCCAAAACGAGGCCTGCCGGCGCGAAGTTGACTTCGCCTGGCGGCGCAGCCGTTGCAGGGCTTCGCCCTGGAACCCCGGCGCGGGGTGTAGCGCGCGGGCAGACTGGAGCCGTGCGGCAGTGCGCAGAAGGCTTTCCACCCCTGCGCTTTCGGGATAAAGCTCAAGGCAGTCTTCTACGCTGCGACCCTCCTCCCGCATGGCGGTCAGGCACTGATCGAGCATTTTATCGGAACGATCCCACTCGTTTTCCACGTCCCTCCCTACTTCAATCCTTCTTCCAATTGTTTGCTCAGCGAAGCCAATGCCTGGTGTTGGATGACCCGGCAGGCAGCTTCTGATTTTTCCAAAATCCGCGCGACATCCGCATGCGCCAATCCTTCGATAAAGCGCAGAAGGATCACCTGCTGGTGCTCGTCCGGAAGCTTCTGAATGGCGTAGGCCAGGCGCTCCCTTTCTTCCACCTGAATGATGGATTCAAGCGCATCCTCCTGAACAGGATCGGGCTTATCGATATCATCGCGCAGAGTTTCCATCGCAACCAGGTTGCGGCGCCGGTGGAAATCCACAACGTGATTGTGGGCAATGCGATACAACCAGTTGATGAAATTTCTGCCAACTGGCCGGTAGTGCGGCAGGGCTTCCCAGGCTTTGAGAAAGACCTGCTCGGTCAGGTCTTCGGCATCTTGCGGTTCCCCGGTCCGGAAGAATATGTAGCGGTATATGGCTTCCAGGTGGCATGAATAGAGCACGGCGAATGAATCGAAATCGCCTGCGATGGCGCGTTCGACGATCCTGGCTTCGTTATTGAGTGTATCTCCCATATCCAAGAATAAAAGGAGGTATTCCCGCGGTACGCAGGCTGGTTTTAGGAGAAGGGGCGCTCGACTGCTTTCGGCAGCCCGGCACCCCTTCATTTTAGCCTCGAATCAACATCGGTTTCAACTGGCTATCCGATGATTAGCGCAGGATAAGGGGCACAAAGATTTGGTCAGGACCGTCTGGTTCCTGGGCGCTTTCCAGCGGATCCAGGCCGCTCTGCGGCAGGACCGGGTTGAACGTCAGCCCGTCAGTCTCGAGCTGGCTATTCCCATCCGTCAGGTTGGCGCTGGCCACAGTGCTGGAGCTGTAAGGCATTGGCCAGGGCAGTCGCGGGCCACCGCCGGGCGTTATGCTCAGGTTGAACGTCGCCGGCTGCAAACCGTGCACCAGGAAGAGATAGATCCCTGCTGTTGGGGTGGTGAAGGTGATGGTCTGGACGTTGCTTGAAGGAGTGGGGCTGGTAGCATCCGGGGTAAACAGGCTTCCCGGGTACCAGACGAACAGGTGCGCTGCCCCGGAGAGGGTATCCAGTTCAGCCTTCACGTCCACGCCGGCCGGGTAATACACAAGATAAGGGATCATCTTGCCCGCGCCTACCTGAGTGCCGGGGAGTAGCAGGCTGGCGAAGTCGACCGCGCTGACGGTCAGGCGCGATCGATTATGTGCTGTGTCCGCCACCCACACGCCCATGAAGTGCGTCCCGCTCTGCGCGTCGAGTTTCGATGGGTAATCGGCCAGGTAAGGGATCCAACCGCTGGCTTTGACCTCCTGCCAGTGCGGAAATGGATTGGTGACCAGGAGCCATTCTTTCAGGAACATCCACCGAACGCCCACGTTATCGCTGGCATCGATGTGCAACTTGACTTCTGAGCTGGTTTGAACGTCCTTCTCATCGATGACAAAGCGGTTCACAACCGGGGGAAAGGGATCTTCTCCGGACTCCAGCAGTCGTACCGTGACGCTGCGTTTCAAGGTCACGCCACCGGCAGTAATCGCAGCCGTGTTGATGATGCGGGTCGTGTTGGCCAGCGGACTGATGGCGGTGACGTGAAAAGTCAGCATCGCCGTCGAGCCCTCGGGAACCAGTACATCGCTCCAGCTTACCGTACGGCTGGCGGGATCGTATACGCCCTCGGCGTTGGCTGAGCCGTCGATGTAGCTCACCTCAATCGGTAGAGGATCGCTCACCTGGCTGGTCAGCGGGAAGGAGGCGCTGTTGTGCAGGTAGATGAAATAGCTGAATTCCTGCCCCGGAAGCACTGCGCGCTGGCTGGCCGTTTTGTAGGAGCCTTCCAGGGGGGAAGTCGGGCGCTGGACCAGCAAGATATCCGCCGAGCGTTGGAATGAATAGGTATTGGTGGAGATGAAAGCCGTATTGGTGACGACCAGTCCGGCAGAGCTGCTGACCGGGAAGACCTGCGGCGCAATGGCGGCGAAAGTCAGGGTGACCGGCTCCACCGGGAGGAGCTCGTTGTATGGCTGGACGACCACGTCTTTCCAGGTCACCGTTTTGGTCGTCGCGTCATATACCCCATCGTGGTTGGCCGAATCTACCTTGTAGGTCAGAATCGCCGGGACCGGGTCGACCACCTGGACGGTGATTGGATCCTTTCCGGTGTTCAGCAGGCGGATCGAGAAAGTGACCTGCTCTCCGGGGCCCAACACGCGCGGAGAGGCGGATTTGAACGAGCCGGCCAGGTCAGAGTCGCCTGGCCCGGAGGGCATCAGGGTCACCCAGGCCTGCCGCTGTAGTACAATCCCATTAAAGCTAATCGTGGCGGTATTCACCACTGGGGTGGGTTGGTCGACCTGCACGGTATCCTTGACCTCGAAGGTCAGATCAATCGCTGGGGAGGGACCCACCGGAACCTGCGTCCAGGTGAGGACGCGCAATTCTGGATCGTACCCGCCGCCATAGTTGGCCGATCCCGGGACGTAGTCCAACCCAACCGGGATCGGGTCAGTCACCTTTCCGAGGAAGGTGGGAGAGAGCGAGAGAGAAGGACCGGTTTCAACGTGGATGGTGTAGGTCATCACCTCGCCCAGGGTCAGCTTGGGTTTCGATGCTGCCTTGTAAATGCCGCCATAAGGTGAGGGGACCGGGCTCAGGGTGGAGTCCGCGGCCTTGACTGTGGCTGGCTCCGCGAAAGACGACAATAGACCAACCACCGCGATCAAACAGAACAGGCTGAAATACAGCCTGTGGGGTCGGGATCGAGAAATCAGCATCATCCTGGCGCCTCCTGGGAACAGAATCGACCGTCGTCTCAAAGGTTGATTTCGGGACTTCTAATAGGCTTAACGTACCAGTTTGAGTTTCGTTAGCGGTCTTTCCTGAATTCCTATGGATACGCTTTCCCCAGCCAATCCAGAGGATCTACCTGAACGCCCCCCACCAGGATTTCAAAATGCAGGTGCGGCCCTTCCGCCCGTCCAGTATTGCCGATCAACCCGATTATTTGCCCGGCCTGGATCCGGTCTCCTGCCTTGACCCGGATCTCGGACTGGTGGAAGTACCCACTATACACACCCCATCCGTGGTCGATCAGGGTCGTATTTCCGCGCACGGTGAGAAGTCCGGTGAAAACCACCACCCCGGGGGCTGGCGCATAGATCTCGACCCCTTTCCCCCCAAAGATATCCAAACCAGTGTGATACTGGTCGTACGGGCCCCCATTATATGATCTGCGGCTGCCGAAGCGCGCCGACCAGCACTCGTTGGTTTCAAGGCACCATGCTTTGGTAAACAGCTTTGAGGGCAGATCGAACGCGCCGTCCCAATATTTCGTTTCGGTAGCCGGGGCGGCTAGCGCATAATATTGATCATTCTCTGGCCCGGTTACCTTTGGATCGAGAGTTTCCGGGGGCACCGTCAGCGGCAGGTCGCGCACGTAACCGCCTGACTTGACAATCACCATTTGGGAATACTTGAAGCTTGCGTCGTTTTCTAGCTCGCCCTGGATCGTGAGCGGGTATATGCCCTTATCCAACATGGCATACACCCCTTGCAGGGCGACGTACGTGCCTGGCTTCTCCTGGAAAAAATGGAGCTCGTGGTCGACCAGGCTCCCCGAAAAATGGACCGGTTCGCGGGTGGTGATCCGGATCACCTCGGTCTTGCCCTGCACCAACGGGTACGGGTTGATCTCGATCGATTCGACCGCCGGGTATATGCTCGCCTCACCCTGGTTGGTATCGTTCCCCTCGCTCGGGTAGACCAGGAATTCTCCCGGAGCGGCATCCCAGCTCCCTTTCAACCCGTTGGCTTCGACCAGCGTCCAGAGGTTCGTCCCCTTCTTCGCGGCCAGCTCCAGCAAGGTCTGGTCTGCTGCAAGAGAGGCTTCCCCATAGGTTGCCTTGGGATCGGGCTCGGGCAGGATCACATTGCCGCCCACGTACAGCTCTGCCGGGCTGGTGATGTGATTGAGCTTGACCAGGCCGTCGATTGGGATGCGGTAGCGCCGGCTGAGGGTCACCAGGCTGTCGCCGTAATGGATCTCCTGCGCCGTGATCACCCCTTTGACCCCTTCCAGCCCGGGTAAAACCAGTTGATCGCCGACCTTCAGGCGATTGGGGTCGATCTGCGGGTTGGCGTTCTCCAGCTCGTCCAGCGAGAGCCCAAAGCGGATGGCGATCGTGTAAAACGTGTCGCCTGCCTGGACGATATAGATGGGTTGGTCAGGGGTTGGATCCTGGGCGAAGGCTCGCTGGGGAAGAAGAATGAGGCCAAGCAGGAGGAGGATGGAGAAGCATCTACGCAGCATCGAAAATAACCTGGTCTCCGGTCTGGAACTCGGCCAGGCGCTGGGGATGGATTTCGAGGATATATTTGGCCGGCCTAGCCGGCATATAAAACGGCTGCCAGGCTTTAGCAAGGCAGTGATCGACGATCTTTCCCTGCTTGTCGATCCAGATCACGCCCAGGTCGAAGGGGACGAAAAACATGTGGATCGCCGCGTCCAATCGGGTTTCACTCTCCTGGACTAGGACCAGCCCTTTCTCCTCGCCGACCTCTTTGGAAAACATAAACCCACGCAGCCGGCTCATGAAAGAAACGCAAAAACCAGCCCGGATCGGCTGGATTAAGGGACGGGTTTGGTTGCGGATCAGGACTTCTTGCATCCCATGATGGGTCGATCGACCTTTAGTTTAGCCGGGGCCGCGGGATAAGATTATTCTGCTTCAACCGTTTTTTTTGGATAGAGCACCTTTTCGATGCTTTCTACCAACTCGGAGGGCCGGAACGGCTTGCAAATATAATCGTCCACCTTGGCGATGTGCAGCCCCAGGACTTTGTCGATCGATTGCGATTTGGCGGTGATCACAATGATCGGGATTGTATTCGTCGCATCATTGGCTTTAATCTGCTGGAACACATCCCAACCATCCATGTCCGGCATCATCAAGTCCAGGAGAACCAGATCTGGCTTGTCCTGCACGACAAAATCCAGACCCTGGCGTCCCCCATGGGCACCCTTCACGGAGTAACCCCGCCGGTTTAAAATCAGGCTTACCAAATCAATCATTTCGGGGTCATCTTCGATGTACACGATCGTTTTGGTTGTTTGTTCAGTCATAGATGTTCTCCTAACCTGATAGGATAAGTTTACCACAGGCAGAGGTAAAAGCAAACTGGGAAAAAATGAAGATCACCACTTGGAATGTCAACGGCTACCGGGCTGTGCTGAACAAGGGCTTTGGCGAGTGGGTCCAATCCTACCAACCGGACGTCCTATGCCTTCAGGAGATCAAGGTGGCTCCATCCCAACTGGATCCCTCGGCTCGAGAGATCCCGGGCTACTTCAGCATCTGGAACCCGGCGCAGCGCCCGGGCTACAGCGGCGTGGCTACCTTTGTGCGTATTCCAGACATTCAAAACCAGATCGGCCTGGGCGCCCCGCGCTTCGACGTCGAAGGCCGTGTTCTGCGCACGACCCACGATGGTTTTCACCTGCTCAATGTCTATTTTCCGAGCGGCCAGAGGGGGTTAGACCGGGTTGGTTACAAGCTTGAGTTTTATGCCGCGCTCCTCGACTGGTGCGACCGCATGCATGCTGCCGGGGAAAAGCTGGTCGTCACCGGCGATTTCAACACCGCCCACCGCGAGATCGACCTCGCCCATCCCAGGCAAAACATCCACACCTCGGGGTTCCTCCCCGAAGAGCGCGCCTGGATCGATACCTACCTGGAGCATGGCTTTGTGGACGCCTTCCGCTGGCTCTATCCCGACCGGGTCGCCTATACCTGGTGGACATATGTGTCTGGAGCCCGCTCCCGCAATATCGGCTGGCGATTGGACTATTTTATGGTTTCCAAAGGGCTCTTAGATAGGGTTACCGATGTCACCATCCACACCGAGGTGCTCGGCTCGGATCACTGCCCGGTGACCCTTAATCTGAAAGACGCCTGATGCACCTGGTGAATATCTGCGATCACTTCCGGGTTGACCAGTGAGGAAGTATCCCCCGGGTCCAGGTCGAGGTACGCCGACCGGATCATCCGCCGCATAATCTTGGCGTTGCGCGTCTTGGGCAGGTCGCGGATGAAATAAATTTCCTTCGGCGCCAGCGCTTTTCCCTGCGATTGGACGATCCGGTTGAAGATCTCAGCTTTGATCGCTGGTCCCGGGTCAAACCCGGGTTTGAGCACGCAAAAGACCACCAGTTGGCTCCCCTTGACCTCGTCCGGCACACCGATCGCCGCCGACTCCTGCACCGCCGGATGGGAGACCACCGCTGCCTCCACCTCCGCTGGCCCCAGCCGTTTCCCCCCAATTTTGATCGTGTCGTCCGAGCGGCCGAGCACGTACCACTGCCCATCGCCGTCGACAGCTGCCCAGTCGCCATGGACCCACACGTCTGGCCACCGCGACCAGTAGGTCTCCAGGTAACGATTTGGGTCTTTCCAGAAACCGCGCGTCATCCCGATCCACGGTGCCCGGATGGTCAGCTCGCCTACCTGTCCCTGTAGCGTCTTCCCGTTTTCATCCAGGATCGCCGCGGCGATCCCGGGACAGGGCGCTGAAAATGAGCACGGTTTGATCGGCAGGATAGGATTGCTCATCAGGATCCCCCCACCGATTTCCGTCCCGCCCGTATAGTTGATTATCGGAACCTGCTTCTTGCACACAGTCTCGAACAGCCAGTTCCACGGGTCGGGGTTCCACGGCTCCCCTGTCGAAGCCACGATCCGCAGGCTGCTGAG
>DATKLX010000153.1:0-2919 GCA_035542155.1 Anaerolineaceae bacterium
CGGGGGGTGTGGCCAGGTAGAAAATGTGGTTGGCCTTGGTCTTCCACCTCCGATCAATCTCCGCCAGGTGATCGACAAGCTGCAGGTAGATCTGCGGTTTGGAAAAATCGCCGGATAGAAACGAGTCGAAGTGCTGCGTGAAGCGCTTCCAATCGGCCTCTTTGCTCTTTCCCCGGCGTGAAAATTGATCTATCCCTTCACGCAGGCGGGTGCACAGCTCCTCCAGGTCCATGTGCTTGACGTCCAGGCCGACAATGGCTAATTCCTCGGGCAGCCACCCATCGAGGAACAGGTTATAGAATGCCGGGATCAGCTTACGCCAGGTCAGGTCCCCACCCGCGCCGAAAATCACAACCACAGAGGGTTGGGGTTTTATTTGATTAGACATTAAAATCTCCTCTGGCTACTCTTTACTCCACCGGGTATGGAAGTGGCCTTTTTCGTCAATCCGTTCATATGAGTGCGCTCCAAAATAGTCGCGCTGGGCCTGGATCAGGTTGGCCGGCAGCCAGGGGCTGCGCAAGGCGTCGAAATAGGCCAGCGAGGCGGAAAAGGCCGGGGCGGGGATTCCGAGCTCAGCGGCGAGTTGGACGATACCGCGCAAGGCTTCCTGTCGCTTCCAGACTTCATCGCCGATAGCCGGGTCCATCAGCAGGTTTTCCAGGGCGGGCTGGGCGGCGAAGGCAGCACGGATCTTCTCGAGCAGCGCCGCGCGGATGATGCACCCACCATGCCAGATGCGGGCTACGGTTTCCAGATGAAAGCGGTAGGAATACACCTGAGAAGCCCGTTGCAGCAGGGCCATCCCCTGGGTGAAGGTCAGGATCATGCCCACATACAGCGCGGCCTTTAGGTGAGCGATGATATTTTCACGCTCGCCGGGGCGGCTGGGGATGGGGCGCTGAAAGGCGCGGCTGGCGACCTCGCGTTCGGCCTTACAGGTCGACAGGCTGCGCATCGCGACCGCCGCATCGATGACCGGCGCCGGCACGGCCAGCTCCATCGCGTCCATCGAAGTCCACATGCCAGTCCCTTTCTGGCGGGCCTCGTCGAGGATGACGTCGATCAGGCGCTGCCGGCTGTGTGGGTCGGGGCGGGTGAAGATATCCGCGCTGATCTCGATCAGGTAGGCGTTCAGCTCGGTCTGGTTCCAGGCGGCGAAGACGTCGTGAAGCTCGTCGTCGTTCAGGCCTGCGCCGCGCTTGAGCAGGTCGTAGCTCTCGGCGATCAGCTCCATCAGCCCGTATTCGATGCCGTTGTGGACCATCTTGACGTAGTGTCCGGCGGCCCGTGGGCCAAGATAGGCCGCGCAGGGCTGACCGTCGACCTGCGCGGCAACCGCTTCGAGCACCGGCTGGACGAGCGGGTAGGCCGCCAGCGGACCACCCGGCATCAGGCTGGGACCATGCCGGGCCCCCATCTCACCCCCCGAGATGCCCATGCCCATGAACTGGATGCCTTTCTGGGTCAGGGTGGTCGAGCGCAGCTCGGTATCCTTATAAAAGGAGTTGCCGCCATCGATCAGCAGGTCACCCTGCTCCAGAAAGGGGAGCAGGTTGTGGATGACCGCGTCGACCGGCGGGCCGGCGGGGACGAGGATGAAGATGGCCCGTGGGGTGCGCACAGTGTGGACAAATTCAGCCGCGTCGGTGAAACCGCGGACTTTGAACGCGCCTGAGCGTGCGTGCGCGCTGAACGCACGGGCTTTTTCTACGTCTGTATCCAGCCCGGCAACTGAAAAACCGTGTTCGGCCATGTTCAGGGACAGATTGGCGCCCATCACCCCCAGACCGACCATACCCAGCGAATATGATTCCGATGCCATGAGGTCTCTTATACCCTCCAGAGAAATCCATGCTGACGGCTAGCGCTCTTTTTGCAGGCGCATCTCTAAAAATTCTTTGAGGACCAGGGCGCTGTTGTGCTGCGCGTCTCGGGCGCTGAACAACAGGGTGACTTTTTCCGCCTGACCGGCCTGGAAAAGCCCATTCCAGGCGGAGGGGTTCGCCTCAAGCTCCTGGCGATAGCGCTGCTGGAACTCCTCCCAGCGGGAAAGATCGTGGTTGAACCACTTGCGCAGCGCAGGGCTGGGGGAAACCGCCCGCTTCCACTCGTCGAGGGACAGGTCTTCTTTCTTCATGCCCCTGGGCCAGAGGCGGTCCACTAGGACGCGCAGACCATCCTCTTTCTCCGCGGGTTCATATGCACGTTTGATCACCCACATCTGTGTTTGCCTCTTTCTCCATTATTATGATCAATTATCTCTCTAAATGATGTGATTGAATAGTGGAATTTGAATAATAACGAGAATCGAGAACCGAGAACCGTAATCTGGCTGATGCGGACGGCCGGGTGGATGGGCCTCATTGTCGATCAATCAATGTTAAAATTGGATGAGAGTAACCAGTTCGCACTGTAAGCATATCCCTTTTTTGAGGAGGTATTCTTATGACCGAAACTGATTCGCAATCCACTCCGGGTCGACCGGGCAGAGTGCTGGTCATCGCTTTGCTGGTGACCGTCCTCGTGCTGGGGCTGGCGCTGGTGGTGCTGATCCTCCAGCGGTCCGGTGGACTGACCAGCCCGGCGCGGGTGGACGCCCTGGCCGGCAGCAGCGATCCCTGCGTGACCTGCCACCGCCAGGCGACGCCCGGGATCGTCGAGCAGTTCGGACACAGCAACATGGCGGCGGCCAAAGTGGGCTGCCGGGACTGTCACGCCGTGGCCCAGAGCTTCCCCGGCGCGAAGCTGCACGAGGGGGAATATATCGTCAACCACCCGACCACGGCGATGTGCCAGAAATGCCACCAGCCCGAGACCGCCCAATACCAGCAAAGCCGCCACGGAATCCCGGCCTGGGTGGCTTTCAAAGGGACCGATGGCCTCACGCAAGCTCAGATGACCCAGTTCCAATCCATC
>DATKLX010000154.1:0-15672 GCA_035542155.1 Anaerolineaceae bacterium
GGGGGTACAAAACCTGGTCCGGAATGACCAGCGGTTTGATGGTGGCCGGGGTGGGTGTGGCTTAGCTCACCAGCCTGTTTCATGGAGGAAAACTGCCTGGGCGATTTTGCTAAATTCGCCTACCATTTTTGGGACAGACACTTACTAAATCCCCAATTGACCTGAAATCCCTTTTCTCTTACAATGACTTTTACAATGCGTTATATGAATCCCTGCCCTGAGTACGCTGGCCTCTTCCGGCCGGACCACGATCCCCCCCATTGGTGATCCCTACGACCCCGGGTGGATCTCCCCCTCTTTCCAGCCCAATGCTTTCTTTTTTCGCCAGCCGATCCGCAGGCAGATTATGTTCGCTTCCGAATGCTTTCTAGGTTAGACTGGAGACCTGAAAAATGGCCAATACCCCGTTCACTTCCCGGCGCGCCCCCGCGTACGCGGACGTCCCGGATGAAAAATGGAATGACTGGCGCTGGCAGCTCAGCCACCGCCTGAATACCGTCGAGGACTTCGAGAAAGTCCTCCCGTTGACCGAGAGCGAGAAAAAAGCGCTCGACACCCCCGGCCTCTTCCGCGTCGACATCACCCCCTACTTCATCTCTCTGATTCGACCCGAAGACCCGGACGACCCGATCCGCAAGCAGATCGTCCCCACCGACGCCGAAATCACCCCCTTTACCGGCATGATGGAGGATTCGCTGGCGGAAGATCGCCACTCGCCGGTGCCCGGGCTGGTCCACCGCTATCCCGACCGGGTGCTGATGCTCGTCACCACCCAGTGCGCCTCCTACTGCCGCTACTGCACCCGCTCGCGCATCGTCGGCGACCCCTCCGCCACCTTCTCGCGCGCCGAGTTCGAGCTGCAGATCGAATACCTCAAGCGCACCCCCCAGGTGCGAGACGTGCTCCTCTCCGGCGGCGACCCGCTGGTGCTCAAGCCAGCCCTGCTCGAAGAGCTCCTCGGCCGGCTGCGCGAGATCCCGCACATCGAGATCATCCGCATCGGCTCGCGGGTGCCGGTCTTCATGCCCATGCGCGTCACCCAGGAGCTTTGTGATGTTTTAGCCAGGTTCCACCCGCTGTGGCTGAACATCCACGTCAATCACCCCAACGAGATCACCAGCGAGCTGGCCGATGCCTGCGACCGGATGAGCCGGGCCGGCATCCCGCTTGGCAACCAGTCGGTGTTGCTGGCGGGGGTCAACGACTGCCCCCACATCCAGCGCCAGCTCGTCCAGGACCTGGTGCGCATCCGCGTCCGCCCCTACTACCTCTACCAGTGCGACCTGGTCGAGGGGGCCGGCCACTTCCGCACCCCGGTCGCCAAGGGTTTCGAGATCATGGAAGCGCTGCGCGGGCACACCTCGGGCTACGCCGTGCCGACCTACATGATCGACGCCCCGGGCGGCGGCGGGAAGATCCCCGTCGGGCCCAATTACCTGATCAGCATGTCCGACCACAAGATCGTTCTGCGCAACTACGAGGGCTTCATCACCACCTACGAAGAGCCCATCGATTACAAGCCCCACGATCCCAGGACCTGCCCCTACTGCCAGAACAAGCGCGTCGAGCCGGGGCAGAGCGGCGTCTTCGGCCTGCTGGACGGCGAAGAGATGTTCATCAAGCCCGAGGGCTTCGACGAGCTGCACCACCGCGGCGGTGGGCAGCACCGCCTCCGCACCGGCCAGGAAAAGAAATGGAAGCCGCTGGGCATTGGGTCAGGAGAGGAGATATAAGTATGCACTACCGCCGTCTCGGCAGATCCGGATTGAAGGTCAGCGAGATTTCGCTGGGGGCCTGGGTGACGTTTGGCGCGCAGATCGACGAGAGCTGCGCCATCGACCTGGTCCACGAGGCCTACGACCAGGGGGTCAATTTCTTCGATAACGCCGACGTCTACGCCAATGGCCAGGCCGAGATCGTGATGGGCAAGGCGATCCGCGACCTGCCGCGGGAGGGGTTGGTCCTGTCGAGCAAGGTCTTCTGGCCGACGATGCCCGGCCCGAACGGGCGCGGCCTGTCGCGCAAGCACATCCAGGAGTCACTCCACGCTTCGCTGAAGCGCATGGGCAGCGAGTATTTCGACCTGTACTTCTGCCACCGCTACGACCCCGACACCCCGATCGAGGAGGTGGCCCGCACGATGGACGACCTGGTCCACCAGGGGAAGATCCTCTATTGGGGCACCTCCGAGTGGCAGGGGATGCAGGTCGCCCAATCGCTGGGTATCTCTCGCCAGGACAACCTCATCCCGCAAAGCGTGGAGCAGCCGGAGTACAACCTGTTCCACCGCGAGCGGGTGGAAGAAGAACTAGCCCCACTGTGCAAGGAATACGGCCTGGGCCTGACCACCTTCAGCCCGCTCTACAACGGCATCCTTTCCGGAAAGTACAACGAGGGCATCCCCCGGGGCAGCCGGGCCACGCTGGATGGAATGACCTGGGTCCAGGACGATATTACCCCCGAGCGGATCCGCGCCGTCCGTGGGCTGACCCAGATCGCCGTCGAGATGGGGCTGACGACCGCTCAACTGGCCATCGCCTGGATCCTGCGCCGCAAAGAGGTGAGCAGCGTGATCACCGGCGCGACGCGCAGCGAGCAGCTCGACGAGAACCTCCTGGCCGCCGAGGCCAAGGACAGGCTCACCGAGGACGTCCTCGACCGGATCGATAAGGTATTTGACATTCGGGAATAGTTCCGATGGAAGGGCGTAGGGGCAGACCTGTGTGTCCGCCCGGTCCTAGCCCAGACGAAAATTGAATCAACATCTGGCCGCAGAGCGGGTCGCCACATCGATCGACCCCTACGGTCGATGAGGGAGGCGAATCCTCTGGCTTCGCTTCGTTACAGGTCAGGTTCGGGTTTGGGAGGAATGTTTCCTGTCGCGGAAACCCGCGGCCTTCCCCCCTCAAAGATGCGCAGGAAGACCACGCCGGCCATGATCAGCGCTGCACCGGCGACCTGCTGGAGCGTGAGCCGCTCGCCGAGGAGAAAATACGCGAACAGGGCGGTGAAAGCAGGCTCGAGGGTCACGATCAGATTGGCGACGCTGGAAGGCAGAAAAGTCAGGCTGACGTTATACAGGCCATAGCCGGCCAGAGTCGGCACCGCGGCGAGGAGGAGCAGCACCCCCCACCCCGCCCAGGCGTTCCCCAGCCAGAGGAGATCCCTGGGGCGGGCCGCCGCTCCCGGCAAAACTCCCCCGGGAAGCAGGTTGAAGATCAAGAGAATAACAGAAGCAATGGCAAAGGTATACAGCAGCGTGGTCCAGGGGTTCAGTCCGCGCAGCGAAGCCTGGCGGCCCAACAGCGTGTAGGCCGCATAGCATAGCCCGGTCAACGCTCCAGCCAGGATGCCAAAGAAACTGATATTGACCCCCGTCGCCCGGGCCGCCGGATTGAGCACACCGGCGACCAGGACGCACCCGCCAATGCTCAACCCAACGGCGAGGATTTTTACCCAATCCAGCCTCTCTTTGAGGACCAGCCAGCCCAGCAGGGCGGTGAAGGCCGCCGAAGAATATGCCAGCACCGTGGCCACAGCCGCGCCGTTCAGCGTGACCGAGAGGGTCCAGATCGAATTGAAGGTGGCCAGGACCAGGCCGTACCTGCCAAGGTACGCCAGGTGACTGCGCTCCACCCTCACCAACCGCGGGCAGACCAGGGCAAGGATGGGCAGCAGGCTGAGTGCCACGAAGACGTCCCGCCAGAAAGCCAGCACCAGCGCGGGGATCCCGTACGTCTGGGTGAGATGGCGGATGAAGATCGCCGTGGTCGAGAGGAAGACAGCGGCGACCAGCGCGATCGGATATCCGCGGGAAAAGGAGGAGCGTTCGTTCATGGGCTGCTCAATTATAAAGCGAGAACCGGGATCCGCCTGTCCTGGCCGACAGGCCAGGGAGAACCGTTAGAGCGCTTTAAAAAAAGGATTCTGTCATCAGGCAGAATCCTTTGCTACCGTTAATACCAGCTACCAGTAAGGGCAATCAGGCGTTCGCAGGAGCCATGATCAGCTCCGTGCGCTCCTGGAGTGTCAGAACCCGGGCCAGGTCGAGCAGGATCACCAGGCGCTCGTTCATTTTGGCGATGCCCTGGATATACGAGGTATCCACCGAAGTCACCATGGGGGGCGGGGGCTCGATCGCCTCTTCCGGAACGCGCAGCACTTCTGAGACCGCATCCACGACCATGCCGACCTTGGTTCCCTCCATGTCGACGGTGACGATGCGGGTATCTTTGGTGGCTTCCTGGTGGATCAGGCCAAAGCGCTTGCGCAGATCGATCACCGGGAGAACGCTGCCGCGCAGGTTCGTCACCCCCTCGACAAATTCTGGCGATTGGGGCATGCGCGTGATGTTCTGCATTTTGATAATGCCCTCCACCGCGGCAATGTCCACCCCGAAATGTTCGTTTGCCAGCTCAAACACAACCAGTTGGTGTACCATAGGATCCATCCTTTTCACTGCTATTTGCGAGTGTTATTTTCTTGTATGTATCCTACCTGAACCGGGATTCAGTTGCCATAAAAGAAACTGAAAATAGAGATAAATTGCTCATAAAGAACATAAAAGGAGCCCGAAGAAAATTCTCGGGCTCGGATGGTTTTATTAGCTCCTCAGCTTCGCGCCGATCTCCTGGTCCAGGCGGCGGATGATCTTCTGCCGCACCTGGGCGACTTCGCTGTCGGTCAGAGTGCGGTCGAGGGCCTGGTAGGTCAGGCTGTAGGCCAGGCTCTTCTTGCCCTCGCCGATCTGCGCGCTGCGGTACACGTCGAACAGGCGCAGGTCGACCAGGAGCCGGCCGCCAGCTCTGCGGATCACCTCGGCCACCTGCCCGGCGGGGAGAGCTTCGTCGACGACGACCGCCAGGTCCTCGAGCACGGGCGGGAAGGCCGCCACCGGCTGCACATCGTAGCGGTCGGGGATCGCCTCGATGATCGCCTGCACGTCCAGATCCGCGGCCAGGACCGGCGCGGCGGGTAGATCGAAATGCTCGCGGACGAGGGGATGGATCTCGCCCATCATCCCAATCGGGCGCTCGCCCAGGGATAGGGCGGCGGATTTCCCCGGGTGAAACGAGGAATGCTCGCCCGGCTCGTAACGCACGTCCTCGATGTGCAGGCCAGCGAACAATCCTTCCAGAATACCTTTCAAATCGAAGAAATCCATCGGTCCGCTAGCGGTGTTTTGCCAGCCGGCCAGTTCCCGCGCCCCCGCCAGGACGATGGCCAGGCGCAGCGGCTCGTCAGGGAGGATCTGATCCTCATTCACCTGGTAGACCGGGGCGATCTCGAAGATGGCGATGCGCTCCTGCAGCCGGGCGTTGCGTTCGACGATTTCCATCTGGCTGGCGAGCAGGCTGTGGCGCATCACCACCCGGTCGCTGGCGATCGGGTTGGCCAGGCGCACGTAGGGCTGGTCGTCGGCGGTTGCTTCCTCAGGAAGAAGGCGGTCCTCCCGTTCGGGCGTGGTCAGCCGGTAGGTGGCCGTCTCCTGCAGCCCCAGGCCAACCAGCAGGTCGCGGATCTGCTCCTCGCGCTCCAGCGCGCGGTTGCCGCGCTGCGGGGGCAGCTCGTCGCCCAGACGGGTCTCGGGGATACGGTCGTAGCCGTAGATCCGCGCCACCTCCTCCATCAGGTCGGCCATGCCGATCACCCCAGTGCCGATATCCAGGCGGTGGTCGGGGGTTTTAGCGCGGACGGTCTCGCCGTCCACCGCCACCTCGAAATCCAGGCGGCTCAAAATCTCGGCGATCTGATCCGCGGGGAGATCGATCCCCAGCCAGCGCCTAGCATCCGCCGGGGTGACCTCCACCACGGGGTCCACCGCGGGGAGCGGGTACTCGTCGACCATCCCGGCCGCCACCTCGCCGCCGGCCCACTGCCGCATCAGCTCGAGCCCGCGCCGCACGCCGCGTGGCGCCATGGCAGGGTGGACGCCGCGCGAGAAACGGTAGGCCGCTTCCGACATCAGCTTCTGGGTCTGGGCCGTGCGGCGAATATTGATGAAGTTCCACGCCGCCCCCTCCAGTAAGATGGTCCGCGTGTCCTCGCTCACCTCCGACTCGGCCCCGCCCATCACCCCCGCAATCGAGAGCGGCCCGGCCGTATCGCAGACCATGACGGTGAAGTCGTTCAGCGCCCGGTCAACCCCATCCAGGGTGGTCAGGCGCTCCCCCGGTTCGGCGGTGCGGGTAATGATGCTGGGCGCTGATCCGCCTGCCCGCCTGGCGAGGATGTCGTAATCGAAGGCATGCAGCGGCTCGCCGATCTCGAGCATGGCGTAATTGGTCGCGTCGACGATGTTGTTGATCGGGCGCATACCGGCCAGGCGCAGGCGCAACTGGACGCGGTACGGGCTGGGGCGGATCTGGATGTCACGGATCAGGCCGAGGACGAAGCGCGGGTTGAGCTCCGGGTTGCGGATCTCGATCGACGCTTTCCCGGCGATCGAAGGCCCGTTGGCGATCAAGGGGATGGTATCGCCGGTCTTTTTCAGCGGCTCGCCGGTCAGCGCCGACACCTCGCGTGCCACTCCCAGGATGTTCAGGTCGCGGGCGAGGTTGGGGGTGATGGCGATCTCGAACACCGCGTCGCCGAGATAATCGACCAGCGGCATGCCGGTCGGCGCGTCGTCGTCGAGGATGATCACACCCTCATGCTCGTCAGAGATGCCCAGCTCCTTCTCGGAGCAGACCATCGAATACGAGTCCACCCCGCGGATCTTGGCCCGCTTGAGGGTGGTCAGCACCTGGCCCGGCTGGTGGCCGTCGTAGATCTGCGCGCCTTCTTTGGCGTACGCGACCTTGAGCGGCCGTTCGAGCAAGCCCTGTCCCTTGTAAGGGAACAGGTTCGGCGCGCCGGTCAGGACGATGTGCTCTTGCTGGCCATCGTCCAGCCGGCAGAGCACCAGGCGGTCGGCGTTGGGATGGGGCATCACCTCGCTGATCGCGGCGACAACGATTTTCTCCGGGTCCCAGGACAGGCCCTGGAGGCTGAACTCCGAATACCCATCCTGCGGCGCCGGCAGCCCGACGAGCTGGATCCCCTCCACCTCCAACCCCGCCAGCGTCAACCGCGACGCCAGTTCGATGAGAGGGATTTTGATGTCAACGAATTCTTTCAGCCAGGACAAAGGGACTTTCATAGGAATGCGACTCCTAAAAAATTAATCTAAATCAGGGGAAGAGAACAGAGAACGGAGAGCGGGATGGTCAGAAAGATCGATCGGTTCGAGAGAATAATTGCCTTTTTCTTCACGCAATAAACCTGGAGCGCCAGGTTCATTTGCGCCAATTTTGCTTCTTTTTAGATAACCGATATAACCATTGATCATTCGATCGATCTCATTTCCAGCCTCGGTTAAAGTTCGATATAGGTCACCAGGGATAAAACCCAGTTCAAAAGCCAGCCGAAGGTGGCTCAACGTTTCCTATTGGCTTTCCACCATACTTCAAGCTTTTCCAACCCCTGAGTAGTCATAAGCCTGTAGTCCGCTCTCTGTTCTCTTTTTTTCGGTTCCCGAATCTCGGTTCTCGTTCTTTACGGTTCTCGGATCTCGTTTTCTTAGAATTGCTCCAGGAATCTGAGATCATTCGCCCACAAATAGCGGATATCCTCGATGCGGTAGCGTAGCATGGTCACCCGCTCGGGGCCCATGCCGAAGGCGAAGCCGGAGACCTTTTCGGGATCGTAACCGCCGTTGCGCAGCACGGTGGGATGGACCATCCCGCTGCCCAGGATCTCGAGCCATCCCGACCCCCCACACACGTTACAGCCCTTCCCGCCGCAGACGAAGCACTCCACGTCCATCTCGGCGCTCGGCTCGGTGAAGGGAAAATGCGAGGCGCGGAAGCGGGTGCGCACGTTCTGGCCGAAAAAGCGCCGGGCGAAGTTGGTCAGCGTGCCTTTCAGGTCCCCGAAAGTGATGTGCTCGCCGACCGCCAGCCCTTCGACCTGGGTGAACTGGATGTCCTTGCGCGCGCTGATCTGCTCGTAGCGATAGCACATCCCCGGCAGGATCACACGGATGGGCTCGGGGCAGAACTCGCGCATGGCGTGGATCTGCCCGGGCGAGGTGTGGGTGCGCAGCAGCACGCCCGGGGTGGTGGTGTGGAAAGTGTCCCACATATCCCGAGCCGGGTGGTGCTTGGGGATGTTGAGCAGCTCGAAGTTGTACTCGTCGGTCTCTACTTCGCGCGTGCGGTAGACCTGGAAGCCCATGTCGCCGAAGACGCGGTAGATCTGGCGCAGCGTGCGCGTGATCGGGTGCAGGCGGCCGAGAGGCGCCGGCCTGCCCGGCAGGGTCACGTCGAGGCGCTCGGACTGCAACGAGTGGGTCAGGGTCGCCTGGCGCAGAGACTCGGTTTTTTCATTGAACCTCGTTTCCAGGGCCACCTTGACCTGGTTGGCGCGCTGCCCCAGCGCCGGGCGGATCTCCTTGGGGAACTGGGGAAGCTGGCTGAAGACCTGCATCACCGCCGAGCTGCGCCCCAGGTGGGTTGTTTTCCACTGCGCCAGGGCGCCCTCATCATACACCGTTTCCAGAGCGGCCAGGGCTTTCTCTTCGATCGCGGACAGGTGCTCCAGTTCTGTTGATTCTTCCATGGCGTACACTGCTCCTTCCAATGACTGTTACTTCGTCGCTAAGTTGCTTAGTTGCTAAGTCAGGCAGGCTCCCACTCCCTTAGCAACCAATTTACTTAGCAACTGCCTTTAAAAGTAAAAACCCGTCCCGGCAAGGGACGGGGTCTGTTCCCGCGGTACCACCCTTGTTGGCTGCCGGTCCCTGGGGGAACCGCCCAGCCCACTCGTCACCAACAGCCTGATTGTTCAGACGATTGGCTTCCCGCTAACGCCGGGAGCGCGGCTCAGACTACAGGCGCCGGCAGGTCTCGCGAGGTGAGAATGGGCCGGCGCGTTCCCCTGAGCAGCTCCGGAGGGAACTTCAGCGGATTTCCGCCCGGCGCAGGTCTCAGTCATTGCCTGCGCCTCCCTGTTGGCCGAAAGGCCCGCCTACTTTCCTCCATCATCGCTGTTGGAAAGGCGTTTCAATTGCCTGAATTATGCGGATTTCCGGGGTTCTTGTCAAGGGCTATAGGGATATATCTGATAGAGGGAAATCCCTGCTTGCAGGAATAGAAGAGGCATGCTATAATAACGGCGCTTCAACGGACAGGCATGTCTTTCATTCCCAAGACGTTTCCTCTAACTTTTAAAACCAAACCAGATCCTGTTCAAACCAGAGGAAGCGATTTCTCTCCCGGGATGTCACCTTTCAATCGATAACAAACAACCAATGTGTTGGGGAAGTACCCTGCGATTCGCAGGTTAGGGGTGGCACACATTTTTTTATTTCATCGTGCAAACGACTATTCAATAAGTTGAGATTCCAATCCCATGAAAATACTTGAACTTGAAAACGCGCCCCTGGCCTCGCTTCGGCAAATGGCCAGAGATTTGAACGTACAGAACGCAATGCGTTTGAAAAAAGAAAACCTGATCCTCAAGATTCGCCAGGTTGAGGCGGAGCGTGAGGGCCTGGAAGTGCGCGGAGGCATCCTCGAAATCATGAGCGAGGGCGTCGGCTTCCTGCGCACAAATTACCAGGTGGGCCAGGAGGACGTCTACGTGTCCCAGGCCCAGTTGCGCCGCTACGAGCTGCGCTCAGGCGACCTGGTCATCGGCCACGTCCGCCCGCCGCGTGAATCCGAGAAACACTACGGCCTGCTCAAGGTCGAATCGGTCAACGGCATTGCCCCCGAGGAGGCGCGCAATCGCCCCACCTTTGAGAGCCTGACGCCCATCTTCCCCGAGAAGCGCTTCGACCTCGAAGTTGACCGCACCATCCTCTCCACTCGCCTGATCAACCTGATCGCCCCCGTCGGCCGCGGTCAGCGCGGGATGGTCGTCTCCCCCCCAAAAGCCGGGAAAACCACCATCCTCAAGCAGATTGCCAACTCCATCTCCACCAAGTACCCCGACGTGCACCTGATCATGGCCCTGATCGGCGAGCGCCCGGAAGAGGTCACCGATATGGACCGCTCGGTCGACGCCGAAGTGGTCGCCTCGACCTTCGATGAGCCGGTCTCCTCGCATGTCCGCACCGCCGAGATCGCCCTCGACCGTGCCAAGCGCCTGGTCGAGATCGGGCGCGACGTGGTCATCCTGATGGACTCGCTCACCCGCCTGGCCCGCGCCTACAACCTGGTGGTCAACCCCTCCGGCCGCACGCTCTCGGGCGGTATGGATCCCTCCGCGCTGTACCCGCCCAAGCGCTTCTTTGGCGCAGCGCGCAACCTCGAAGAGGGGGGGTCGCTGACCATCATCGCCACTGCCCTGATCGACACCGGCTCCCGCCTGGACGACGTGGTCTACGAAGAGTTCAAAGGCACCGGCAACATGGAGCTGCACCTCTCCCGCCGCCTGCAGGAACGCCGCACCTTTCCCGCCATCGACATCGAGCGCTCCTCCACCCGCCGTGAAGAGCTGCTCCTCGGCCCCGACCAGCTCCAGCGCGTCTGGCTCATGCGCCGCATGTACCTGCAGATGATCGGCCAGCCTCCGCAGGGCGCCGGCCTGGATCCCGCCGTTGCGACCGAAGCGATTCTGCAGCGGATCAGCAAAACCAAGTCCAACCAGGAATTTCTGGAAAGCCTTGCCGAGGATTCGTGAGATCAAAGCCACCCCTCCAGGAGAAGACCGCTAAACCGGCTTCTCTCCTGGACAGTATCCTGCCGAAAATCTCCTGGGGGGTTGCTGGAGCGATGGTCGTCCTGATGCTGTTCGTGGCTATCGAGCAGCCGTCCGCGGTGTTCTCCTTCCCCGGTGATCAAAAAAACCAGGCCGCCCCTTTTACGCCGACGCTGTCCGCCTCGGACCCGGCGGCCATCAACCTGGACCAGCTCCCCGAGTTCGCCTTCCAGCCGTTGGGCTTCAGCGGCCTCAAGCGCGAAATCAACGTGCATACCTCAATCCCCGATCGCCCCCGTGAAGACGTCCAGGTGTATACCGTCGCCGCGGGGGATTCCCTGTTCGCCATCGCCAAGGATTACAACATCAAGCCCGAGACGATCCTATGGGCCAACTACGACGTCCTGCGCGATAACCCCGACACGCTCTCGATCGGGATGCGGCTGCAGATCCCGCCCACCAATGGGATTCTGTACAGGTGGAAGGAAGGCGACAGGCTCGAAGAGATCGCCGCCAAGTTCAAAGCCAGCGTCGCCGAGATCCTCGGCTGGCCGGGCAACCGGCTGGATATGGCCAACCCGGTCATCCCCAAAGACACGCTGGTGATGATCCCCAACGGCTCGCGCGAGTTCGTCACCTGGTTCGTCCCGACCATTCCGCGCGGCAAAGCCGGGGTCAACAAAAATATCGCCGGCCCGGGCTCCTGCGACACCGGCCAGGGCGGCCTGATCGGCAGCGGGAACTTCCGCTGGCCTACCAATGGCTCGCACGTCCTTTCCGGCAACGATTATTGGTCCGGCCACCTGGGCATCGACATCGCCGCGGACCTGGGGACGCCGATCCTTGCCTCCGACAGTGGGGTGATCGTTTACGCCGGGGCGATCTCCGGCGGTTACGGCAACATGGTCATGATCGATCACGGCAACGGCTGGCAGACCCTCTATGCCCATCTCAGCCGGATCGCCGCGTACTGCGGGGGCAGCGTTGCCCAGGGCAACGTGATCGGCTACGCGGGCAGCACCGGCAACTCCACCGGCCCGCACCTGCACTTCGAGGTCCGCTACATGGGCGGCTTCGTCAATCCATGGTCGGTGGTCCACTGAGCCTGGGTCAGGCAAACCCGGCGAGATGAGCGATCCCACGCCTCAAATCTGGCAGTCCCTGGCGCACCTCTCCATCGCGGAGCTGCGCTACCTCCCCGAGACCGGCTCGACCAACGCCGATGCGCTGGCCTGGGCCGCCCAGGGAGCGCCCGATTTTTCCCTAGTCATCGCCGACAAGCAAACCGCCGGGCGCGGCCGGCTGGGCCGCGGCTGGATCACCTTCCCTGGCGCGGCGCTGGCCTTCAGCCTGATCCTCCGCGACATTCCCAACCTGGAGACCATCCCCTATTACTCCCCCTGGGGAGCCCTGGCCGTCTGCGAGGCGCTAGAGGCGCTCGGGCTTCAGCCCGAGATCAAGTGGCCCAACGACGTGCTCCTGGAGCGGCGCAAGGTCGCCGGCCTGCTCCTGGAAAGTAGCTGGCAGCGCGAGCAGATCGAGGCGGCCGTGGTGGGGATCGGCGTTAATATTGCACCCTCTGCGGTGCCGCCCGCCGCGGAGCTGCGCTTCCCGGCGGACAGCGTCGAAGGGATCCTCGGCCAGCCGGTCGACCGCTGGTCCCTGTTGGGCGCGATCCTGGGCAGCATGGCCGCCTGGCGCGAAAAACTGGCGGCGCCTGATTTCCTCGCCGCCTGGGAGCGCCGCCTGGCATTCCGCGGCGAGTGGGTCCTGGTCGGCGACGGCCTTTCCCCAACCCGCCTGGGCCGCGTCGAGGGCCTGGCCCCCGGCGGCCAGCTCCGCCTCACCGCTGAAGACGGCTTACCGTTCTCTATCTCCGTTGGCGAAATCAGCCTGAGGCCAGCGTAATAAGAATAACCACAGAGCGCACAGCCTGCCCTGCCTGCACCTGTGGTGCGGCACAGGTGTGGTGCGGCACAGGTGGACGCATAGTCCAGGGGGACTAGGGTGGTAAAAACAATTTTGAGAAGTAAAAACACGGTAAACAAAAATAATTTATAATGGGCTTATCAGGAATCCAGGCTTTAAATCCAGGGAGGTAATCATCATGTTTGATAATCTACGCGAAGACGCCAGCTCCTCACCATTTTTTCAGGACGATGAACCCCCTGAAGGAGAAAAGAAAGGCGGCATCCGCCGCAGGCTCGGCGGTGGTGGTGGGCCCTTCCTGGGCATGACCGCCCAGCAGCGCCTGGTGATCGCCGTTTTATTGTTTATGATGGTGTGCCTGCTGGGTAGCCTCTGCCTGCTGGTGACCGATAAGATCACTCTGCCCTTTTAAGCTCCTATCACAATAAGAAGAAGGGTTTGGGACTTTTTGCGTCCCAAACCCTTCTTCTTCAAGAAGCCTCCCCATCCGGGGATTCTCCTGTTCCATCTTCTGCAATTTCCTCGCCGCCCTCGCCATTCCCGTTCGTCCCCACTTTTCCGTTTCCGCCCACCTTACGCAGCTCGGCGGCCGAGATGCAGGCCACGGAAGCGACCGTGTCACCGTTGCCCAGCCCGATCACCCGCACGCCGCGGGTCGCCCGGCCGCTGGGGCTGATGTCCTTACCCTTCAGGCGCAGCATCACCCCGTTGGTCGAGATGATGTTCACGTCGTCGCCCTCGCGGACCACGTGGACCGCGGCAATCCGACCGATCTTATCCAGGTTTTTCTGGGCGATGGTGGCGATCCCGCCCGTCGCGCGACCTTTGGTCGAATATTCATCGAGCGGAGTGCGCTTGCCAAAGCCCCGTTCGGTGACCACCAGCAGGTCCGCCCCGGGCTCGACGACCTCCAGGCCGACCACCCGGTCGCCCTTCTTGAGTTTAATCCCGGCCACGCCGGCCGCCTGGCGGCCCATCGAGCGCACTTCGCTCTCGGCCGTGCGCAGCGCCTGGCCTTCCGCGGTGACCAGGATGATCTCATCCTTTCCGCTGGTCAGGCGCGTAAAACCGAGCTGGTCGCCCTTGTCCAGGCTGATCGCGATCAGGCCGGAGGGGCGCACCGATTCCATCTCGCTCAGCGGGATGCGCTTGATCCGCCCGCCCATCGTGGCCATGGTGCAGTACGCCGCCTGGGCGAAATCGGGGACCGCGAGCGCCGTGGTGATCTTTTCCTCCCCGCCCAGAGAGAGGATGTTGACCAGCGGCACGCCGCGGTCGGTGCGCCCCGCGTCGGGGATTCGGAAGACCTTCTCGGAGTAGACCTTGCCCCGGTCGGAGAAAAAGAGCATCGTATTCAGCGTCCGCGCCGGGATGAGCATAGCGACCTCGTCCTCCTCGCGCATACCCTGCCCGGTGACGCCCCGCCCGCCTCTAGCCTGCGCCCGGTAGGTGTTGGCGTTGACCCGCTTGATGTAGCCGCGCTGGGTGATGGTCACCAGCACCGCCTCGTCGGCGACCAGGTCTTCCTGGCGGAACTCAAGGTTGGCTTCCTTCTGGATGCGGGTGCGCCGGTCGTCGCCGTACTTCTCGCTCATCTCGTTCATGTCGTCGCGGATCACGTCGAGGATCTTACGCGGGCTGGCCAGCAGGTCTTCCAGGTACCCGATTCGCGCGAGGGTCACGCGGTGCTCGTCTTCGATCTTCTGCCGCTCCAGGGCGGCCAGGCGGCGCAGTTGCATGTCCAGGATGGCCTGGGCCTGGATCTCGGTCAGCTTGAAGCGCGCCACCAGGCGGGTTTTGGCCTGGTCGGCGTCGGGCGATTCGCGGATGGTGCGGATCACCTCGTCGAGGTTAGCCAGGGCGATCAGCAGGCCTTCCAAAATGTGCGCCCGGGCGCGCGCCTTTTCCAGCTCGAACTGCGAGCGGCGGATGATCACCTCCTGGCGATGCTCGATAAAGAGCTGCAGAGCGCGCTTGAGGGTCAGCAGGCGCGGCTCGCTGTTGACCAGGGCCAGCAGGTGGACGCCAAAGGTCGACTGCAAGGCGGTGTACTTATACAACTGGTTGAGCACCTGCTTGGGCTGCGCCCCGCGGCGCAGCTCGACCACGATGCGCATCCCGTTGCGGTCCGATTCGTCGCGCAGGTCGGAGATGGCGTCGATGCGCCCCACGCGCACCAGCTCGGCGATGCGCTCGACCAGGGTCGACTTGTTCACCTGATAGGGGATCTCGGTGATGTAGATGGCGTAGCGCCCGCCCTTCAGTTCTTCGATGCGCGCCACGCCGCGTATCACCAGCCGCCCGCGGCCGGTGGAATATGCCTGGACGATGCTCTCCTGGCCGACGATGACGCCGCCCGTAGGGAAATCAGGCCCGGGGAGGAACTTCATCAACGCCTCGACCGGGATATTGTCCATATCTTCAAAGTTCTCGACCAGGTAATTGATCGCCGCCGCCAGCTCGCGCAGGTTGTGGGGCGGGATGTTGGTCGCCATGCCGACCGCGATCCCCGCCGAGCCGTTGAGCAGCAGGTTGGGCAGGCGGGCAGGAAGGACCAGCGGCTCCTGGAGCGAGCCGTCGAAGTTGTCGCCGAAGTCGACCGTGTTCTTATCGATGTCGGCGAGCATCTCCTCGGCCATGGGCGCCAGGCGAGCCTCAGTGTAGCGCATCGCCGCCGGGGCGTCGCCGTCCACCGAGCCGAAGTTGCCCTGCCCGTCCACGAGCAGGTAGCGCATGGAGAAATCCTGGGCCATGCGCGCCATGGCGTCGTACACGGCCATATCGCCGTGGGGGTGGTACTTGCCCAGCACCTCTCCAACGATCCTCGCAGATTTCTTATAGGCCGTATTGGCCCGGATGCCCATATCCTGCATCGCATACAGAATGCGCCGGTGGACCGGTTTGAGCCCGTCCTTCGCGTCCGGCAGGGCGCGCGCGACGATCACGCTCATCGCATAATCCAGATAGGCCGTGCGCATCTGGTGGTCGATATCAACTTGTTGAATGGTACCAATATCCATATCTGATCATTCCCTGAATAGAGTCAAACCTTACTAT
>DATKLX010000155.1:0-15042 GCA_035542155.1 Anaerolineaceae bacterium
ATCGATTTTCTGATTTCGTTCCAGATCGACTGCCAATCGGACTGCAGGAGCAGCCAGATCACAAAGATCGCATTCAACAGCACCGGGGATCGATCGATCGGTGAAGAGGTCCTGCCGAAAGCAAAAGCCAACCAGGAGTAAACCAGGGCGATTGTCCAAAATAGGATGACCGTGCGAGGTTGGCTGCGAAAAGAGAGGGCTGCCCATAAAAAGAAAGGGACCAAAAAAGTCAATTGTTCGTAGGCAAACCCGTGTGGGTGGATCAGGTAGGTGACCAATCCAATCCAGGAGAGCAGGGGCAGATCTCCGATCTGGTTTTTTAACCAGGCGGCAAGCAGCATCGCGCTAAATAAGCCAATGACTCCAATGACGACCCAGGTCGCTGAAAGGGCCAAATTTTCAGGTAAGATTGCCGAAAATAAGATCCGCAGGGTTGCCTGGCCGCGGTTGTATTGCGTATATTCAACTACCCGCCGGATCCAATCGACGATCCAGTTGGGGACCAGGATCTGGGCCAGGAGAAGGTCAGCAATCATTGCACTCCCTAATGAAGCCAGGAACGGCCATAACCGTCGCCTGACTGCGTACAGCACGCAAAAAGCGAAATAAAAAACCATGAATTGGGGTTTGATGGTAGACCAGGCCAGTAGAATCCCTGCCGCGATCTGGAACCATACAGGTTGGGCGGACCTGGTCACAAAGGAGTGTAAAACAATCAGAAGAATTACCCCCAGCGGAACCGCAAAATTGCCCAGGATCAAACCGAATGCAATCGGATAGAAGAGCAGGCTCGATACTATCAGCGCTTTGGGCGCGCGGAAAAATACGAGCAGCGCCACGGCCAAAAGAGACTGAATGTTGAATGCCGTCCAAAATGAGCTGGCCCAGGGGTAGCTCATCCAGGCGGTGGGTGCGATGAGCAACAGACTGTAGACAGGGTAAGCAAAGGCGACCTGGTCCTGGTCAGGGCTGGCTACGTGGCCGTAAATGCCGATCTGGCTGGCCCGGGTGACTGCCTCACTGTAAGGGTTCAGGTGATCGAGGAATAATGATTTTTCAGCCACCCAAAAAGTAAAAAAATCAGCCCCGATTGAGCTGGACTGCATCACAGGATGGAGCGCTACCGTAAGGGCGCCTAACGCCGCCACCCAGAGCAGGCACAAGAAGATCATTTTTCTGAGCGGGAATTGTTCGAGGATGGAGGGTGGCCTGGACAATGGATTCGCCTTCTTACTTTTTCGCTTTTTAGTCGAGCGCTGAAAGGATCCCCGAACGGCTGAGGAGCGGCCTGGTGTTTTTGCGCGAGGAGACCATGGATATTTTAACCGTTTCTGATCCAGTTGTTAAATCCTTTCGCGTATGATATAGTAATGTATTCTTCCGCGGGCTGGCAAAGATTTAACAAAAAAGGCAATATTCTAATCCGAAAAAAGGTAGATGCAGCTTATGGGTGTATCCTCGACCGTAGTCAACGAAAAGCGTGAGATTTTTGGCTGGGCCATGTACGACTGGGCCAACAGCGCCTTCAGCACCACAGTGGTCACCGTTTTCCTCGGGCCGTACCTGACTGCTATCACCAAGGCCTCAGCCGATCCAAACGGCCTGGTGTATTTGTTCGGGGTGCCGATCCGCTACGATTCTTTCTTCACCTATTGCATCTCGGCCTCGGTCCTCCTCCAGGTCACGTTTTTGCCCATCCTCGGTGCGCTGGCGGACTATTCACACCTGCGCAAGAGCCTGATGCAGTTGTTTTGCATTCTTGGATCGGCCGCGACGATTCTCATGTTTTTTATTCTGCCAGGCGGATACTGGCTGGGCGGCTTTCTGTTTATCATCGCCAACCTCGCCTTCGGAGCCAGCATCGTCTTCTATAATTCCTACCTGCCCAGCATCGCCAGCGAAGACCAGCGCGATCGCGTTTCCGCCTACGGCTGGGCAATGGGGTACCTCGGTGGAGGGCTGCTGCTGGTCCTTAACCTGGTTCTTTACCTATTCTCTGGAAAAATCGGCCTGGACTCGGGCCTGGTGGCGCGGATCAGCCTGGTGTCCGCCGGCGTCTGGTGGCTGGGTTTCTCCTTCATCACCTTCGCCAGGCTTCACACGCGCCATGCGGTCCGCCCTCTCCCCACCGGCGAGACGTATCTATCCATCGGCTTCAAGCAGCTCGCCTCGCTGATCGGCCTGCCATCCAGCACGGTGACCACCCTCATGCTCCTGCCGCTGGTCATCCCGGTTCTTATCCTCCTCCGGCTGCCGGTCTGGATGGCGATCTTACCCGGCCTGGGCCCGATCGCGGTGATGTTTATCTTTATCATCCGCAAATCTCGCACCTTGCCTGAGGCAATGAAGTTCCTGGTGGCCTATATTTTCTACAACGACGGGATCCAGACTGTGATTGCGGTATCGGCCATTTTCGCCGCGGAGGAGCTGAATTTTTCCTCGACCAACCTGATCCTGGTTATCCTGATGATCCAGTTTGTGGCTTTTCTTGGCGCGTTGGGCTTCGGGCGCCTGGCAAACTGGATTGGCGCTAAACGGGCGATCCTCGTCAGCCTGGTCATCTGGAGCGGTACGGTGATTTACGCTTTTGCCGGGATGAAAAGCACCGCGCTCGTACTGGGGATGGAGGAACGACAGCTTGAATTCTGGGTGCTGGGCTTTATCATCGCCCTGGTGCTGGGAGGCAGCCAGGCGATCAGCCGCAGCCTGTTTGCCCAGATGATCCCCAAGGACCAGGAAGCGGAATTTTATAGCTTCTACGAGATCAGCGAGCGAGGGACCTCCTGGATGGGCACTTTCCTGTTTGGATTGGTCAACCAGCTCTTCGGCAGTTTGCGCATAGGCATTGTCTCGGTGATTTTCTTCTTCTTGATCGGCCTGATCCTTCTGCCCATGGTCAATGTCGAACGGTCCAAGAATCAGCGCAAGATGGAGGATGAAACCCGGCGGGGATCAAGCCCGGCGACCGCACCGGCGCTGGAAGTCTGAAGCCCTCACTCCAATGGCTCCACCGCTGCTGAAATCCAAGCTGTTTATCCCCCTGAGCCGGCCTGGGCTGGTGAGCAGGCCACAACTTCAAGAAAAGCTCGACAGGGCGCGTACTCCTGGAATCCGGATCATCCTGATTTCTGCTCCGGCTGGATTTGGAAAAACGACCGTCATGACCCAATGGATCCAGGCAACCAGTTGGCCGGTTGCCTGGATTTCTCTCGATGAAGGCGATAATCTTCCCACCCGTTTTGCCCGGTACATCATAGCGGCTGTGCAGAAGATCTCGCCTGCAATCGGCCAATCGGCTTTGGAATGGCTAGATAGTGTCCGGCCAGACCTGGAAGAGATGATGGGCAGTCTGGCCAATGACCTTGGCACATTCGGTCATCCTTTTCTGATTGTTCTGGATGATTATTATATGATTCATGAGGCGGAGCTGCACCGCGCAATCCAGCACCTCCTGGATGCTTTGCCGCCGAACGGCCGCCTGACGTTTCTCAGCCGCGAGGATCCTCCACTGCCGCTGGCGCGGCGCAGAGCGCGCGGTGAGATGGTCGAGCTCAGGCTGGAAGATTTACGTTTCAGCATGGAGGAAGCAGCCAGTTTCCTTAACCAGGCCATGGGGCTGAACCTGACCGCGAAGCAGATTAAGGTTCTGGAAGAGCGTACGGAGGGATGGATCGCTGGCCTTCAGATGGCTGCCCTGGCGATGGGCAATACAGAAGATAGGGATCAGTTTATCCAGGCTTTCTCCGGCAGCCAGCGTTTCGTCCTGGATTACCTCATGGAAGAAGTCCTTAGCCACCAGCCAGTCGAAATCAAACACTTTCTCCTGCGTACCTCGATGCTGGAAAAAATGAGGGCGGATCTATGTGACAAATTAGTTACCGAGAACCAAGAATCGAGAACTGAGAACCGTCAAGAAGTGAAACAACGGATCTCGAATCTCGGTTCTCGGTTCTCGACCTCCGAATCTATTCTGTCTTATCTAGAACATTCCAATCTCTTCCTCATTCCCCTGGACGACCGGCGTGAGTGGTATCGCTATCATCATCTGTTTGCCGACCTGTTGAAGATGCGCCTGAAATCCACCCACCCGGAGTGGATGCCAGAGCTTCGCCGCCGGGCATCTCTCTGGTTCGAGCAGCACGGCGATCCCGGCTCCGCATTGGAGTATGCCCTTCAAGGCGAGGATTTCGAGCGTGCGGCGGACTTAATTGAAATGTATATCGTCGCGAAATGGCGCGAAGTAGACCCGGATTTCTTTTTTGCCGTTCGCAAGATACCCGACTTAATCATCCATGAACGGCCCACCCTATGCCTGCACAGCGCCTGGAGCTGCGTGTTATCCGGGCAGGTCCATCGCGTACCCCGACTGGTGGACGCTGCCGAAGAGAAACTCAAGCCACTTTTAGAAAAGAACCCAAGCAGCCGCGAGCTCCAGGGAAGCGCAGCCTTTGCCCGCGTGCTGCGCGCGTATGTGGACGACCTTGCCAACCAACCTTTTCGCCTCGACGATACCCTCCGCCAGGCTGTGGAATCCGTTCCGAAAGAAAATGTGGGCATGCGCAACAGCATCGCGGTGGTTTTGGGATCGATTTACTACATGGAGGGCGATTTTCGCACTGCCCCGAAATATTTTGCGGATGCCATCGAGCGGGACAAAGAGGCCAACGGGACCAATGCGATTCCCATCGCGGCGTCTCGCTGGGCGCGGATGTTGATCATCCAGGGCAAACTCAATGAAGCGATTCGCCTCTGTCGGCAAAATGAGGCATACATTCGTGAGCGGGGCAGCCGGCGTTTTTATATTCCCGGGAATTTAAATATCTTCAGTGGGCACGTTCTCCGTGAATGGGGCCGGTTGGAGGAGGCCGAAAAGGAAGTCCGGGAAGGGCAGCTTCTCAACCAACGCTGGCCCGTCCCGCAAACTCAACTGGTAGGACTATCGGCTCTTGCACGTATCCTGATCGCAAAAAATGACCTTGAAACCGCAAGAAGTACCCTGGAGCCTGGGCTGGAGATTGTGCAAAAAACTCAAACCCATCCTGATTTTCTGGCTGAATTTCAGGGTGCTTTGGTCCGCCTGTTGATTGCTGAAGATAACCTCCTATTTCTCGAGAACTGGATTGCGGAACAGATCTCCCGGTTGGAAAAATTCCCGCGGGATCAGCGCCTGACCTTCCGTCACGAAATTGAGCAAATGAACCTCGCCCGGGCTTTTATAGCGGTTGGTCGCCAGTTCGACGCGGTCAAGATTTTAAAGCCGCTGGAGAAAGCTGCGATTGCGGCCGGGCGGATCGGCCACTGGATCGAGATAGCCTGCCTTCTGGCGGTCTCCCTGTCGATCGAAGAGGGTCTGGTCTATCTGGAACAAGCCCTTCGCCTGGCTCAACCAGAAGATTACCTCACCGTTTTTGTGGAGCTGAGCTCGCACCTCATGCCCGCCCTCGAGGTTTTGCGCCGAAAATTTAAGAAACAACCGGAAGACAAGCCAATTTTGACTTACCTCTTGACCCTCTACAATCCGATGAGGCCGGCAGAACTGGTGCAGACGGACCGAGCGAAGCAGGGTCTGATCGAGCCGCTCAGTCAGCGCGAGCTGGAAGTGCTCCGCCTGGTGGCGGCGGGCCTTTCCAACCAGCAAATCGCAGACCGGCTGGTCATCTCGATCCGCACCGTGAAAAAACACCTGGAAAATGTGTACAGCAAGCTGGGGGTAGAAAGCCGGGTCCAGGCAATTACCCGTGCTCGCGAGCTTTCCCTCCTCTGATTACTCAACTGAATTCACCCCAGATACTCCCCCCATCGATCCAGAATACGCCTTTCGGACACTGCGGATACGCCTTACGCCAGGGTATATTCAGGTCAGAACAAAAAAGAATTCTGAATTAGAGAGGAAACGATTGAAATGAAAGCAACTACTTTCTCTACCGGATCTGCCCTTGTCCTTCCTCTGGTTTTGGGGATCATCATTGCGACCATCACCTATGCCACGCTTACTGGCAAACATCTACCTCTGGTCAATAGCCCTCGAGCTGCCCTGGTTGCAATCTTGATCGTTGGATTGGCTATGTGCAGCGGTGGCATTGGCCAGGTCGGAGCCAGCGGAAAATGGGTCTCTCCGCTCGCGATCATCGGATACCTGCTGGGGGCAGCGATCCTGGTGGTGATCGGCGGCACGCTCCTTCGCTGGAAGCTTCCCCTGATCGCCAGCGAGACTAATGCGGTTTTAGTCTCGGCTGTGCTGATCGGCGTCAAATATATGATCGGTACACTGGGCTATTTCTTCCACCTCCTGTGACTTCATGGGAACCAGAGCGCATGTCTACGAAATCCGGATCGAGGAAACGCTGGATGACTGCTGGACCAACTGGTTCTCTAGTCTGGAGATTAGCCGCGGAAGGGCGGATGCGGATGGGGGGGAGCATACCATCCTGCGCGGCGCAGTGCCCGACCAAGCAGCGCTGTATGGAATTCTTGCCAGTATCCGTAACCTCAATCTGACCCTGGTATCTGTACACAGGCTTAAAAATTAACTGGAATCAAAAAGGCCGGCGTGGATCGCTGGCCTTTTTGATTCCGAAAGAATTTATTCTTCCTTACGCGCCGCCAGCTCTTTCTGGCGGCTGGCGATGATCTCGCCGGTGATGTGGCTGGGGACGACCTCGTAATGGTCAAACTCCATGGTGAAGATACCCCGCCCGCCAGTGATCGAGCGCAACTGGGTGGTATAGCGGAGCATCTCGGAGAGGGGCACCAGAGCCGAAACGACCGAGCGGCCTTTTTCGGTCTCCATCCCCAGGACGCGCGCGCGGCGGGTGTTCATGTCGCCCAATACGTCGCCCATATTCGCCTCGGGGACAGTCACTTTGACCATCATGATCGGCTCGAAGAGCACGGGAGAGCCTTCCTTGAAAGCGGTCTTGAAGGCTTCTCGCCCGGCGATTTCAAAAGCGATCGGTTTTGAGTCGACCGGGTGTTCTTTGCCGTCGTACACGGAGACTTTTACGCCCCGCACCGGATAACCGGCGAGAATCCCTTCTTTCATCACCGCGCGGATGCCTTTTTCGATCGCGGGCATATACGAGTTGGAGATCGCGCCGCCGAATACGTCGTTGACGAACTCGAACTCTTCTTCCTGCAATGGCTCAATGCGCAGATGGACCTCGCCAAACTGGCCCGATCCGCCGGTTTGCTTCTTGTGACGGTACATCGCCTGGGACTTCTTGGTGATAGTCTCCGTATAGGGGACCTTGGGTGGTTCGATGGTCAGGCCGACCTGGAACTTGGCTTCAGCCCGGCGGATGGCCACATCGATGTGCTGGTCGCCCATCCCCTGGAGAATGGTCTGGTTGGTAGCCGGGTCCATGTGCCAGCTCAGGGTCATGTCTTCCTCGGCCAGTCGGGTGAGCGAGGGGCTGATCTTGGTCGAATCGGCCTGGGTCCGTGGGTTGATGGCTACCTGGTAGAGCGCGTTGGGATAAATGGGCACCGGAAGGGTCAGCGGGTGGCCCTTATCACAAAGTGTGTTGCCGGTCGCGGTCTCGCTGAGCTTGGGGACGATAGCGATATCTCCTGCATGGACGATCTTCACCGGGGACAGCTCTTTCCCACGAGGGATACTGACGGTCCCGAAGCGCTCCTCCACACCTTTGGTCTGGTTCCAGACCCGGCTGTCGGAGGCAATCGTTCCGGAATAGACGCGGAAATAGCTTTGCCGGCCAACGAAGGGATCGGCCGTCGTTTTCCAGACGTAGGCCGCCAGCGGCCCGCTGTCGGTCGCGGTGAGCTCCTCTTCGGCCCCATCTTTGCCAGTCGCGACCGCTTTGGGCGCTTCGCCCGGGGAGGGGAGCAGGCTCAACGCGGCGCCTAGGAGAGGGAGAATCCCAATTTCTTGCTGGCCGCTGGCAACTGCGACCGGGATGTAGCTTCCGGCCAGGATCACTGCCTTGAGGCCGCGGGAGATTTCCTCCGCGGTCAGCTCGCCGCCCTCGAGGTATTTTTCCAGCAGGGCATCTTCGCCTTCCGCGGCCGCTTCGACCAGCGCAGTCCGCGCTTCTTCGGCCTGGCTCTTCAGTTCGGAGGGGATCTCCGTTGAGGTCTTTCCATCGCCAGAGAAGGCTTTCATGCTCAGCAAATCGATCACACCCTTGAAAATGGCTTTCTCCCCCCAGGGGAGCTGGATGGGGATCAACCGGGTTTCTGAGAATTCCTGGACGGAGGCCAGGGCTTTATGGAAGTTAGCGTTTTCGCGTTCCATCTTATTGATCACGATCAGCCGCGGAAGCTGAAAGCGATCGCATAATCCCCAGGCGACCTCGGTGCCTACTTCCATTCCGGAAACCGAATCGACCACGACCATGGCGCCATCAGCTACCCGCAAGGCAGAGATGACCTCGCCGACGAAATCAGTGTATCCGGGTGTGTCCAGGAAATTGATTTTGTAGTTCTTGTATTCGACCGGGATCACAGAGGTGGATAAAGAGATACCCCGGCGGTGCTCCTCATCTTCGAAATCGGATAGGGTGGTGCCATCCTCAATTCTTCCCATTCGGGTGGTTGCGCCCGTGGAGTGCAGGAATGCCTCGGTCAAAATCGTCTTACCGGCGCCGCTATGCGATACGAGTGCAATATTGCGGATGGACTCAGTGGAATACTCTTTCATGCGAAGGACCCTTCTATGTTACTGGACTCGATTGGACGGATCTATTTTAAAGGATGAAGCCGTTCTTGTCAAAGAGAGGTTTTCGTCCAGGTTTTCTGCTCTACGGAGTTGCCCTCCTCCAGGGCAATGGCGACCGCCTCATCCACGCTCATCTTCCGGCCCGCGGACCAGGCGATTTCCCAGGCCTGTTCATCCACCTGGGGGCGAAGCAGTTCCAATTCAGTTTCGTATTCCACCTGCTCGTAATCCGTCCTGCTCGAGTTGACCGTTTCTCGCAACGCCTCAGCCGCTCCCAGGAGGCGCAGCGCGCGCAGCGGTTGGCCCGCATGTCGGGCAAGAAAGGCAAAGCATTCCAGTTGGTGCGCCACAGCAGGCAGGTGGCCCAGCTCTTTCCACAATAGGATCGTTTTCCGGTACTCACGGTAGGCTGCGGCGTCATCCCCGTGCAGCCGGCGGATGTGGGCCAGCTCACTGGCGATCATGGCTTCATACGGCCTGCTGCGGATTGCCGTCGTAAACCTCTGCGACTTGGTGAAATAGAGGAGCGCCTCATCCAGATGACCGCGCGAGCGGGCTTCGAATCCCAGAAACATCAACCCATCCGCGGTAAAAAGGTTGTTGGATTGGCCGATGGTTGCCATTGCCTCCGCGATCAGCTCTTTGCGCCGGGCTTCGTTTCCCTGAACGCCTTCCGCCCAGGCCAGCGGACCTGAAGCCATCGCCAGGCCCCAGGTATCTCCGGCCTGGCGCGCGAACTCGATGGATTCCATGGCAGCCTCGCGAACCCCATTTGGATCGTTGAGAAAGAAGTAGGCGATTGAGAGCATCCCCAGGGCCAACCCCAGAAGCGGCTTTTCTTGCAGGCGACGGGCGATGTCTGCGGCTTCAATTAAAACCAGACGCCCGTTCTGGATCTCGCCAAGATTTAAATAGATCTGTCCCAGCGCGAGCAATCCTCTGGCTCGCAGGCGCAGGCGCGCGGTCCCATCCAGGTCTGTTGTTGGCAGGTGGCTGACCCGTTCGAGCGAATCCTGGATCCAACCGCGCACTTCGACCAGGTTTCCCCAGAGCAAGAGGAGAAAAATGATATTTCCAACCAGCCTCAGCCCGTCCGCCGGGCGCTGCTCGCGAGCCCATTCGAATGCCTGGCGGACATTCTCCATCTCGGCGCTCAACTCGTCGATCCAGGTGATGGTATTGGAGCGCAGGATACGCTCATCAACCGTTTTCGACAGCTCAAGGTAATAATCCAGATGACGGTTGCGAGTTTCCTGGATCTCGCCCTGGTCGAACAGCTTTTCGCGGGCATACTGGCGGATCGTTTCCAGTATGAAGTAGCGTGCCGCAGGGATGTCTTCGTTGATGACGACAAGCGATTTATTGACCAGATTAGGCAGCACAGAGAGCACGTCCAGTCCACCGCTGACAAACTCGGCCGCTTCCAGAGTCCACCCACCCATGAATACGGAAAGGGTCCGGAACAGACGCTGTTCCTCAACTGAAAGCAAATCGTAGCTCCAATCGATCAATGCCCGCAGGGTCTGCTGGCGGGGGAGTGCGGTGCGACTTCCACCAGTGAGCAGCCGGAAGCGGTCATCCAACCGGGCAGCGATTTGATCGGGGGTGAACGCCCGGATCCGTGCGGCGGAGAGTTCCAGGGCCAGCGGGATGCCGTCCAGCCGTTGGCAGATGCGCGCCACGGCCAGAGCATTGTGCTCGTTGAGTGAAAAACGCGAATTGGCGGCAGTCGCCCGCTCGACAAACAGTTGGACAGATTCGGATTGGATCAATTCGTCCGGATTCATCCTATCTTTGCCAGGCAGCGACAGCGAGGGGACACGGAAAATCACCTCGCCGGTGATCCCCAAACCTTCGCGGCTGCTGGCCAGGATTTTCATCTGCGGGCAGGCACGCAAGAGCGTATCGCTGAGATGCGCGCAGGCTTCGACCAGGTGCTCGCAGTTATCCAGGATCAGCAGCACCTGCCTGGACCGCAAATAACCGGTCAAGATAGAGATCAGAGGAGGTCCACCGGGGAGCTCGCGCAGCTCGAAGACCGAGGCTACCAGCTCAACCACCTGCTTGGGATCGGTGATCACCGCCAGTTCCGCCAGCCAGACTCCGTGGTTAAAGCGTGGAATCAGATCCGCAGCGACCTGCAGGGCCAGCCGAGTTTTTCCGGTCCCGCCCGGACCAATCAGGGTGACCAGGCGCGAAATTCCCAGGATCTGCTTGACCTCGTTCATCTCGTGGTCACGACCGACAAAGCTGGTCAATTGTACCGGAAGGTTGTTGGGATATGCATCCAGAGAATTGAGCGGCGGGAATTCGCTCTTCAAATCCGGTCGGCGGATCTGATATACCCGTTCCGGGCGCACCAGGTCTTTCAAGCGGTGCTCGCCCAAATCAATCAGGCTCACCTCCGCCGGGAGCTCATCTCGCACCAGGTCAGCGACAGTGGTCGAGGCGAGGATCTGCCCGCCGTGCCCGATCGCCATCAGCCGCGCGGCGCGGTTGAGCGTGGAGCCATAATAATCGCCGCCGCGGGCGACGGCCTCACCGGTGTGCAGGCCAATCCTGGAGCGGATCTGGTAAGGTTGGATCGCATCCCAGTTTGCCTTGGAGAGGCCATTCTGGGCGTCCAGCGCCGCCAGGACAGCGTCTTGAGCGCTTTCGAAGGCCGCGTGAAAACCGTCACCCGTGGATTTAATCACGACACCCCGGTTGGTTTCGATCGCCTGCTGGAAGATCTGGTCGTGCCGTTCCAGGGCTGTTTTCATCGCCTCGGGAAAACTTTCCCAAAGCCGGGTGCTGCTTTCAATGTCGGAGAAGAGGAAGGTCAGCGTTCCAGAAGATTTCATCGAGGTCACAATAAACGTTTTTCCATCCGCCAGGCAGGTTCTTCGACCGTATGCCAGATGTTCTTTTCGTCCAGATAGGACCAGATGCCGGGCTCGGGGGCGACGATGCGGTATGCGTGGCGCTCGTAGAGGTGGCGGGCACGGGTATTCTCTCGAGCGACGTTGAGCGTGATCATTCTAAATCCCCGTTGCCGTAAGTCATCCTCGATAATTTTCATCATGTACGTTCCGATCCCCCGGTCGCGGTAAGCTTCACGGACTCTGAACCCGTACAGGTAAGCCCGCTCGTGCCCGTCTGCCAGCTCCGGCCGGTCGCAGATCAACTGGATGAAAACCTGGCCGATCAGGCCCACCACGGGAAGCTCCGCTACCCATAACACCGACCGGCCCTGCCTGGCGCGTTCGAAGGCATCCAGGTACAGGTTGCGGTAGTGGGCGTACTCTCCCTCCCATTCCAGCGCCGGCAAATCCTCCGCGATGACCTGACGGATGACTAACTGCTGCAGATACGTATCTGTTTGAGTCTCCACTACCATCAATCACCGCTCCTGTTCCGGGCCGGTTTTCGCGGCGAGAAGCTGTTCCAGAAAGGCCTGCTCCTCCGCCAGATTGTGGATCTGCCCATCCAGCCAGGCAGACCGGATTTCCGTCAGGATCTCGCGGTAGACCGGTCCGGGCGGCACTCCCAGCGCGCGCAGCGTATCGCCCGTGGTGGACGGTTTTTGCTTTCGCCAGTCACGCAAGTACACCCGGATTAAATCACAGATCTGAGGATCGCGTTCGGTCTGGTAAATGGCATACAGACCGACCAGGGGAGCGGTTTCCAGGCGGGCGACGACCTGGCTTGGGACAGCCTGAACGAGATTGGGGAGATCCGGTTTCAGCTTCGCGGTAGCCAGGATAGTTGCCTTGAGGCTGGCGGGCAGTTTGAGGCGGTCCGCGATCCCCCGGATAGTTTCACCGGGCAGGTTGTCCAGCCAGAGGATGTAAGCCAGCGCAAGGGAGGTCGGCATCCCCGTGGTAGCGTCGGGCAGTTCCCATTCATCGGGCGGTTCAGACCGGTAATCGCCGGATATGGAAGCGGGCAGGCCCGGGTGGATGAGGCTGAGCAGGTTTAACTCCTCCAGGCGAGCCAGCATCTCCACGGCGCGCTCTTCGGCGAGAATCGCATTAAGCTCGTGGCGGATTCGGTCGCCCGAGACCTGCTTGAGCATTTGGCGCGCCTCATCCATCAACTGCAAGGTGCGCATCTCGATCTCAAAACCGAAGCGCTGCTCGAAGCGAACTGCACGGAGCAGGCGGGTGGGGTCATCGATAAAAGAGATGGAATGCATCACCCGGACATAGCCTTGCTCCAGATCCTTCAGTCCACCCCAATAATCGTGCAACTCTCCATAATGGCGCCCATCCAGCCGTAGAGCGAGGGTGTTGATGGTAAAGTCTCGCCGGTGAAGATCCAGCTTGATGCTGGAGTGTTCAACCGTAGGCAGCGCAGTCGGGCGCTCGTAAAATTCCGTCCGGGCAGTGATCAGGTCCAGCGTATCTGGCAGGTCAGCCGGGTTATAAAACGCATTTCCGGCAGTGGAAGCTGGTTCGGGAGCGGAAACAAGGCCCATCAGGATGCGGGGTTTGACTTCGCGGATATCCCACTTTGCCGTTCCAAAACGAGAATGGCTGGTGGTCAATCCCCCGTAGGTCTGCGCCAGTCGCCGGGCAAGGGCGATCGCATCGCCTTCGACCACCAGATCAAAATCCAGGCCGGCGCGGTCGAGAAGCAGGTCGCGCACAAACCCACCGACGATATACAGTGCATTGTGCTGCTCGGACGCGACCTGGGCGACAGCTTTCAATAACTTGAGCCGGGCGGGGGGCAGAACTGCTTCCAGTCGTTTGGCGAGGTTCTGACGTGAAGGCAGGCCGGTCTCCACTGCCAGGGTCTTGAGCAGGTCCGTGCGGGTGACGATCCCGATGATCTCACCGTTCGTGGGGTCTACCACCGGGACCTGGCCCCAGCCGCTGCTGGTCATCACTTGCTGGAGCTGTTCGATAGCGTAGCCCGGCTCGACCGTGATCTCCCCGGCCTCCATCAGGCTCGCCGCAGGCAGGTTCAGGCGGTGAGAGATCGCCCGGTCCACGGCGCGGCGAGTCAGCAGGCCGATTACTTTTCCCTCCCGGACGACCGGATATCCTTCATATCCATACCGTTGCATTAACTGGGCTGCATCCTGGGCCGAGGTCTCGGGGGAGAGCAGGCGCGGGTGGCGCGACATGATCTGGCCGATCGTGACCGAAGGGCGAATTTCTTGCGGCAGGATCGCGAGCAACTCGGTCTGCAGGCGCGCCAGGGTTTTTTTCCTGGCTTCCTCGACGGGAGGGGGTTCTCCGCTGGGGGTACGCATCAGCGCAGCGGCGGCGCGATCGTGCCCGCCGCCCCCAAACCGGGAAGCGATGGCGGCCACGTTCACCCGGTCGGTAGTGGAACGAGCGACCAGGCGGATGCCTTCGCTGGTGGTGACGAAGAGGAACAGCGCGTCCGGGTCGAGCAGATCGCGGATCTTATGGGCGATACTGGAGATTTCTTCGCTCATATCCCTGGCGCTGGCGGAGGAGATGACGATATTTTGTCCGTGGATGTGGTGCCATTCAGCCGCCGCGAGCAGGCGCTCGTACACCAGACGCTGATCCGGGGAGAGGGGTGGGTTGAGGTAATGGCCTGCAGTGCGCAGGCTTGCCCCCTGTTCGATCAAATACGCCGCAGCGCGAATATCCCGCGGCGTCGTGCTGGTGTAGGTCAACGAACCGGTGTCTTCGTAAATGCCCAGGAGAAGAAGCGTCGCCTGGACCGAGCTTAACGGCGGGTTGTACTCCTGCAGTGCTTCGATAAACAGGGTCGTGCAGGACCCCGTACGGTCGATGGTCACCTGCCAGGTTTCGGGGAGATCCGGTCGGGCCTGGTGGTGGTCGATGACCTGCACCTGTGTGGCGGCGCCTGTCCCTTTGAGCGTGATCAGGCTCTGCGTGTCGACCAGGGTGATCATTCCAATGGATTCCTGGGGTAGATCCCGTGGGTCCTGGAAGGGTAAATCCGCTCCATACAGGTTCAAAAAAGCCCGCGCGTTGCGGTTGACCCTTCGCGGAAGGATCGGGATCGAATTTTCCTGAGTCAGATAGGCGCCCAGAAGCGCCGCCAGGGCATCGAAATCGGCCTGTTCGTGAGTCAGGATCACGTGCATATCCCAATTGTAACCCACATCGACCATTTTCGTTTTTCCGATAAGGGCGGGCGGATCTTCGGGCTGTAGACGTAAATCTTAAATCCCTGCCAAAAAATGGGCAGACTTCATCAGGTGGGTGATCCCACGCAACTTTTTCTTTCGAATGTCATCTAACGTAACTTTTGTGCAACTAGAAGGCAAAGTGCTTTAAACCGCAAAAACCAGCACTTTAACAATTGAGCAAAATCCATTATGCTCATGGACTACCCAGGAGGGTTTCATGAGCGAAAAACAACCTGACACCATC
>DATKLX010000156.1:0-12787 GCA_035542155.1 Anaerolineaceae bacterium
CAATTCAGGTCATAGCGGAAGGTAACCTCATGGAAGCACATCCTCGCCTCTTCCGAATACTGCAATTGCTACAACCGTTTAGCTCTACCAGAAAGCAGCTAAAAGCAAGCGTTTTCTCCATCCTGTTCATTCTATTAGGCAGCGGTATTCTCTTTCCATTGGTAAAGCAGCTGCCAGTTGTTGGTTGGGATTGGTATTTCTTCTTTAATGGAAATAATCCCCAATTCAACCTCCTCAATACTCCCAATGCTTATCCACCTTTTGCTAGATATCTTCTAGGATTGCTTACCTGGATGCCGTGGCGGGATTCCCTGGCCATCTTGAATTCTATTTCATTGTTGACGTTTGCCCTGGCAACCTGGAAAAACGGTGGAAAGTTTGGGTCTATTACGCTGGCGCTTCTGACAGCGCCGGTCTTCTTTTTGATGTGGATCGGCCATCCGGATGGCTTGGCGCTTTTCGGATTAATTACTGGTTTATTGCCCTTTCAACTGTTAAAGCCTCAAATCACCATCTGGAACATGTTTAAAAACCGCTTTAATTTCTACTGGACCACAGTATTTCTGCTGATCTCTTTGATTATATGGCCTCTCTGGCCGCTGCGACTCAGCGCCGCAACGCTCACCCATGAGGCTGCATTTGGATGGGTAGTGACGGGTTGGCCTGTCGCGATTCTGGGACTAGCATTGTTTCTGGGCGCGGGTTCAAATACTTACCGTTTGATGGCGGCAGGATGCCTGATGAGCCCCTACTTAATGCCCTACCACCTGTCCGTGTTGGTGCCGGCGATCGGGAGCGCTCGCAGTTATAAGAAGTGGCTGATTTGGATTTCCGCTTGGACCCTCATGATCGGTGTTGGGTCTGGTGGTCAATGGCGATTATTGAACTTCATTTTTCCTATTACAGCTTATTGTCTGAATCACTCTTGGTCTGAGTACAAATCGACCGTTATGAATCATTATAAGACCTTTCGCCTGTTTCTTTCCTCGCCAACAGGTTCATTCCTCCGGTTAAGATAGGGACAGAATGTACGGTCTCTGACTAGAGTTGGAGCTTAACAATTGGAGATGGGTCCACATATCGAGATCGTACTAAAAATAGTCCGGTACCAAAATTCCCCCTTGATATAGTACCCTATCTGTAATGTAATCTTTCCTACATTGCACTAAATTCCCAGCTTGAATAAAATTCTCCTGGTAGTAACCTGTAAACTGAAACCAGCCAAGGTTTCTCAGTTTAACTTTTACATCCGATGGCAGTTTCATATTACCCGAAGCACTTCAGTTTTATAAGCGGTCGCGGCGAAAACACTCATAATCTGAACCGCTTTGGATAACAAACTACGGATGTTGGTCTAGCCAAAACGGTCTAAACTTATTATTAACCATTTCTCTAAGCCAGTTCTCTAATCCATAACAAATTGGTTTCCATTCAATAGGTGGAATCTCATGGAACCCATCAACAATCAACGTTCCTTCTGTGTCAGAAATTGCTGTATTAAAAACTATCATATCCCCGACACCCATTAGAAGTGAAAATGGCACCATGGAATTATCCCAATACTCATCATAAACATAAATACATTTATCAATTTCTTTTCTTATTTCCTCAAAAGTTAAAAACTTGTATTCTTCAAATCTTGGGGCATATGAAAATGAATAAAAATCAATTAAATCCTTCGGTAGCAATAGGTTAAGTTCTTTTTGAAGTTCCAACAAGTTGCGTAGAGCTCTACCGGGAGGAATTTCATAAGAGCTTATCTCTTGCTTTGTAAGATTATCTAAATATTCATCAACAAAGTCATATTGATTCATTGATCACCTCTTTTCTGGAACATTATCTGTCAACATCGAAGATGATCACGGATAATGTGCCCACCAAGTGTTGAATAGACGATGCTCAGTTTCACTTAGCAAAGGTACTAAATTGGAATAATCATTTGTTCCACCCCCACGCTAATGGTTTTATGTGATGAATGTCATATTTGTCGGGAGTTGGGTACCAACCATACTTCTTATACCACCATTCCCTAAAATTAATTTTAAATTCTTGTGTAAACAATTCTCGCATAGTATCCGGATTTGTTTCTATTAGGTCTCCATCAGGGAAAGGTACTTTCCCATAACCTCTCACTTTAACTTCAGGGTACGGTTCTCGAGCTGTTAAACCAAAGTGTCAGGTTGCTAGAAACTCTTTTGAGGTGAATTTATCTTCTACCAGGTCATTGATCGATAACAAGAAATGGGCAGAGAACGGCAAAATCCGTTCTCTGCCCTGTCGACGGTCATTCGCAGGCGCTCGGGTCGCTCCTCAGCGGTAGCCCTATCCTCCCACGACCACCCATATTGTAGCATCCGCAGAACAGGTTTATCGCTTTCTGGACCATCGATAGGGTGAAAGAAAATGAGCAGGGAGCAGCCAAAGCTGCTTCCTACTCTATCGACGGCCGGACCTAGGCGCTCCCTGGACTGTCCGTCCACCTGTACCTGCGATACTGCCGCGAGCAGGAATTTCTGGATGGAGGTGATGCGGCAATTGCACGGGACCGCCGGGATGAAATCATCAGGGCTATCCATCGCGGATAGTCCTGCGCTTTTTTACAACCGGAGCTGTAGTTAGAAATACAGCTCCTCCACCCTGCGCGGACCCATGGAGCGGAAGTAGGAGCGGTCGAGCTCCTGGAGGATTTCGGCCTGGCGGCGGTCGATGTAGCGCTGGAGGCTGTCGAGCTGATCTTTGCGGGGCTGGATGCGGATACCGATGCGGGCGAGAGTCTGGCTGGCCTGCCGGATGTATTCGACGCTTCCCTCCAGCCGGCGGAGGACCAGGCTGCCGACCTGGAAGCTAGTACGGACGGGGTAGCCGGGTTGGAGCCCAGCCACCTGGAGGTTGGCCTGGCTGGCCATGACACTGATCCCACCGGCCTGGATGTCGTGCAGGCTGGCGAGGACGCTCTGGCGGCCGCAATGCAGGGTCAGGTAGACCGGGTCGCGGGGTTGGACGCGGATTTTGGAGCGATCTTGCCACTCATTGGAAGCGAAAACGAAATCGGTGAGCATCAACCGGCACTGGCCCAGGTCGCACCCAATGACGCGGGCGCAGATCGGGCGGTCGTAGAGAGGCGTGTGAAGGTGGATCATACCACTGACATCGACAAAAGCTTTAATATCGCAGGCCTCGAAGATGGCGTAGCCGGGATGGACAGCCAGGATCTTGGCCTCCTGGAAGAGCAGCATACCCTTGTAACTGCGCGTCAAAGTCAGGGGTGTTTGCTGATCAGCCATCTGCAGGACGGCCTCCGCCGCTATAGCAATTGGGTTATTCTGGCTGGAACCGGGCATCGCAATACCTCCTGTTTCCATATAACGATAATTCCCCCGATACGAGGGTCGATCATACGCCGCCGGATTGGCGTTCGATTCATTGCAAATCACTCAGTGTGGGGATTTGTCTCAGCAGAGCAACCCCGCGCTGGTCACGGCGGTTTGAAATATTCCCCCAATTGTAAACATTCGTGCGTATCCTTCATTATCCACAATTTTCGGACAAATACAATAGTTTAACGGATTGAAGTAGGGGAATCGTAGGTTAATTTTTTATGCAAGTGCTTTCATCAATCCGTTTCGATGGCGCGTAGCGGGCGGTAGAGGGCGCCGCAGAGCGCGACGGCAGCTTTGAGCAGGCCCATGCAAAGGAACATCAGCCCGATCCCACGGCCAGCGCCGGCGCCGGTGAGCAGGCCGAGGCTCGCGGCGAGCGGACCACCGGGAACCAGCAGCGGCTCGAAGACCCGTTCAGCGAGCGGGCCAGCGGCGGCGATGGCGAGCGGCGCGGCGGAGCGGGCGACCATCTCCTGGATGGCGAAGACCCGCCCGAGCATACCGGCGGGGACTTTGCGCTGCCAGAGGGTGCGGCTGGAGCTGCCGATCACGGCGATGGTCAGGTGGGCGATCAACGCGCCAGCCGCGGCGAGGACTAGTGAGGGGCGAAGCCCGATGAGGATGAAACCGAGTCCGCTGGCCAGCTCGGCGGCGAGGATAGCGCCGATTTTACGGCGCGGGCCGCGCACCCAGGCGCTCATGGCGAGGCTGCCAGCGAGCATTCCACAGCCGGCGACGGTTAAAAAGATCCCCAGGCTGCCGGAGTCACTGAAGCTGAGGACCAGTGGCGCAGCCAGCGCGCCGACCATTCCCCAAAGGAAGTTGAAGATGGCCGCGAAGATCAGCAATGCGACCAGTCCAGGGCGGTCGGAGATGAAGCGCCAGCCATCGCGGGCTTCGCCAAGCAGGGCGCGGATGCCGGGGGATCCGACCGCGAGTTGAGCCGCGGGCGAGGGGATGCGAATGACCGCGAGCGCGCTCACGGCGACGAGGAAGGTGGCAAAGTCGATCAGGAGCACGCCCTGGACGCGGATGGCGAGGACGAGGAATCCGGCCGCGAGGGGGGCGAAGACCTCGGCGAGGGACTGGCTGAGCTGGATCATCCCGTTTGCCCGGCTGAGGGCCGGCGCGGGGACGAGAAGAGGGATCGACGCGACGTAGGCCGGGCTTTGAAAGGCGGCGCAGACGGCTGAGAGGCCGACCAGCAGGTAGACCAGCCCGACATCGAGGCGCCCGGCGATGAGCAGGGCAGCCGCGGCCAGGCTGGACAGCCCGGCGCCCAGGTCGCTGAGGAGCAGGTTGCGGCGGCGGTCCCAGCGGTCGACCAGTACGCCGGCGAAAGGGGAAACAAGTACGCGGGGCAGGACCGCGGCGAGGGAAATGAGGGCGTACTGGGTGACCGAGCCGCTGCGCTGGTAGACCCACAGCCCGAGGGCGAAAGAGGTCAGGGCAGAGCCAAAGAGAGAGACGAGCTCGCCGAGCCAGAGGATGGCGAAGGGGCGCATCACGGGGGAGAAGAGGGAGGTTTGGGGGTGCTGAAGGGTGGGTTGAGCGGGGCGGGAGGACATGGGGTTGATCCCCAAAAAATTCCGGTCCCGTTCACGATGGCTCGTAAGCAGGACCGGGGAATAAAAAAGCAGCACGCTTGCGCGCGCTGCACGGTTGGTGATTTATAACACACAATGATTGGGATGTCAAGGGCCTTCTTCGACGAAGGCGGCGGTGTAGGCGGTAGAGAGGGCGGGCTCGGCGAGGAGTGCGGTGTAGAGGAAAGTGTCGCTGGAGTCGAGGTTGTCCCAGACGAGCGCCGAGTCTTCGCGCTCGGCGGGCTGGCTGGTAACCAGCTCGCCGTCGACAGCCAGGTAGAGCCGGGCTTCGGGATTTTGCTCGAGGTATTTATCTAACGCCTGAACCCCGTTTTCCTCCAGGCCGATGCGGAGCTTTTCGCGGCCTTCCTCGCTGCTCTCCTCGCGGTTCGCGGAAGAGAAGTCTTCTTCGCTGAGGATGACGGGAGCGTCGGCGGGGAGAGGGCTGCCCTCCAGCGGCGGCTCGGGGAGGGCGACGAGGGCCGCCGCGCCGCGCTCGCTGAGCAGCCATTCGAGCAGGTCATCTTCAACCTTTTTGTTAGGGAAGACCTTCAGGTGGCCTTCTTCGACCAGGACACGCGGACGGCTCTCCAGCGCCAGATAAAGGCGCTCGGTGAGGACCTGGCAATCGTCTTCGAGAGCCTCTTCCAGATCTCCGGCGGTTTTTGCTTCACCCACCCGGCGGGCGATCCAGAGAACGCCCAACCCGCCGCGGGCGAGGAAGACCAACCCGAGGCCGGTGAGCAGCGCCCAGACGAGGACGCCCATTTTCTGGTTGACGTAGAAGGTAATCGGGTAGCTGACCAACTCTATCGCGAACGCGATGGGGATCCAGAAGGCGGCACGGCGGACCTTCATCAGGTAGAGCGCGCCGGCCTGCAGGATGGCAATGACCAGGGCGCCGAACAGCTCGATGGCGAGGCTGACCCAGAACAGACTGCTCAGACTGAGCTGGAAGCGGGAGTACAGCTCGGGTCGAACAGCCTGGGAGATGGTCTCACCGAGGGCGGCGGCCGCCATCCAGTAACCCGCTTTCGGCAGGTAATCGTTCAAGGCCAGCCAGCCGGCGAGCCCCAGGATGAGGCCTTTGATCAACCCGCCCACGGCGGCGTCGGCCCACTGAGGGTAATGGAAGGTGTTGAGCAGCCAGGCCTGGATGCCGTTGGAGCTGAAGATGTCATTTGCAGCGGTCCCCACCACGAGGGCAAAGACCCACAGGGCCAGGAACGTTTTCCACTTCAAGCGCTCCACCTGAAAATCCTCGCGTGGCCGCTGGAGCAGGCGCTGCAAGCCCAGCCCTGAAATGGCAAAGGAAATCAAATAGTAGATCGCGTTCAGGGTCAGGGAGCCAGGCTCGGTGTTGAGGAAGCTGGCGACGGGGGTGCCGGGCCTGTCGAAATTGGTCAGGACGAGGTAATAGAGCCCGTAAGCCACGCCTGCTCCGACGACCGACCACAGGATCCAGTAGCCCGCCTGGCGGTAGTTCATGCGCAGCACCAGCCAGCCGGCAAAGGCGAAGGCGCCCATGCTCACCAGGTTGTTGATCACAAAGGCGCCCAGGCGGTAGGCGCCCAGATCAGGATACTGGTTGGAGTTCTGGACTACGGAATAAAAAAGAGAATAACTGGGATGGAGGCCGACCAGTAGCCAGGCCCCAGAGACCAGGGCCAGCCACATCTGTGGGTCGCTGATTCGTTTGCCCAGGATGCGGCCGGTCACAAACCCGAGGGCCAGCGAGGTCAGCGCCCAGAAGAGGAGCTGGAGGGTATTACCCAACTGGGTGCTGAGCTTGAGCGATTGGACGAGGGCCTGCTGGGCGTAACGCAGGGCGGGGTTCAAGGCTCCCAAAACCAGGACGCCGGCGAGAGCCCAGGCCAGCCAGATGGGGAACTGGCGCGGGGGGGCAGCCGTTTCGGTGGTCTCGGGGGTTTCCTGTTCGATTGAAATTTCACTCATGAGTACGTCCTCTTTAGAGGGTGGGATCAGAATGGGATAAGTATACCCTGAAGGGGAGAGAAACGAGAACACAAAGACGAGAACCGAACCTGGTTACCAAGTCAATCGGTTACCTGGTTGCTCGGACAAATGGCAGCCGGGAAGTTGGCTGGTTTGGGGGCGATTTACTATAATGGAACCAGATACAGGCCGAAGTATGGATCGATCGATCGAAATTGTGCAACTGGTTCCCCACGATACCCCTCTATTGTTCGAAGGAATTGTGGACGTTTACCGCGCCGCGTTCGGGCAGCCGCCCTATAACGAGGGTGAGGCGGATTCTCGCGCGTTCGCGGAGAACTTCAAACACCACCAGTACCGGCCGGGTTTTCGATGTATGCTGGCGTGCGAGATCCCGGAAAGGAGGGTGATCGGCTTTGCCTACGGCTGCTCCTCCCTCGCGGGACAGTGGTGGTACGACATCGTCGAGGCAGCGCTGCCGGCGGTCCAGGCCAGGCGGTGGATTAAAGACGCCTTTGAGCTGATCGAACTGGCGGTGCTCCCGGAGGTCCAGGGCCAGGGGATCGGCGGCCGGCTACACGACCGGCTGCTAGTGGGACTGCCACACGCCACGGCGGTGCTTTCGACGATGCAGGCTGAGACGCGGGCATTGCACCTGTACCGCCGGCGCGGCTGGGCGCCACTGCTGGAAAATTTTCATTTTCCGGGGGTGATGGATCTGTACCTGGTGATGGGGCTGGATTTAAGGAGCGAGTGAAAAGACTTTACCACTGAGCTCACAGAGAAAAGACCTGAACTACGAAGACAGCCTGGACTGCCGCCCCTAGTTTTGCCCGACAAGGTTTGGGAGGGTCCGCCTGTGCCTGCCTGTCGTGACCGTCAGGCCAGGGCGTCACCCTAGTCCCCTGGACTGTCCGTCCACCTGTGCCGCACCACACCTGTGCCGCACCACACCTGTGCCGCACTACAGGTGCAGGCAGGTGCAGGCAGGACAGGCTGCCGTACTAGAGCAGGGCAGGCGAAGAAAGCACGGAGAAGAGAAAAACAGAAAAAGGCTGATCAGAATAACTGGCGCAGATCGAGTGCTGCGGGCACGCCCTGGACGACCGGGCCCCGGAGGAATACTACCGTCTGGTGAAGGACTTCCTGTTTGAAATCAGGTAAACACTTACAAATACCCTACAAAAGCTCTTAAAACAATCCATCATCAAATTTGAATGGTAGAATGGATTGCCGCACGATTTATGAATGGCCTAATCTCCTCTTCCTGGGAAACCGAATGCAATTAATCCGCCACCCTCTCAACCCCATCCTGAAACCGAACCGTCTCAACGATTGGGAATCATTGAACGTCTTTAACTGCGGTGTTGTTTACCACAACGATCTCTTTCATTTATTCTATCGCGCCCAGGGCCCGGATTACGTCAGCCGGATCGGTTACGCGGTCAGTGCGGATGGCGTCCACTTTAACCGCCTCCAGGACCCTTTGCTTTCTCCCGCGGACAAGTGGGAAACACGCGGTGTGGAAGACCCGCGGATCACCTACCTGGCCGAGGAAGACCGTTTTATTATGGCTTACACGGCCTATTCGCCGCTGGGGATCACCCCGATGTTCGCAGAAAGCAAAAACCTGATCTCCTGGCGCAGGCTGGGCCCCTTGATGACCGGAGAAGATAATAAAGACCACGTCCTGTTTCCACGCAAAATCTATGGGCGCTACGTCTCGTTCCACCGCCGCCCACCGTCGATGTGGCTGGCGTACAGCGACGACCTGCGCACCTGGGGAGACTTCGAGCCGGTGATGCTGCCGCGCCAGGGAGCCTGGGACTGTAAGCGGGTTGGCGCGGGTGGGGTGCCGATCGAGACGGAATACGGCTGGCTGGTTATTTACCACGGGTACGATTTTCACCACGTGTACCGCCTGGGCGCCTGCCTGCTAGACCTGGACAACCCCAACAAAGTGATCGCTCGTCCCAGCGGGTTTCTGCTCCAGCCCGAAGAGGCCTGGGAAATTAAAGGTGACGTTGCCTCGGTGGTTTTTTCGGGAGCGAACCCGGTGGTCGATGGGCAGGTTTATGTGTATTACGGCGGCGGGGACCGGGTGATCGGTCTGGCCACCTGCTACCTGGATGACCTCCTCCAATGGATGCTGCTCAGCCCGGTTGATGAGCAGGTTCCGAACGATATCGCACTCACTTTTTAACCCCATCCCCCTCCTAAGCGCCAGCCCGGTTCTTCTCCCCAGGAACTCGGGTTGGCCGTGTTCTATAAGAGTTTTATTAAAATCGGGTTATTTTCGTTGTACAATCTTTCTATACGTGATAAAGTTCACTCGATATAGAATAATAGTCAGCCAGCGCCCGCGCTGGCTTTGGCAAGACAACCGGTACGCGGGAACGGAGCATGTCGTGAAGACAACCAGACCATTTCCTATCACCAGTTTACTGCTCGCCATTGGCGTTCTGGCGTTGCTGGTGTATTTTTTGGCCCCCAAGAGCACTCCCCAGACCAATCTGACAATCAACCAGGTGGCGAATCAGATCCGTTCGGGGGAGATCGCCAAAATTCAGGAGGATGGGGATACGCTGAAGGTGACCTATAGAGATGGCCACCAGGCGCAGGCCCAAAAAGAAGACCAGACCACCCTCACCGAACAACTGGCGAAATACGGGGTGAACACGAACCAACTCAGTCCCGAGAACGTCCAGATCGAGATAAATTCGCCCAACCAGTGGATGGATTTTCTCTCGTTCTTCGGATACCTTCTGCCCTTCATCGTAATGGGCTTCGCCTTTTTCTTCATCTTCCGGTCGGCGCGCGGCAGCAACAACGCAGCCATGTCTTTTGGAAAATCGAGGGCACGGATGATGAACAGCGAGCATCCTTCGGTCACGTTCCAGGACGTGGCCGGGGCGGATGAAGCCAGGGAAGAGTTGCGCGAGGTCGTCGAATTCCTGCGCGAGCCGCAGAAGTTCATCACCCTCGGCGCGCGGATCCCCAAAGGTGTGCTACTGGTCGGCGCGCCGGGAACAGGCAAAACGCTGCTGGCCAAGGCGGTTGCGGGGGAGGCGGGGGTGCCGTTCTTCTCGATCTCAGGGTCGGAATTTGTGGAAATGTTCGTGGGCGTCGGCGCGAGCCGGGTGCGCGACCTGTTCGACCAGGCCAAGCGCCACGCGCCCTGCATCGTTTTTGTCGACGAGATCGACGCGGTGGGACGGCAGCGCGGCGCGGGCCTGGGGGGCAGCAACGACGAGCGCGAGCAGACGCTCAACCAGATGCTGGTCGAAATGGACGGCTTCAACACGGATACGAACGTGATCATCATCGCCGCGACAAACCGGCCGGACATCCTCGACCCGGCCCTGATGCGCCCGGGCCGGTTCGACCGCCAGGTGGTCCTGGACCGGCCGGACATGCGCGGGCGGGAAGCGATTCTGAAAGTGCACATCCGCGGCAAACCAGTGGATCCGAACGTGGACCTGGAGCATCTGGCCCTGGCAATCCCCGGCTTCGTGGGCGCGGATATCGAAAACCTGGTCAACGAAGCCGCTATCCTGGCCGCACGGCGCAATAAAAAGGTCATCGGCGAAGCGGAGATGGAAGAGGCCATCGAGCGGGTGATTGCCGGCCCTGAGCGCAAGAGCCGCCTGATCAGCCCGGAAGAAAAATTGATCATCGCCTACCACGAGGCGGGGCACGCGGTGGTGATGAATGCGCTGCCAGAGGCCGACCCGGTTCATAAGATCACCATCATCTCCCGCGGCATGGCGGGCGGCTATACCATGCCGCGTCCAACCGAAGACCGGGTGCTGGCCTCACGCAGCCGGCTCAAAGCGGAAATGGTCGGCCTGCTGGGCGGCCGCACCGCAGAAGAGATTGTATTCAACGATATCACCTCGGGCGCTTCGAACGACATCGAGCGCGTCACCCAGATCGCGCGGTCGATGGTGACGCGCCTGGGGATGAGCGATGAGCTCGGGCCAATGGCTTATGGTAAAAAGGAAGAGATGATCTTTCTGGGCCGCGAGATTTCAGAGCAGAAGGATTATTCGGACGCGGTCTCCCAGCAGATCGACGACCAGGTGCGCAAACTGGTCAATGAAGCTCACCAGCAGGCAGAACAAATCCTGACGCGCTACCGGGATAAGCTCGACGCGGTGGCTCAGCGGCTCATGGAAGTGGAGACGATGACCCGTGATGAGTTTGAAAGGATTTTTCCTTCGCCGGTCGTGAAGGATGGCGGGACGCCGATGCCGGTTTGAGGACAGTGGAAAGCAGTAAAGAACAGTTTAAAACAGTAAAAAGCAGTGGAAAACTGATTTTGCAGAGTTTCCACTGCTTTTTTACATCAGATACTGATAGAATTTCTATGCATTCTCCCTGTTTCTCACTGTATTTGACTTTCGTGTGGGCTGGAATTATAATTTCTGTTTCTAATCATTTCAAAAGAATAGGAATTATTGTTTGAGCACTGGAGATAGGATCACGGAAAAGGAAGAAGAGCGCCCGCTGGAAGGCAAAAACGCCGAGACGGTAGCTCTAGAAGAGGCCAAAGATAGAGAGCGGCCTGCTTTCCGGGTGGGCGCGCAGACGACCTTTGCTTCCTTCGTCTACCGGAATTACCGGTTATGGTTTGGAGGACAGGCGGCATCCCTGGTAGGAACCTGGATGCAGAGCACGGCCCAGGGATTCTTCATCTATCAGTTGACCAACTCGCCGGTATATCTCGGCTACGTCGGTTTTGCCTCAGGCCTGCCGATGTGGATCTTCTCCTGGTTCGGTGGGGTGGTTTCGGACCGGATGTCGCGGCGGAAGCTGATGCTGGTCACCCAGACGGGGATGATGCTGCTGGCTTTTATCCTGGCCGGACTCACCTTCACCCATGCCGTCCAGGCCTGGCATATCGTAATCCTGGCGCTGTTAAATGGAATCGCCAATGCGTTTGACGCGCCCGCCCGGCAGTCCATCGTAGTGGAACTGGTGGACCGTGAGGATCTGAGTAACGCTATCGCGCTCAACGCGACCATGTTCAACCTGGGCACCGCGGTCGGCCCGGCAGTTGCCGGCGTGGCCTATGCCCTTTTTGGTCCGGCCTGGTGTTTTACGATCAACGGCATCTCTTTCCTGGCAGTGATCGCAGCGCTGCTGATGATGGACCTGGAACCCCAGCCAGTGTGGAGCCAGGCCAGCTCGCCGCTGCGTGATCTACACGAAGGACTGGGCTACGTGGCCTCTACCCCGATTGTGGGGATGATTATCCTAACTATCGTCTTTTTCGCGATCTTCGGAGCCAGCTTTGCCACCATTCTGCCGGCCTGGGCCGTGGACATGTTGCATGGAGATGCTGCCACCAACGGGTATCTACAGTCAGCGCGCGGGCTGGGCTCTCTGATCGGCGCCCTGGCAATCGCATCGCTGGGCCGGACCCACATCCGGGGAAAGATATTAACCCTGGGCTCGCTGGGTTACCCGCTCCTGCTCCTGGCCTGGTCTTTCGTCCGCTGGCTGCCGCTCTCTCTGCTCATGCTGGTGGGAGTTGGGATCATGCAGATCCTCACCTTCAATATGGCTAATATCCTTGTCCAATCCGAAGTGCCCGACCACCTGCGCGGGCGAGTCATGAGTATTTACACCCTGGGCTTCTTTGGGTTTATGCCGTTGGGTGCGATGCTATATGGTGGAATGGCGGAGTGGTGGGGAGAGCCAATCACGGTGGGACTGTGCGCCGGCGTGTTGCTGGCTTACTCAATATTCCTGTATGTGCGTCTCCCCTGGCTGAGGAAATTAATTTAAGGGTTCATTGGGAATTCCCGTGAAGAGGCCCGCATTTGGGGGTACAACCCCCAAATGCGGGAACGTACCACG
>DATKLX010000157.1:0-12243 GCA_035542155.1 Anaerolineaceae bacterium
TGCTACTTCCTGGTGATCTTTTGTCTGGGACTTAATCAACTGGAATTCACTCAGACAGGATGTACAGGCAGTGACCAGTGTTGCTGCGCCCGTCCGGCGTGCTTCATTCCAGCGTTGTAAGCCAGCGCTTTCGGTCATAACCGGAAAATCATAGCGAATAAAGGAACCGGCCCCGCAGCAGAAAGAATCCGATCGGTTGCGCGGCATCTCAACCATGCGAGCCCCTGGAATGCTGTTAAGAATGGCACGCGGCGCTTCAAAAATACCCAACTGGCGGCCTAATGTACACGGATCGTGGTAGGTAAAGGTTGCGCCGGGAATAGCGAGCAGTTCGATCTGCCCTGCTTCCAGCGCTTTGGCGACCAGTTCGATCACATTGAGCGTTTTGAATGGGAGCGGCTCCCCCAGGACTTCGGGAAGCTCGTTGGTAAAGGTCATCTGGCAACCAGGGCACACAAAAAGGATCTGCTCTACCCCGAACTGGCGATAGGTTTCAACATTGTGGCGCATGAACTCCGCGGCCCTGCCGCGCTCGCCAGCAGACATCAAGGGATGGGCGCAGCACCATTCCGCGGAGGCGATCATAAAATCGATCCCCAGCTTCTCCAGAAGCTCGATCGCTTCTCCCGCCGCGGAGCGTTTCACATAGGCCGGCGTGCAGCCAACAAACACTGCGGTTCTGGCCTGCCGGTCAAAATGGCCGGGTTTTTTGATCCAGCGGAAGCGCTCTGCGGCTTGTTTGGCGTAAGGGTTGCGCAGCCGGTAGGTATCTTCGGCGGCCTGTTTGATCCCTTTGGGGGTCAGGCCGTGCACGGCCAGATCTTCGCGCATGTACTGGAAAATCTTGCGCGTATCGATTTGCTTCAGACAGTGCTCCCCGCAGGAGCCGCACATCGTGCAAGAGAAGACCCTCTCAGCCACTTTCTCGTCATAATCCAACTCCCCTTCCAGGATGGCCCGGGCAGTCGCCATCCGCCCGCGGGCCATATAGGTCTCGAAGCTGCCGTATTCGTAGCTTGGGCACTGCTGGTATTCCCTGCCGGCCCAGCTCAGGTCAAAACAGAACCCGCAGCGCAGGCACTGGTACGCTGTGTCTCCCGACTTCTCCAGCTCCAGACCCCGCGGTTTGTGGATGTGATCAGGAATAGAGCCAGCCGTTGGATCGCCGCCCAGCATCAGCACCCCGGGGTTGAGGATATGATTTTTATCCAGGGCATCCTTAAGAGTCTGCATGAATTGGAAGGAGGCACCCAGCCGGGGCATAATGAACGGCGCGATCCCGGCCACGATCCCACCAGGCGACATCCATTTCCCAAAGAGCAGATTGGAAATATCTCGCCGGATCTTTAATCCATATTGATGGGCTTCGGGTTTGCTTTCATTGTAGAGTGTATCCACCCACAGGAAACCCCCGTTGCGCGAGAAATAGACATCGAACCCCTTCACATGGATCTCATGCTCGTTCCATCCCTGGCTGGTCTCGTCAATGTATCCATTCAGGGCGGGGATGATCTCCTTCAGCGCCTGGGTGGGCACGAAACCGGCCACCTCAGGACAATAATATGGCCGGCTGCCATAATAAGTCTTAGGCGAATCGTTGCGCAGCCAGGAATACATATGTCCGGTCCAGTAGCGCCGCGTTGATTCTTCATCCTGCTTCATCCCACGGAAGCTCTCGCAAATGATCTTACAGGTCTGCTTGCGCTCCACGGCTCTCACCCGGCTGTCGCGGATGATCACGTGGAGGGTGTAATTTCCCGGTGCACCGGTCGGTTTTGGGCCGCCGAAGAGACCGATGAGAAAAGTCGCAGCGGCCTGGCTTTGGATACTGCTCGCGGCATCGACAGCGTCTTCCAGGCGATCGAAGGTATAGAAGAGGAATTCCTCCGTCTCCGGAATGCGCCGGATCTGTAAGGTAGCTTTCGTGATCACCCCCAGAGTCCCGCAAGAACCGATGAACAGGCCAGCCAGATCGGGTCCATTTGCACCGCGCTCGATGGCAATATTGCCATTGGCATCGTTGGCGGCAGACCCGGTATGGATGAGTGTGCCGTCCGGGAGGACCACTTCCAGCGACACCACGTGATCGCCGGTGAGACCGTATTCGGTGATGCCGTGCGGAACCGCGTTGTAGGCTATGGTCCCCCCGACGCTGGCGGAGAACATCCCCCCGCCTCCGGGAGCGGAGAGTTCCCAACCCAGTTTTCTCAATTCGGCATCGATCGCGTGCCATACGACGCCCGCCTCAGCGTGAACCACCAGGTTTGGGAGATCGATTTCAAAGCCTTTCATCAGGTCGAAGGCCAGGACGATGCTACCGTTGGCTACCCCGCAGTCGACAAAGGTGGTGGCCCGGCCCCAGAGGAAAAGCGGCTTTTTGATCTCATTGGCCAGTCTGACCATCGCGATCACTTCCGCGGTGGTCTCCGGCCGGCAGACATAGGCCGGTATCCCACCCGGAGTCGGCCCACAGTCGCGCCGGTAGCAGAGCAGGTCGACGCTTTCGTTGGTCACATGTTCCATTCCACAAATCGCTTGCAACCTGGTAAGTACCGGATCCATAACCGTTCCCTTCCTGAAAGATCAGTTGAGACGCTGCCGGGCGAGCCGGTCCAAAATGGCTTCTGCCATCACCCCAACCGCCAGCGGGCTACACGGCAAGCCAATGCGAGGGGGCAGAGCCTGGCCCAGTTCGGTGATCTGAGGCGGAATAATATCCGCCTGGCGGACGATATCCGGCCTGGCAAATACATCGCCAGTCTGATCGTCCAGCAGCACGGTCCCGGCCTTCATCACGATGACCCGTTGGGCGTATTCCGCGACCAGGGCCATATAATGGGTGACGAAGACGATGGTGCGCCCTTGCTCGTGGAGCGATTGGGCGATCTGCATGATCTGGTGGCAGCCTCTGTAATCCTGCCCGGTGGTGGGCTCATCGAGGATGATGATTTCCGGATCCAACGCGAGGGCGCTGGCAATCACCACTTTCGCCCGATCGCCTTTGGGCAGAGCTGGTGGGAATTCCTTGCGCTTGCTTTCCAGGCCAACCAGGTTGAGGGCCATTGCCACCCGCGATTCGATCATGGCTTTATCCAGCTTCAGATTCTTTGGCCCGTAGGCGACCTCTTCTTCCACAGTCTCGGCGAATAGCTGCTGGTCAGGGTTCTGCAGGACAAAACCGACGTGGCGCGCCATCTCGCCCACCGCGGCAGTCCGGGTATCCATCCCCGCGACCATCACTTCACCCCGGGTCGGCCGCAGCAGGCCCAGCAGGTTCTTGAGGACTGTCGTTTTCCCCGACCCGTTCTGCCCGATCAAAGCGACGAACTCTCCCCGGTGGATGTCGAAGCTGACCCCCCGGACAGCGTGGACGTTTAATAATGGGTAGATATACTCCAGCCGGTCGACGTGAATGATTGGCTTTCCATTGGGGGGCGCCAGGAGAGGCGTAGCGCTTTGCGCAACCGGAAGAACCGGCTCGCCATCCAGAATAGAAAGAATGCCTTCTTTGGCCTCCTCGACAGTGATGGGGAACTGCGGCAGGGGATGACCGCTGCTCGTCAGCCAGTTAGCGAGCTGTGACACCTGGGGAGCCCGGATCATCACCTGATTGAACAGCTTCGCGTTGGCAAAAATCTGCCGTGGGGTCCCATCCGCAATGAGCTTCCCCTGGTCCAGGATAACCACCCGGTCCATTAACCGGGCGATCATTTCCGATGCATCGGTTGCCATCAGAATGGTCATGCCATACTTCTGGTTCAGCTCGCGGACCACGGAGAGCACCTCTTCGACGCCAACCGGATCCAGTTGGGAGGTAGCCTCGTCCAGGACGAGAATATCCGGGCGCATGGTGATGTTGGCGGCGATCGCCAGGCGCTGTTTCTGCCCGCCCGAGAGCGCGGTTGGCAGCCGGTCCTCATACCCGCTCAGGCGAACCACTTCCAGGGCCCATTTCACCCGCTCATGGATCTCCTTGACCGGTAGGTTCAGGTTCTCCGGCCCGAAGGCCACCTCTCCCAACACAGAGGTTGTGAACAATTGCGTTTCCGGGTCCTCCAGTACAATCCCAACCTTCGTCGCCAGTTGAGCGATGCTGACCTGAGTGGTATCCATTCCGTTCACCAGCGCCTGCCCCAGCAAGCGGCCCCCGATGCTGTTAGGGATGATCCCGTTGATCATCTGGCAAACGGTGCTCTTACCGGCGCCATTCTCGCCCATTAAAGCCACGAATTCGCCCCGCTGGATCGCCAGATTCAGATGGGTCACCACCCAGCGCTTTCCGCGTGGGTAATGGTAGGATACGTCATTGAACTGGATGAGAGCGTCGGTCATGATCCTCTTTCAAAGTAGAATGGGCAGGCGAGCAGACGCCAGGGAGATCCCAACGGCGAAAATGATCGAAGACACCAGGAAGAGCCAATCCCCTGGCTGCATCTGGATATCTTCCAGGTAGGTCCGCGATTTGCTGGCGCCAAAAGCCCGCGAGTCCATCGCCACCGCCATCAACTGCGCCCGGCGCATCGACCCGATTACCAGGGGGGTGACCAGGGCCGGATAAGCGCGCAGTTTTTCACCCAGCTTCCCCTTCTCAAAAGACTGCATGGCGCGCAGCCGCTGAGCGTCGACGATGACCCCGGTTTCCGCTTGGAGAATGGGTACCATATTCAATGCGGTGGTGGTGGTAAATGCCAGCTTGTAAGGCATGCCCAGCCTGACCAATCCCAGGGAAAGCTTCTGCACTGTGGTGGTATAGCTGACCAGCGGCAGCAGGATAATCATCGCAATCAGGCGCAGGGCCAGCAGGACCGCGAAGAGAACCCCTTCCAGGGTGATTTCTCCAATTCCGGCGCCAATGGGGATTAGCGGTTTGATCAGGGGAGTATTCCCCGGGTAGAAGATCGCCTGGACGATAAACAAAAAGGCGATGATGGGCAGCAATGCCCTGACCAGGCCTCCTAGTACTGGCATGGGTAGCCTGGCAATGAGCCATAGGGCGAGTACGACGACCAGGACCATGCCCGCGATATAAATCCTTTGGACCGTGAAGATCAAGGTGCTCACGATGAGCATAATGACGATCTTCACCCGCGGATCCAGGCGGTGGATGAATGACCTTCCCGGGTAATAAGCGATTAATGAACCCATTCTTTCTCCCTCGGTTGAGGACTAGTTTGATCCAGGGGTATATTCCTGGCGCATCCGGAAAAGCGTTTTCTCCATGTCTTCTGCTTCTGCCAACAATTCTTCTTCATTCACCCCAACTACCTGACGATCACGCAGGATAGTCCGGCCGTGAATGATGACGTCGCGGACGTCGCTCGCTTTGGCGCAAAAAACCAGCATATTCAACAAATCTTCGTCGTGGAACGGGCGCAGCGAGGGACTTTTCAGCTCGACCAGGATCAAATCGGCGAGCATGCCCGGCTCGAGCTGGCCGGCATTTACCCTGGCTGTCCGGGCGGCTTCGCGAGTGGCCATGGCAAAAACGTCCTTGGCTGTCAAAGCTGAGGCATCATTTTGCGCGCCCCGCGCCAGGAGCAGTGCAGCGCGCATTTCCTCCCACATATCCAGCAGATCATTCGATGCGCAGCCATCCGTAGCCAGGCTCACCGGGATACCCGCCTCACGCATGGCCTGGACAGGGGCGATTCCATCCGCCAGCTTCATATTGCTCTTCGGACAGTGGGTCACACTTGCCCCAGATCTTGCCAGCAGCTCGATCTCGTGGCTGCTCACGTGGCAGCAGTGGACGGCGTTCAGGCGGCAATCCAGCAATCCGAGCTGGTCCAAAACCTCGATGGGCCGGCAGCCACTCTCCTTGAGAATATCATCAACCTCCCCGGCCGTTTCCGAGACGTGAATTTGTATTCCCAGGTCAAACCGGCAGGTCTGGTCTCCCACCCAGCGCAGCAAATCCCTGGTGCATAGGAACAGGGTGGATGGCGCCAGGAAAAAGGTGGTGGTTCCTTCCGGATGGTGGAAGGCTTCAATATATTCCAGCGCTTTGCGCTTCATCTCCTCTTCTTCGATCCGCAAATCCGCCGGCACCCAGCGGTTGGCCAGCGTGTAGGCGATCACCCCGCGAAAACCGAGATCTTCCCAGGCGCGCACGATCCCTGGTGAGGTTACATGCATGTTCGCATCCATGTTCACGCAGCAGGTGACCCCGCCCCGGATCATTTCCAGCGCGGAGACAGTAGACCACAAATAGGCCGCGCGGTCATTGGAAGAGTTCATGGCTTTGAGGATTGCCCCGACTGTCGGAAAAAGGACTTCGTTGCACCAGGGAACGAGCGGAATTCCTGGTGCAAAACCTTTCATGAAATTCTGGTACAGGTGCGTGTGGGTGTTAATTAACCCGGGCATCACAGCGCAACCGCTGCCGTCCAGAACTTGGGTATTCGCCGGTGCGTCCAGGTTGGGTCCAATCGCCTGGATTTGGCTGCCTTCAACGAGCAAATCGCAGCCTCGTTCAATGGAATCTGGGTTACGAATCAGATAAGCACTATTGCGAACCAGGATGGAAGACATCTTGTGGTCTAGATTGTGAGATTATGCTCATAACATTTGCTCTGGGATCTTATTCATATTATCTCTCCTCGTTTTTCGTTTCAACGACAAATGTCATTCTCAAACCGTGACATTCATCCCTATAATGTACTTAAAACGCAGGCGGAGTAATCACCGAAAGCCAGACGGTCTCTTCGCTATCTGATCCGCTGGCAAGCAAGGTCAGGTTTATTCCCTCAAAATAAATCGAATCCCCCGCCTCCAGGGTATACACCTCGTACCGAATTCCCACTTTCAGCGCGCCGGATAGGCAATAGATAAATTCCTCGGTAGGCATCGCCAGCCGATAGGCCACGTTGCCGGTCCGGGGAGCCATCCTACCGATAAAAGCTTCCATTTTGTGGTCCAGGCGGCTGGTTAGAAGCTCATAGGTAATCCCTGAATCGGGAAGAAACAGCCTGGCGCGCATATTTCCTTTGATCAGGGGGTGGTTTCGTTCAATTAATTTGGGAGTATTGGACAACTTCTCGGAGACCACCTCCGGTTGGGCTTCAACATCCATTTCAAATTGAGGGTTCACCTCTGAAAGAAAATACAGCATCCGCACGTTCAAGGCTGTAGAGACCTTGCGCAGTGATTCCAGGGATACGTTGGCCTTCCCATTTTCCACCTGGCTGATGAAGGAAGCGGTCAGCCCGGTGCGCCTGGCCAGCTCACGGATGCTGATGCCCTCTTCCCGTCGTTTTTCTTTAATTCGCGCCCCCATCGCCGGCTGAACAGTCGCTTGATGGTCCATGATCCTCCCCTTATCCCCAATCGGCAAATGCGTCGACGACCGGCTTGATGTCGCTCATCATCGGGTAGAGGATGGGGCAGGTCACTCCGGCGTCGATGTACTCTTGAACCTTGGCCTGGCACTCGGCGGTGGTGCCCACCGCCATCAGGTTGCGCACTACCTCATCTGGGATGATCTTGCTGGTATTGATGTAGTCCAGCTCCGTAGCCGGCCAGCTCATCATCGAGTGCACTCTTTCGAGCAGCTCTTCACTTACCCCGCTGGCCTTCATGATATGCGGCTCGGTTGCCAGGTAGTAGGCGACCAGCTTTTTCCCTTCCGTCATCGCGCCGGCGGGATCTTTGTCCGAAAGGCAGCAGACAAGCAACTCGGGGCGGTCCACCAGGTCCAGGGTCTTGCCCGCCTTTTGGGCGCCTTTTGCCACCAGGCCCACTGCCCGGCGGATATAGTCCGCCGAAACCACATAATTGAGCACCACCCCATCGCAGATCTCTCCCGCCATCTCCAGCATCTGGTCGCCGGTCGCTCCGATATAGATCGGGATGTCGCGCGGGCTGAGATCCCCATAAGCCACATCTAGGCAGATTCGGTCGAGATGGACGAACTCGCCCTGGTAGGTCACCTCTTGCAGGGTAAACAACTGGCGTATAGCTTCGACGTGCTCGCGCATGGCCTTGAGCGGCCTGGTCCGTTGCACCCCCACCCGGCCGGCGATGGGCTCCCACCAGGCGCCGATACCAAGCATCACCCGGCTCTTGCCGTCCACCTTGCCGCCTAATTCCCACATTGAGCTCCAGGTGGCGGCAATGACCGCCGGGTTGCGCGTCCAGATCGGCAGCACACCCGAGCCGATTCGTAATCGCCGGGTATACGTGAGAAAGGCGCTCATCATGACCACGCAGTCCCGCGCCAGACGAGTATCAGCCTGCCAGATCTCGGTGAAGCCGCGTTCCTCGGCATACCTGGCGATCTCCAGCTCATATTGCATGTTATGCCTGTCTTGCATGTAGAGTGCCATGCGTTGCGCCATATTTTCTCCATGGTTGGTGCACAATGATTCTCGAAGTTCGAGCCATCTCTCCTCAGGGCCGCTTTAAAACCGATCCAGCTAGGGTTAGCGCCTCCTGGCAGCGCTGCTTCGATCCAGGAACTTGCAGATCACGGCCCAGGACGATCTGTTCCAGGGTAATGGGCAGCGAGCGCATCCGCCGGCCGGTGGCCTGATAGAGAGCATTGGCGATCGATGGTGCGGTGGCTACCATCATCGGTTCGGCCAGATTTTTCGCCCCAAAGGGCCCTTCGGGATACGCCGTTTCGATAAAAGTACCCTGAATCTGAGGGACGTCGATCGCCGTGGGGATCAGGTAGCCGTCGTAGCTGATTGCCTGGGGATAGCCATGGTCGTACTTCATCTCCTCCAACAGGCAGTAGCCGATCCCCTGGGCGATTCCGCCGTACATCTGGCCTGCGGCTCCTTCGGGGAAAATGATTTTGCCGCCGTCATGCGCCGCCCACATCCCCAAGACGCGGGTTTCGCCGGTATGCACGTCCACCTGGACTTCGGCAACCTGGGCGCCGAATACATAGCAGTGATAGGGGATCCCTTCCCCTTTTTCGAAATCCCATTCGAAAAGGGGCATCTGCCAGCGTCCCTGGACTGAGAGCATGATCCCCATCTGCCGCGCATGATCTACCACGCTATGGAAATCCCTCGGCACTTCGCTGGGGCCGATATAATTCTCGCCATCGCGCACAATCTGGGCCGATGTGCTGCCGGTCAGGTCGGCTGCCGCCCACAGAAGCAGGCGGTCCAATTTCGCTGCGGCGGCGCGGGTGGCATTCCCCCCGACCATCGTACTACGCGAGGCAACCGTCGGCCCGGATTCGAGCGCCGTCTGAGTATCCGGGCGCAGAATGTGAATCCGTTCCGGTTTCACCCCCAACGTCTCAGCGGCGATCACCTGGAAAACGGTGCGGCTGCCCTGCCCATAATCGGTCAGCCCGCTGGTCAGAACGATCGAGTCATCCGGCTCGATGGCCAGGGTTGTGATGGCGTAATCCGCTCCCTCGCCGCCCAGGCTGGAACCGTGCATGTAACAGGCCACGCCGATCCCACGCCGCACGGTCGCGCCAGGGTCCTGGCGAGAATACTCCGCCCGTTTCGCGGCCCACCCCGAATGATCCCGAACCCACTCGAGGCAGTCTGTCAGGACCACCGCGTGATCGATACGGTTGCCCGTCATGCAGCGGTCTCCCTGACGAAGAGCGTTGCGCAGGCGAAAAGCGATGGGGTCCTGCCCGCAGCGATAGGCCAGCTCGTCCACCGCCTGCTCGATAGCGGCTACCGCTTCGGTGTTGCCAAAGCCCCGGAAGGCGCCGGAATAGCCATTGTTCGTGTAAACCACTCGCGTATCGACGTGGACCGCTTCGTAACGATACGCCCCGGCCGCATGGACGGTCGCCCGCCAGGAGGCCAGGAGGGTCTGCGACGAATATCCGCCGCTGTCAGCCAGCAGCTCTGCTCTGGCGACATGCAAACAGCCTCCCTCGTCGGCTCCCAGGACCAGGCGGATCTGCATCGCCTCGCGCTTGTAGGAAGCCAGGAAAGACTCCTCGCGCGTCAGCACGAGGCGCACCGGCCGTCCGGTCTTCAAAGCCAGCGCCGCTACCTGGCCCGAGTTTTGGTAGCCGATGTCATCTTTCCCGCCAAACGAGCCGCCCACCGGCGGCTGGATGACACGCACTTTGGCCTCGGGCAGGCCGAGCACGCGCATCAGATACCGGCGGTTGATAAAAGGGCTCTGGTTGTTGGCATAAACCGTCACCCCCCCATCCCCGTCCGGAAGGGCGAGCGCACCTTCGGTTTCGAGATAGGCATGCTCCTGGTGCCCCATCCGATAGGTTTCATCCAACACCACCGGACACTGAGCCAGGATCGGATCTGGATCTCCGTTGCGCACCAGATGAGTGTTGAGCAGGTTGCCCTCCCCTGTCACAGACTCCAGCGGAACCAGCGCCGCTCCCGGCGCCAGCGCTTCTTTCATATCAAAAACGCCGGGCAACTCCTCCAGCTCGAGCCGGATCGCCTGGACTCCGGCCCGCGCGGCCGTTTCCGTTTCAGCGGCCACCACCGCGATCGGGTCGCCGACATAACGCACCTTCTGGTAGGCAAGAATATAGGCATCCGAAATAGGCCAGCCAAACTGACCGTGCTCGATAAAATCCTGGCTGGTGATCGCCGCGACCACGCCCGGCACCTTTAGCGCCGGCGCGACGTTGAGATGAGTGATCCGGGCGTGCGGCAGCGGGCTGCGCAGAACTTTGGCGACCAGCATCCCCGGGACGCGCATATCGCCCACGAACTTCGCCCGGCCCAGGACGAAATCGATCCCGTCCGCGCGGCGGGCCGGTTTGCCGACATAATGGCAACTGGATGGTGTGATCAACTTCTCCATAGGTTTAACCCTTTATCGGGAAAGGCCCTGAACCGGGGTGAACTGCGCCAGCCTGGACTTCCAGCTCGATCTGGCGCCGCTTTGCCGCAGTCGCCTGGATGGCGTCGCAGATCTGCTGGTAGCCGGTGCAGCGGCACAGGTTGCCGGCGATCGCCGCGCGGATCTGCTCGCGGGTGGGGTTCAGAGTTCGCGCCAGAAGCGCCTCTCCCGCTAGGACCATGCCCGGTGTGCAATACCCGCACTGGATCGCGCCGGCGTCGATGAAGGCTAGCTGGAGGTCATTCGGGCCGCCTTCGGGATCGTGGATGCCTTCAATGGTCACCACGCTGCAGCCACAGACTTGATGCGCCAGCACCAGGCAGGAGTTGACCAGGCGACCGTCGACCAGCACCGAACAAGCCCCGCATTCGCCGATTTCGCAACCGGGTTTCGCCCCAGTCAGGCCCAGATGATCGCGCAGCAACCCGAGCAGGGTGATCCCTACCGGAACATCGACGCAAATCGCCTCATCATTTAAGACAAATTCAATTTGCATAGATTGCCCTCAAGGCCTGGTGGAGAAAAGAGTAGAGGACCGCCTCCTTGTAGAAAGCCGACCAGCGCTGGCCCGATTCGGCCAGATAGAGCTCGATCATTTTCTTCTCGGCCATCTCGAACAGTTCATCTCCGGGATGCTGGCCAACCAGCAGGGCTTCGACCGGCGAGATCCGCCGCACCCGGGCGAAGACCGCCCCAGGAACCAGGCGGGCGTCCTGGATCGTTCCATCCGGGCTTTGCCTGCCCAATGCGGCGAGGGACAGGCGCGCTGTCGCCAGGGTCTGGCGGCGCGCCAGGCGCAGGTAGACTGAGCGGCTTGCCTGAGGCGGCAGCGAAAAGGTAAAAGTGCGTACCAGTCTGCCTCGTGGGAATGGGTGAGCGATCAGCCCGGCGACGGGGAGGCTGAATTCTCCCTCCGGCGAGGCGACCACAGCCTGCGCGTCCAGACAGACCAGGACCGGCAGCAGGTCGGCGCAGGCAGCCTGGTTGATTACATTCCCGCCGATTGTAGCCAGGTTGCGGATCTGCGGGCCGCCGAAATGAGCGCAGGCCTGAGCCAGGAGCGGCGCCTTTTCAACCAGCTTCTCGTGGTCCAGGATTTCGGCTACGCGCACGGCCGCCCCGAGCACGACGGTTTGATCCGGTCGGACCTGGATTTCCCTCAACTCGGGGATCCGGGTAATATCCACCACCCGGTCGAAGGAGTTGTTCCCCCGGCGAATCTGGATCAGCAGGTCGGTGCCACCCGCCAGGGGACGGCTGCGATAAGGCGGTTCGTTAAGCAAAAATACGGCCTCCGCCACAGAGTGAGCGCGAACATAAGAAAGCAAAGTCATGGCAATCGCCCCTATCTCATAGGCCCCAAAGACGCTGCGCGGCCTGCTGGGTTCGCGATCTCAAAGTCGCCGGATTGACTCCTTCAACAATCCCATCGCGCATCAAGAT
>DATKLX010000158.1:0-16928 GCA_035542155.1 Anaerolineaceae bacterium
GGCTGCTCGCCGCGGGTCGGCTTGTAAACGACCGAAAACTCGTCCAGGCCAGGGTAGGTAATATGGGCGAGGAAGGTGTAGTTCGAGCCGCGTAAAAACTGACCCTGCAGGGCAATTTCACCTTTCTGCAAGGCCGCCATGATCGTCATATTATCGGATGGATCTGACATGCTTCCTAATTTTCGCTCACGCCCGATCCAGGTCAGTGTTTGTGCCCGTTCTTTTTTGGACAGAAGTGTCCTTCAGGTTCCATCGGCTCGCCGCATTGCGGGCAGAGCGGGCGGCCACGATTGGCCAGATCCAAACCCCATGAGCACAGCGCCCGCATCTGCGAGCGCGTGCACCAAAACCGGACAACTCCCGCCTGCTCGACATCATCCCCCTCTGAGGAAATCTCACGCGCCACCAGAACCATCAAGTCATGATCCGAGTCATACCCCAGACCCAGCTCCCCCACCCGGAATAAAGGGTCTACAGGTGGGAAGATGTGCATCTGATCTTCAGTGAAGTCTGCCGTCGCGTCCACGAGTTCGGGAAACTTCTGGCTGATTTCCGCAAGAAACTGCTCGACTCCAACTGCCAGGGACTGGATCTGGACTTTCTCGATTAACAGCGTGATCGTTCGTTCGTCCTGGACTCCCTGGAGGTAAAAAACACGCTCACCTGGTTTTCCAATTGCATCCGCCGTAATGTGATTTACGGGGTTCATGTCTAATTCAATGCGAGGCATCAGGGTACCCTCTTGCCAAGTTGGTCAGAAAAAACTTTCGCATCATTGATATTTAAGTATACCAGAATACCCAAGAGAGTCAAAATTTTGTCATCTTCGAAATTTGCGAGGATTATGGGGGAGGGAGAAGGGGCGGGAGGGTGAGAGAGGTTGGCGCTGGAAACTGGGACACAGCCGAATTTTCAGATAGACTTAGGGTCTGGTCCTCTCGCAGAGCGGGTCGACACATCGGTCGACCCCTACCAGAGGAATGGTTCTCGGTTCGCGCGTCTTTTTACCTCGCCAGTATCCGGGCCATGCTGTAATAGTCCATATTCAACTCACGGTGGTGCGAAACAACTTCGGAGATCGGTATGGGGATGATATCACGCCCGTCCAGACCGGTCATCACGTTGTTCTCACCCTGGACGAGGAACTCGACCGCCTTGACACCGAAGCGGGTTGCCAGGTTGCGGTCGAAGGCGCTGGGCTTGCCCCCGCGCTGGACGTGGCCAAGGATGGTCACCCGGGTAGTAAAGCCGACGTCCATGTCATCGATGATTTTTGCCAGGTCGTTGGTCTTGATGAAATAGCCCTCGGCGACGATGATGATCGCATGCGTCTTACCGCGCCGGTAGGCCTCGCCGATCGAGTCGGCCACTTCCTGGACTGGAACCTCTACCTCGGGTACCAGGACCACCTCAGCCCCTGTGACCACACCGGCGACCACGCCGAGGTACCCGCAGGCGCGCCCCATCACCTCGACCAGGAACGCGCGGTTATGCGATGAGGCGGTATCGCGCAGCTTGTCGATCGAATCGACGATCGTGTTAAGGGCAGTATCCACGCCAATGCACATGTCCGTGCCCCAAATGTCGTTGTCGATCGAAGCTGGTATGCCGATCACACAGACGCCCTGCTCGGCCAGCTTCTGAGCGCCGTTGAGCGATCCGTCCCCGCCGATCACCACCACGGCGTCGATCTCGGCGTTGTTCAACTGGCGGATCGCCTCGCGCTGCCCACGCTGCTCGCGGAAGAACTCGCTACGCCGGGTCTCGAGGATAGTCCCGCCGCGCTGCAGGATTCCACCCACATCGCGAGCGCCCATCGGGCGGAAGTTGCCGTGGATCATCCCTTCGTAACCGCCGACAATCCCAACCACTTTCATGTCGTTGGCCAGGCCAGTGCGCACCACGGCACGAATAGCGGGGTTCATTCCAGGCGCATCGCCACCTGAGGTCATCACCCCAATCGTTCTGATATTTTGTTTCATGGTGAACCGCCTATTGAATTTTCAAAGGGTCAATACGAATGTTTTCTTCGCCCGCGAATTGTATCAGCTTTCGGATTAAATCGGGGTTGATCCCGGTCGATTCGTTGGGAAATTCCAGCAGATAGCGGCGGCCGGCCTCGAAGACGTGGAAGGCAAAGCGGTCTTTGCCGGGGCATTCTTTCAGCGCCCCGTAAATGCACCTGAGCAGGCGGACATCCTTTTCTTTTTCCCCGCTCGAGCGCAGGACAACGGTCAGCATGCGCGGGCCTTCGTCCTCCGGGTTAGAGCGGGCCAGGAGCGGCGCGGCCTGGACGATCATGGTGGGCAGCACAGGGGGAAGATCGTAAATTCCCACCGGAGCGCCAACCGGGGCAGGCGAAGTCATCGGTGCTGAGGGAAATAGAGCGGAATCCAGACTTTCCCCTGCCGAGGCCGGTTCGGCAGGGGCTACGATGGGGATTTCGTTGGCCGCGGCCACCGCCGATGGGATGAGGGCAGGCGCCCATTCACTTTCCCCAAGCTCAGGGGGCGGCAAAAAGTCAAAATCGTCCGGCGGTGGAGGCATATCCAGGTCCGAGTCCCAATCCGGAACGTCCATCTCCATCGAGCCCGGGGCTGCCGGCTGCACAAGATAACCTTTCACCGGCTCAGCGATCGCCGGTTTCCTGACGTCATCAGGCGGTGAGCTCTCCTGCCCGGGCGCGGGAGGGGGCAGAATACGGTCAGCGAGGATCTTGGGATCGCCGCTGTCGTTGTCGACTTTGCCCTCTACCATGAGGACGGTATCGGGGGCAACCAGGCGTGAGCACTGCTCCCAGGTGCGGGGGAAAACGACCACCTCGATATTGCCCTGGACATCCTCGAGGGTGATGAAACCCATCGCCTTGCCGTCTTTGGTGATGTGAGTGCGGAAACGAGCCACGATCCCCGCCACGACCACTTTATCTTTTTTGCTGCTCACCTCACCCAATTGCCCTGAATAGTGAGTGATCTTTCCCTGGAGCGATTTCAGGTAAGGAGTAAGGGGGTGGTCGGAGACGTAGAGACCGATCAGCTCCTTCTCCCAGTTGAGCAGCTCTTTGCGGTCGAGGGTGACGCTCTCCGGCAGGCGGATCTCTTCGACCGCACCGCCGACTGCGTCGAAAAAGCTGAGCTGGCTGCTGGTCGCGGCGCGGAAGTGGGACGCGCTGACGTTGATGATCTTATCCAGGGCGTCGAGCATGGCCATGCGCGGGCCGAACTGGTCTAACGCCCCGACACGGATCAGGCACTCCAGAGGGCGGCGGCCTACGGCGCGCAGGTCCACCCGGCGGGCCAGGTCGTTGAGGGAGGTAAAGCGGCCATTCTTACGCGCTTCGATGATCAGCTCGACCGCGCCCTGGCCCACGTTCTTGACCGCCCCCATCCCGAAGCGGATGGCAGGCATCTTTTCGGGCAGATCCTCGATGGTAAAGTCCCAGCCGCTGGCGTTGATATCCGGGGGCAGCACCGGCACGCCCAGGGCGCGGCAATCGGCCACGTAAAAGGCCACCTTCTCCGTCTCGTTTTTGGAGGCGGAGAGCAGGGCGGTCATGTACTCGGCGGTGTAATGGCACTTGAGGAATGCGGTCTGGACCGCGATCACGCCGTAGTCTGCGGCGTGGCTGTTGTGGACGAGAATGTCATTGGCGACAAAATTGTGCGTCCCAGGGATTTCGAGATCGTAGGTTTGCTTTTCACCGATCAGCTCGATCGACTCGACCCGATCCCAATAAATGTCGCTCTCCGCAAAACATTTCAGCTCCGGATCGTCAAAATACGCCGCCAACCGGCTAACAGTGGTACGGGTAAACCCAACCTTGCCTGCGGAGTTCGTGGGTGAAAATTCACGCTGTGCGATGCCCGCCTCGGCGTTGACCTGGAGCCAGGTAACCCCGGCCCGCTCCTTCGCCGCGCGAATCCGCCCTTTTATCCCCGCCGGGATAATATCTTTTGTTCCTTTGGCCAGGGAAATCCGCTCGAGAACCAGGGCTTCCAATGCCGCCTTTTTCTCGACCTGGACCATGTGGCAACCGATCCTCGCCGCGAAGCGGGCAATATTCTCATTCCCGGTGACAAACAGTTGGTAGCCGATCCGTCCATCTTTGTAAGGAAAACGGACGGTGCGCAGACTGCTGAGGATGCCCAGGCGCAGGAGCAGGTGTTGAACCTGGCGGCCCAGCCGCTCGGAGGCAGTCGCATAGAACAGGCAGCGGCTGGCGGTATCGATATGGCCATCCCCCTGCCACATGCGGCTGAGCATCAGACCGACCTGCCGGTTGTTCAGCTCAAAGACCGCTGCCGGGATTTCCTTCTGACTCGCCGTCTTGCCGAGCAAGCCCAGCTGGCCGGCCCAGGTAAAGATCCCGGGCGGCTGATTTCGCTCAATCCGCCGGGCATAGACGGACCAGGTACCTTTTTGCATCGCAATCGAACAGCGCACGTTGGGGAACTGCTCGGCAGCGCGGACGAAATCATCCACTTCGGCCTGGTCCTGGTTGTAGAAATATACGGAATACGGGTGGCACAGGTTGCCTTCGGCAAGCAGATGGCCCAGGGCGATCACCTCGTGATCCGGCCACTCGCGCCGGCCTTCAACCGGGATCTGGCGCGGTGCGGCGATATGCATCCCCGGCTGGAGCTGGTCCAGCCGCTGCCAGCCATCGATGGTATAGAACGGGTGGTTGGCAGTAGCTTCGATCTTCCGACCAGATGCAGTTACCAGCCGGTAGACTGGCTTGATTCCATTATCCATCACTTGCGCCACACGGCCGCTCCCCAATTTGAGCTGGCCGATATCATAGGTGAGCGTTTCGTTGAGCAGCGCAGGCTGGCGGTATAGATCCTCAACACGGATCAATCGCCCGCTGGACGCGTCGATCACCTCCACATCGCCCGGCAAACACTTGTTGAACCCATAGCGGGCAAACTCTTCCCAGTCACTGAAGATGGCCTCGGCGGTCTCCTGGGGGAGGTTGTGTTTGACCGCGCCTTTGACAAACTTCTCGCGGTGTTTGAGCAGCTTTTCCTTCTGCTTCTTGGCGATCACCTTGCGCAGCTCGTCCGACTCGGACATGGTATAGCCAGCCAAGTCCACGGCGGCGCGCATGATCTGCTCCTGGTAAACCGGGATGCCGTAGGTCTCGTTGAAGATCGGCTCCAGGGCCGGGTGGCGGTAGGTGGTCTTCTCCTCGCCGTGCATGCGGCGGATATAGGTGGGGATAAACTCGAGCGGACCGGGACGGTAGAGGGCTACCATGGCGATGACGTTGGCCAGGTTGGTCGGCTTCATCTGGGTGATGTAGCGGGTCATCCCCGTGCCTTCCAATTGAAAGACGCCGGCGGTCTTGCCCTGGCCGATGAAGCGGAAAGTCTCCTCGTCGTCGACGGGGATCGTGTCCAGGGTATACTCGATGCCGTGGCGCTGACAGATCAGCAGGCAGGCCTGGGCCATGATTGAGAGAGTCGCCAGGCCGAGAAAATCTACTTTGAGCAGGCCGAGCGACTCGAGAATGGACATCTCGAACTGGGTGACCGTCTTGACCGGGCTGTCCTCGGCCCCGCTGGTCGGGCGGTGGAGGGGGATGTACTCGACCACGGGCCGGTCGGCGATGACCAGACCCGCCGCGTGAGTCCCGGCGTTGCGTACCACGCCCTCCATCTTTGCGGCGGTGTCGATCAGCGTGCGCAGGGTCTCGTTCTCGTCATAGATCGCCTTGAACTCAGGCACCTCTTCGAGGGCGTCGGCAATAGTTTTGTCGAGGACGGGAGGGATCAGCTTGGCGACGCGGTCCACCTCCGGGATGGGAATATCCATCACGCGGCCCACGTCGCGGAGGGCAGCCCGCGCCTTGAGGGTGCCAAAGGTGATGATCTGGGCGACCTTATCATCGCCGTACTTGTTTGCGCAGTACTCGAGCATCTTCGGGCGCAGATCGTCGCGGAAATCCAGGTCGATATCGGGCATCGAGATGCGGCCCGGGTTGAGGAAGCGCTCGAAAATCAACCCCTGCTCGATCGGCTCGACCAGGGTGATATCGAGGGAATAGGCTACCAGCGAACCGGCTGCCGAGCCGCGGGCGTTGTACCAGATTCCCTCCTGGCGGGCGAAGCGGCAAAGGTCCCAGACAATGAGGAAATAGGCGTCAAAGCCCATCTGGTGGATCACGCCTAATTCGTACTCGAGGCGCTCGCGCACCTTTGGATCTCGGGCGCGAGGACCGTAGCGGCGCTGGACGCCTTCTTCGCAAAGGCGGCTCAGGTAGGTTTCGGCGGTTTCCCCTTCCGGGACCGGAAAAACCGGCAGGTGATAGCCATTGGTTGCCAGGTCGACCTGGCAACGTTCGGCGATTAACTGGGTATTGCTCAGCGCTTCGGGTACGTCGGCGAAGAGAGAAGCCATTTCCTGCGGGCTGCGCAAGTAATAAGACTGGTCGGTCATGCGGAAGCGGTTCTCGTCGCTGAGCAGCGAGCCGGTCTGGATGGCGAGGAGGATATCCTGGAGGCGGGCGTCGCCTGGCTCGATGTAGTGGACGTCGTTGGTCGCCACGTAGCGCGCCTGGTAGCGCTCACCCAACTCGAGGAGAGTGCGGTTGAGTGCGGGCAACTCTTTGATCTCATGCTGCTGCAGCTCGATGAAGAACCGGTCCGCGCCAAAGACGTCGTAATACCAGTCGAGCTTTTTGCGGGCCGCATCAGGCCCTTCGCGCAGGATGGTACGCGGGACGTCGGCGGCCATACAGCCCGAGGTGGCGATCAGGCCTTCGGCGTGATCGGCGAGGAATTCTTTGTCGATGCGAGGGAAATAATAGAACCCCTTGAGCTGAGCGGCGCTGGCAATCTGGAGGAGGTTGCGATAGCCAGCCATGTTCTCGGCCAGGAGCAGGAGATGGGAAGACTGCTTATCCACCTTGGAGTCGCGATCTTCCATCCTGCGCGCGGCGAGATAGGCCTCGAGCCCGATGATCGGCTTAATCCCGGCCGTGGTCGCCGCGTTATAGAACTCGATCACCCCAAACATCGTCCCGTGATCGGTGATGGCAACGGAGCTCATCCCCATCTCCTGGACTTTTTTGACCAGCTTCTTGATGTTGCTGAACCCATCCAGGAGTGAATATTCGGAATGGACGTGGAGGTGAGTGAAAGACATAAGGGTAATTGCCAGCAGTCAGAAAAGGCTCGAATCTGCATTTGATTATAGCAAAGGATGAATCAACGGATACCCTACGCTTGCCTTAAAATATGGGTGAAACCTTCAAGACCGTTAGAAACCCTTTTGGACGCGGATACACTTGAAAAAAACCGGGGGATCTGCTATGATTTTGCCATTCGCGGTCCGAATTAGCAGATTATCAAGAGGGAAAATGATGGAAAAGCCGAGCGTTCAAGGAGATGGAACCAGGGAGCACCCCTGGCAGCTAAAAACCCCCAGTGGGTCCTCCGAATACACCATGTACCGGGATGAAACCTCTAACCCACCATCCCTGGTCTGCACGGTTGGCAAGACCGAGCTGCGCTACCACTTGAGGGCCCTGGAGGACCTGCACGCCATGCTCAAAGCCCACGGTGATTGGATGTCGCTGGGCAGCGCCGACGAACAGAAACCGGCAGCCGAGGGAACAGTCGAAGCCTGGGGACGTTCTCCGGAAAACCCCGTCGGGGGGTGGTACGGGTTGAAAAAAGGCCTGCGCGGCCGGTTCGGCATGTACATCCCCCCGCTGATGGAGGCTCTCGGGCTGGCCGAAGTCGAGCACAATGCCAAAAACAACCGTATGCGAGCAATATGAGCGGTAGACGTATCTGGTTGTGAAAAACTTTGACAAATGGCGCACAATATGTTAAAATATTGATCGATACATGTAGATACTTCCGGCCGGAGAACCGGCCTTGAGGATGAGTTATTTCGGTAAGTCCCTTCGTGGAAATGTCTGAAGCACCTTACGCCCCGGCCGGTTTCAATTCCGCCGGGGTTGTTCTATTAATTTTTTTCGGAGACTATTCCGATTTGAGAAAATAAAGGTTTAAAACAACACAATATGCACACAAAGAAACTACGCATCATTCCCCTTGGGGGTCTTGGGGAAGTTGGCAAAAACATGATGGCCTATGAGTACGGAGATGACATCCTGGTCGTCGACACGGGCATCATGTTCCCCGAAAACGATATGTTGGGGATCGATTACATCATCCCTGATTTTGATTATTTACTGAACAAATCCAGCCACGTCCGCGGGATCATCATCACCCACGGGCACGAAGACCATACCGGTGCGATCCACCACGTGATCGAGAAGATCAGCGCCCCGATCTACGCCACAATGCTGACCTGCGGGCTACTGGAGGTAAAACTGGGCCGGAATGGCCTGGGTTCGAAGGTCGACCTGCGCACCGTGCAGGCCGGGGATACCGTCCAGATCGGCCCTTTCAAAGTGGATTTCTTCCACGTTTGCCATTCCATCCCGGATGGCGTGGGGATAGGGATTGACACCCCGGCTGGATTGATCGTCCACTCGGGCGATTATAAATTCGACCACACGCCGGTCGACAACTGGCCGACGGATTACGCCAAGCTGGCGGAATTCTCGCGCCGCGGGGTGCTGGCTCTGCTGGCCGACTCGACCAACGCCGAGCGGGCGGGTTGGACGCCTTCTGAGCGCGTCATCGATGGCGCGTTCCAGGACGTGTTCGATGCCGCTAAGGGCCGGATCATCATCGCCACCTTTGCTTCGCTGATCTCACGGATGCAGCAGGTGGCGGTGGCCTGCGAGCGCCACGGGCGCAAGCTGGCATTCGTTGGCACAAGCATGACCGATAACGTCAAGATGGCCTGCAAGTTGGGCTACCTGGATTTCCCGGAAAACCTGGTGGTCAGCATCGAACAGGCCTTAAGTATGAAGGATCACGAGGTGGTGGTGATGTGCACCGGCTCACAGGGTGAGCCTTCCTCAATCCTCGGCCGCCTGTCCACCGGCACGAACCGCATGTTCGACATTAAGCCCGGCGACACGGTGGTGATGTCCTCGCACCCGATCCCGGGCAACGAGGAGACCGTTTATCGCACGATCAACCGGCTCTTTGGGCGCGGCGCCAACGTGATCTACGAAGCGATTGCACCGGTGCACGTCTCAGGGCACGCCAGCCAGGAAGAGATCAAGCTGCTCATCCACCTGACCCGCCCGAAATATGTGATCCCGATCCACGGCGAGCTGCGCCAGCTTAAAGCACACGCCAACCTCGCCCGCCAGGTTGGAATCCCCGAAGAGAACATCGCGGTGATCGAAAACGGCCAGGTGGTCGAATTTGAGGATGGAAAGATGAAGCAGGGCGAGCGCATTCCCGGCGGCTACGTCTTCGTGGATGGCTCGGGAGTGGGCGACGTGGGCATGAGCGTCGTGCGCGAGCGCGAGGCCCTCGCGCGAGACGGGATCGTCCTGGTCAACCTGACCCTGGACCGCGCCACCGGCAAGCTGCAGCGCGAGGCGGAAGTGATCACCCGCGGGTTTATCCTCAACGGCGAGTCGGAGAAAATCCTGTGCGCGATGCGCAAGAAGATCGTCGAGACCGTGGCGCGGGCCAACGGCAACCTGCAGGGCGATATCGAGGAAACGGTGAAGTCCTTCCTGTTCAACGAAACCCGCCGCCGGCCAATGGTCTTCGTGACGGTCAGCCGGAACTAAAGACTCTCACCACAGAGACGTATAGAAAAAAGAGAGCAGAGAGCGGAGAACAGTCATTCCAGTACTGTTCTCCGCTCTCTATTTTCAGTGGTGAAGACTTTTTCCTTTACCTCGCCAGGAGCTGCTGCAAAGCAAGCGCCAGGTAGAGCAGGCCGAAGGCCAGGCTGTTGTTGACCAGGTGGACGGTGATGGGGACCCAGATGGAACGCGAGCGCTCGAACAGATAAGCGTTGAGGAGACCGATGACGAAGCTGGTACCGACGACGGCGGCAGTATCGGCGTGGCCGAGGGCAAACAGAACGGTACTGGCCAGGATGGAAGGCCACAGGCTGAAGCGCTGGCGAAACCAATTATACAACGCGCCGCGGAAGAACAGCTCCTCAGAGATGGGCACGAGGATCCCGCCGAGGATGAAAGATACCAGGAAATTGGCCAGCAAAGACCCGTGCGGGGTAAGCATTTCCATACGCGGGCCGCTGGTCAATCCCTGAACGCCCCCCGTGAAGAGGTACTCAATCAGCAGGCCCAGGCCTACACGCACCGGGAGGACCAGCAGCGACGCGGCCAGGCCGACCGCAATCCAGGTCCACGGCAGGCGCGGTGGCCAGAACCCGACCTCGGCCAGGGAGAGCCGGCTGCGCAAAACGCCAACGACCAGGACCGTACCCGAGAAAATAACAAAGTTGGACCCCAGGATCAGCGCGGTGGAAAGCAGCGTGTTCTGAGCCAGGACTCCGCGGAAGGCGTAGCCTGCCAGGAGAAACAGCCCAAAGCCGATGATCAGGTATAGGGCCAGGTCCAGCCAGGAAGCGTAACGCTCTGACCCTTGAGGCGCGGCGGCAACGGTTTCTTCTTGCGACATTCTCCCAAACTCTTTTTCCAACAGTCCCCTAATTCTACTCCACACCTGTGAAGAGGATGGCAGGAACGATTACCCGCCGCTTCAGGGGGGAACACGCTGGTGTGCATGCGCACACCCGACGGCAAGGATATGTACAGCTTTCGATCGGGGCCAGCCCAGATTTTCCGGGGGACGTGCGCACGGTGGTCACCTTTCAAACCGTTGGCGACCAGACAGAAATCACCATCACCGAAGACGGCTTCCCGGACAGCCAGATCTACGAGTTCGCTGTGACCGGTCTGGAGCAGTGTTTGGATAAGATGGCGGAAACGTTTGTCGAGGCTTAGCGGTTCACGAGGGGTAAGAAAAGGCGCTTATTCAGGCCGGGATTGGGATTGATGCCATCGTAAACCACGTAGCTGGCGTTGGCGCCGACATTGGAGACGGTGCGGTCGATGCGCATGTAGCCGCCCTCGCCCCAGTAGGTCCCCCAGGAGTTGCGCAGGAACCAGATCCCGTTGGGACCCTGAGTATCATCCCAGCCGACCAAAACGACGGCGTGGTTGGTGTTAGATCCTCCGCCGCAAGCGCTGGCCTCATTAGTTGTGAAAATCCCGCCCCGATAGCCCTGGAAGGCATTCCCCACACAGACCGAGGCCTTAACCGGCCCGCGGGTATAGATCGCCTGTTTGATCGCGTTTACATCCGCGGCGCCATAATTAATATAGTTCCAGTCGCTAAGTTTGTAAGGATGGTCATACGGCCCACCGCAAGCCACGTCTTTGGCCTGGTACGGGAAGCTCGATTCAAGAACGGCGCCAGACAGGTTATCCTTCGAAAGCTTATTCATGTGATAAGGATGGGCGGTGCCGCCGCCCAGCAGGCAGCTCCAGTTGTCCTTATTGCAGGAGACGAGGTACTGCTCCGAGAGGTCGATACTCGGGACGTTGTCCTTGATCATGATCGCCGATTCGAACGCGCCGACGGTAGCAAAGGCCCAACAGCTTCCGCAATTTCTCTGGTCGCGCACCGGCGGCGTCTTACCCAGGTCGCGCCAGTCGAAGCGGGCCGGCAGCGAGCCGGCGTCGAGGACTTGATCGGCGGGTGGGGAGAGAACGTCCTGGCTGAAGGGCGCCTGCAGCTCGAGGCCGGGCGGCAGGAGGCTGGTGAGGTCCGGTATGGTTAAATCGCCGAGCAGGGCCAGATGAGGAGCAGTGATGGTGAGCAGGTGCTGGGCTGCCGTGTGCGGCTCCCAGGGGCGGCGGTAGACCAGGCTCAGGGCCGCCTGGCCGGTTTCCTGGGCGGTGACCGTCACCAACTGGTGTTCGGGTGCTCCGGCCTGGGCGCTGACCTGCTGGAAAACCACTTCACCAGAGACCGCCAGCGCAGCCGGTCCGAGGGAGGTCACCTGCCAGGAGTAGCCGCTGGAAGGGATGGCTTCGAGGGTGAGAGTAATGGTCTCCCCGGCCTGGATCCCGCCGGCGAGGGTCAGGGCGGTCCCCTCGGCAAAGGGATTGAGGACGCTGCGCAGCTCGCCGTAGACCAGACGGCGGAGCTGGAGCGGTCCCCCCGCGCCGGAAAGCTCCAGTCTTCCGGGAGCAGAACTCGCCTCGACGCCCAGAGTCGAGATGCTTTGGGTAAGAGCGCCAAGCTCTGGCCGCCCGGCAGGCAGGTCGATGTACCCCGACCAGTTTTGCTCGTCCTGGAATGTAATCTCGTTTTGACCAGCAAATCCCCCCGAGCAGCCGGCCGTCAGGATGGCTGCCACCACGAAAATGATACCAACCGTGCGAACGCAAAAACAACGCGTTCTGCCAGGTAAGAATGAGGATCCGGCTGCGATGGACACGGGTCGTTCTCCGGTAGGGCTGTGATGATGCGTACATTGAATCTATCACGGGCCGGAGAGGGTTACAACGGGCCGGAGAGAAGTGCAAGGAGAATGTAAACTGGAGAATGGAGAGTGGAAAACAAAAAACAACTGGCGCTGTTGAGGGTATCAAAGAAAGCCCGGGTAGCGGGGTGGCGATCGAGCGAGTCTTGAAATTCCTGGGGAACGCTGATTTTGCTCTGGGGATCATAAGCGGCGTCCCAGTCAGCCTGGGTGGGGAAGGACAGAGTGGGGAATTCGGGTTTGGGAGTTATTGGGACCTCTTTCGGTGCAGACGGGGCGCAGAGCAACCCCCTCCTGCGCCTCCCTCAGAAACCGAAAAGCATGGATTTTGGGGGAGGAAAAAATTCAAGGTTTTTCAAAGGGAGCCTGGATGAGGACGTTTTGAGGTTCGGCAGAATGGCCGAGAAGCTCCAGGCCCCAGCCGGTCTCGATGGTTTTCAGGAGGGAGTAGTGGGTATAGGGCGTATTGTCTTGAAAGCCGTGGCGGACCAGTGGGGAGATGAGCACGGTGGCGATGCGCCCGCCCGCCGGATCCAGGCCGCAGCAGCCATGGTTGCCCTGGCCCTCATCCCAGGTTAAGATGACCAGGGTGCTGGCGTCGTAGGCGGACGAGCTGAGGATCTTGTTGACCCACACCCCCATCCAGGAATCCGCTATGTCCAGGGGACAGTCGTGGGCAGAATTGCAGATGTTGGGCATGATGAAAGCGTAGTGGGGAAGCGCACCCGCGGCCAGGTCTGGGTCCAGATCGGTCAGCGGGACTATATGCTGCTCGCAGCGGGCCGCGTCGGTGCGGATGGGGTCGAAGTAGACGAACGGGTTGTGCTTCACCGCATAGGAAAGGGTGCTGCGGGTCGCGCAGGGTTTCGGCATATCCTCCTGATAGGTACGCCAGTCGCGGCCGGAGGCCTCGATCAGGTCGGGGAGGCTGCGGGCGTTGAAAAAGCAATCTTCGCAGTCTGAGGTAATCCCGAAGGTATCCCCGCCGATCATCGCCAGATAATTGGGCAGGCTGGGATGGGTGATGGCGTAGAACTGGGTCAGCAGGGTGTTCTCATTCGCCCACTTGTTGAAGTTGGGCATCTGGGAGTTGCCAATCACAAAACCGAACTCGCGGTTCTCGAAGACGAAGATGACCAGGTGGGAAAAATTGGGGATGCCGCCCGCGGAGAGGGTGGGAACCGCCGAGGGGGTGGCAGCCGGCTCGGGCGAAGGAGTCGACGGGGGAAGCAGTGTAGCCGTTGGAGTGGGGGGCAGCGTGGGCGGCAAAGCGGTGGCCGGAGGAGAGCCGGTGGGGGTGACCAGGGCTGAGGTGGGAGTGATTGCTGGAATGGGGGTCTCCGGCATACAGGCCGCGATGAAGACCAACCCTGCAAACAGGAGACTGATTTTGAGGATTTTTTTTACCTGGGTTTCCATTCGCTTTCTTTCCAACCGTATGTTCCCCGGAGCGGGACAAAAGCCACGGGAGCAATCTGATGCAGCTCATAGCCGCTTTCGGGCTCACGCTCCCATACCTGCAAGTCCTGGCCCTGGCTGTCGCCAACGGGAATGACCAGCCGGCCGTGCAGGTCCAATTGTTCGAGCAGGGGCAAGGGGACCTGTGGAGCGGCGGCGGTCGTCAGAATCCCCTGGAAGGGCGCCAGGTCAGGGAGACCGCCCGAGCCATCGGCGACGATGACCCTCACGTTGCTTGCGCCCAGCTCACGCAACACTTCCTCGGCCCGTTCGGCCAGCTCGGGGTAGAGCTCGACGGTGAACACCTCGCGGGCCAGCAGCGCGAGGATCGCAGCCTGGTACCCGGAGCCGGTGCCAATCTCGAGGACCTTTTCGCTGCCCTGGAGGTGGAGCAGGCTGGTCATGAGGGCGACGATGTAGGGCTGGGAGATCGTCTGGCCAAAACCGGTGGGCAGCGGCCCGTCGGCGTAGGCGTGATCCCAGTTTTCGGAGTTGACGAAGCGGTGACGGGGAACCTGGCGCATTGCCTCCAGCACCCGCGGGTCGCGGATCCCGCGGGCTTCGATCTGTTCGGCAACCATCTTCTGGCGTAGATCGAAAAAGATGTCCATGGTGGGAAGAGAACGGAGAACAGAGGACAGGCGACTGCCCTATCGATCCGTTTTCGGCATGCTGCGGATTATCTACTGATCTCTTCTCGCCGTTCTCTGTTCTCCAGTTCTTTCGCTATTCTCCGATCGATCTTGCCCATCGGGTACTCACCAAGGGCGGAGGGGCGGACCCAGGCAAGCTCGCTGGCCTCGAGGGGGGCCGGCTCGCCGCGCTCCAACTCGCAGAAAAAGGCGTGGAGGGTGACCTTAAAATGGGTGTAGGCGTGGCGATAGACGCCCAGCTCTTCACCCACAGTGATGTCCACCCCCAGCTCTTCACAGATCTCGCGGCGCAGGCAGGCCGGAAGGTCTTCGCCTTCCTGCTGCTTTCCGCCGGGAAACTCCCACAGGCCGCCGAGCAGGCCCTCGAGAGGGCGGCGGGCGATCAGGACCAGGCCCTCGCGCTCGATGACTGCCGCGGTGACGGTGAAGTGGGGCGTCTCTGCGCGGGGCTCGAGCAACGGGCGCTGCTCCTGGAGCCCGAGGGAAAAGGCCTGGCAGAGATCGACCAGCGGGCAGACCAAACAGAGTGGGGCGTGAGGGATACAGACCGCGGAGCCCAGGTCCATGATCGCCTGGTTGTAGTCGCCAGCGCGGCCCGGGGGCAAATTGGCGGCGGCCCACTGCCAGAGCTGCTCTTCCCCTTCCGGCGAGCGAGCAGGGACAGCCAGGTCGAAGACGCGAGAGAGGACCCGGCGGATGTTGCCATCCAGGGCGGGTTCATCGCGGCCAAAGGCGATCGAGGCAATGGCCCCGGCGGTATAGCGCCCCACCCCCGGCAGGCGTCGGAGGGACACGGGATCAGTGGGGATCTGCCCGCCGTATTCGGCGACGACTTTTTGGGCAGCGCGGTGAAGGTTGCGCGCCCGGCTGTAATACCCCAACCCCTCCCAGGCGGCGAGCACCGCCCGCTGCGGGGCCGCAGCGAGAGCCGCCAGGGTGGGAAACTGCTCCATCCAGCTCTGGTAGTAGCGGATGACGGTTTCTACCCGGGTTTGCTGAAGCATGATCTCAGAAACCCAGACGGCGTACGGATCAGACCGTCCGCGCCAGGGGAGGCTGCGGGCGTTCAGCGCGTACCACTCGAGCAGGCGCTGGGAGAACTCGGTCAACACCCGAACTACCGGCTAAAATTGGAAGCCGCTGCGGGCTTCCACGACTTTTTGGGAGTAATTCCGAACGAAATCCTGAAGCTGGTTATTCAGGCTTTTCCATTCCGTGGAGCGCAGGATCTGTCGGACTTTGGGCGTGCTGGAGGAAACGGCCCCGACCATGATCTGGGGTTGAGAGCCAAACACGGTCGCCCAGGCGTCACTGACTTCAAAACCCATCCGCTGCAGGCCAGGAATAAACTCGCGCACCACAAACTCGAAGTACTCCTGCTCGTGCTCGGGTGAGATATCCCAGGTCATCAGTACTTTAACAGCCAACTGGTGCTCCTATCCGTTCTTTTGATAATCCAGCACCACCACCCGGGTCTCCTCGGGCAGGGAGCTGACAGCGCCGATTTTGAGAGAGGGTAGTTTATCGACATCGGCGAGGCCCATCTCTTTCAGGAATTTGTTGAGCGAATCGAGCTGGATGGTCGATCCGGGGGTGGCATAGTGCATGGGGATGACGATGTTGGGTTCCAGCAGGCTGATCACCTCAGCCGCCTTGGCCGCGTTCATGCCGCCACCGCCGCCGACGGGGACGAGGGCCATGTGAACCGGGCCGAGCGCCTCTACCTCGGCCTGGGAGGGGACGCGGCTGAGATCGCCGAGGTGAGTGACGTTCAGGCCGTTGTAGTCGAACAGGTAGAGGGTGTTGCCGCCCTCGCCGTCGGTCCCGGCGGGGCGTTTGGTGTGCCCATCGGTGGGAACGCCGGTGATAAAGACGCCGCCGATCTCGTACTCCCCGGGCCCGGTGATGGCGCGCGGGTCGCCTTTGACGGCGGAGATGAAATTATGGCCTGGCGAGTTATGGCTGACGGTGACGATATCGGCCTTGAGCTTCAATGGCTCGTAGCCGATCTGGCGATGATCGTAGGGATCGGTCACCACCGAGGCAAGGCCCCGTTCGGTGAGCCGGAAGCAGGAATGTCCGTACCAGGTAATTTCCATTCGTATCCTCCAAACAGATGCATGAATTATACATTAAAAGTGTTTCGTAGGGACGGCCGGGGCTCTTCTGGCAAGATGCGTTGAGCCAGGTGAGGTATTCGTTTCGAGGTTGAAACGAATGGAAACGAAACCGATTCGGAAGAGGAAGTTGCTTTGTTGATCAGTAATGGAATGGTTCTGAAAAAGTGGACACAAAAGATGTCCTGATCGAGTAGACTAGAGAGATCAGGAGCAAAGGCATGAGCGACAAGAAACATCGCGCCTTCACGGCGGAATTCAAGCAGCAGGCTTTAGAACTGCTCAAAAA
>DATKLX010000159.1:0-14565 GCA_035542155.1 Anaerolineaceae bacterium
TGGACTCCCGCCCCCACCCCAACGATGATCGTGCCGACGCGCAGGGTTTCTCCGACGCCGTAATAGCGGTTAGTGTTTCGTATCTGAACACCAATCACTATCCACCGATCACGAAGTGGTTCAGCAAGGGGATCACATTGATCACCGGCTCCTCATAGGGATGGACCTCGCGGATCTTGCGCACGGCGTCAGCGACCAGCTCCCAGCGGCAGGTTACTTCGACTTTGCTCTCTTCCGCCGTCTCGATCTCGCCGACCTGGCCAAGGTAAGGCTGGGCTCCGGCCAGCGGCCGCCAGTATCCGCGTACCGGCGTGCTGCTCAGGCAGTGGTCGTAGTTGCCGATCCGCCCCGCGCCCACCTCGCTCAGCGCGTCGCCCAGTTTCTCCACATATTCAGGCGGGATAAACACCTCAATTTTGACCAGCGGAAATTCCATCATCTCGCCATCCTTATCAGTCCTTGCGCTGGATGCGGATCTCGTAGTGCTGCGAGCGCTCGTCGAAATGAGCCAACACCGCGCGGGCTTTCGGAGGAACCACGGCACCGTCGTAATCTTCTCCGGCGAATTCGCGCACAGCATCCAGCGAAACGAACCACATCTCGGTAATGAACTCGACCTCTGCGCCCAGGCTGCGGCGGAGGAGCTGGATTCCCTCGAAGCCCTTGATCTCCCGCCTTTTAATCCCGACGAAGATTTCTTCGCGCAGAAGCTCTTCGTAGACATCCGCATTTTCCGGGGTGGTATAGCCATGCCAGATCCGGCTGATCATGTTTCATTTCCTCCTGAGAAATTCGGATTTAAGCCTCCTGAGTATACTGCGATTCGGCCATTCTATGGTATTCTTAAATTCCAGATGCGAGCCCTCTAGCCGGTCAAATAGAACCACATTGGTTGGGAGGAAACCAAAGGAACGCTCTATGGAAAATGCCAACCTTCTCATCGATGCTCTGCAAAACGGCGCTTCCCAGGAGGATTTGGAAGCCCGCTTTCCCGGTGGGGCGCTGACCCCCGCGGAATACGAAGACCTGTTCGCCCACGCCAAAGCCCTGGGACGCAGTCCGGTCGCCTTCAACCTGCTCGTCTACCTGGTACGGGTGACGAAAGACGAGTGGTTCCGCGTGCGCGTCCTGGCTCTGCTGGCCCAGCATGGATCCGACCCGGCTACCGATCCGTCCCACGACCGCGCCGGGCGACTCGCGGCGATGCGCCAGTCACTCGACGCCATCGCCATGACACTACCCGACCAGGGTGAGCAGGTGGTTCATTATCAAAAGCTCAACGCTTTTTACTACGTCCTTGCGGCGCGCAGCCGGCGTGACGTTGGCGACCTGGACCGCGCGTTGGGCTGGTACGAGACCGCCCTGGGGCTGTATACCGGCCTGGGGCTGACCGCCTCTGCCCAAAAAGTGATGCAGGAGCTTCAGGCGTTGCACGTCGAAAGACGCGCCTTCGCGATGTCCCGCGGCAACCGGGATGTGCCAACCAGCCAGGCGGAGCCATCCTCCACCCCGGCCGCCAGCCCTGCCCCACAGCAGCAGGTGACCGCTCCCACGGAACCCGCGGAGCCCGAGCTCTCCACTTACGTCGAGAGCTTCTCCACCCCCACGGCAGCCGTCCTGGTCGGGCTGGATGAAGAAACAAAATCCCTCCAGGCCCGGCGCGACTCCCTCTCCATCGAGGTGAGCGACCTGGAAGGCCGCCGGGGTGCGCTGTTGGCCCAGGAAAACGAGACCGAAAACCGCCTCCAGACCCTCGAAGCCCAGGTGCAGGATCAGCAGCGGGTCCTGGGCGAGAAACAGGCGCTCATCAAGCAGATGGAGCACCTTTCTGAAGAGGAAGTCCGCCTGCGCCAGACGCTGGACCAACTGGCCAGGCAGGAGAAGGAGCGGTTGGGGAGGATCGAATCGCTTCAGAACGAAATTAATCTGCTGCAAAAGCAGTTGGACATCCTCAAGCGCCAGGCCGTCGATCCCGGCCAGGCGTTACCGCCAGTTCAAAGCATGGATGAGTCTCATTGGGAATCGTCGTAGAAGAGAGAAGTAGGTAAGAGCGAATTCTTATTTGGAAGGGAGTGAATGTCCGGCGAAATCACTTCATCCAACCAGACGGATGAAAATCCGAATTTCCGCATGCTGGTCGAATACTGCCGCCGGCTGGGGATCAGCCGGGAAAGAGCCCGGCAGCTAGGAATCCAGGCGCTCAACCGCCTGCGCCATCCGATCAGCTACCGGCGCCGCGCGCGGCGCTGACCCCCTTCTGGAGTATGATAGGGGGAAATTCATGGAGGGCTGGCAGCATGCGCATCTCATACCAGGGAGAACCTGGCGCCTATTCCGAAGCGGCAGTTTTTGAGCATTTTGGCTCCGCCGCCGCTGCCGATCCATGCAAATCGTTTGAAGATGTCTTCCAGCGTGTCGTCCAGGGGGACAGCCAGTATGGATTTATTCCCATCGAGAATTCCCTGGCTGGCAGCATCCACCAGAATTACGATCTGCTCCTGCAGCACCCGCTTTCCGTCGTCGGCGAGCGATATCTGTATGTAAAGCACTGCCTGATCGGTATGCCGGGGGTACGTTTGGATGAGATCCGCAAGGTGATCAGCCACCCGCAGGCGCTGGCGCAGTGCGCGGTGTATATCCGCTCCCTACCGGGAGTCACCGCGGAGCCGGTCTACGACACCGCAGGCAGCGTGAAGATCGCCAGCGAGTTAAGAGACCGCTCCCTGGCGGCGATCGCCTCACGCCGCGCCGCCGGGCTGTATGGGATGGCGATCCTGGCTGAAAATATCCAGGATAACCCCGAAAATATCACTCGCTTCCTGGTCATCGGGCAAGAGCCGGCCGTCCCGGAAGGGGAAGCCAAAACCTCAATCGTTTTTTCATTGAAAAATGTTCCCGGTTCCCTCTTTCGGGCAATGAGCGTGTTCGCCCTGCGGGATATCGACCTGACCAAGATTGAATCGCGTCCGCTGATCGGCCGCCCCTGGGAATATCTCTTTTACATCGATTTTGCCGGGTCCACTCTCGATCCGGTCGTCGAACGGGCGCTCGCCCACCTCAGCGAATACGCCCTCATGCTGCGGGTCCTCGGCTCCTACCCACGGCACAGGTTATAAAAGCTTTTCATCACAGAGCACACAGAGAAGAATTAGAGAACGGAGAACAGTCCTCTCGGTACTGTTCTCCGTTTTCTCTGCTCTCTGTTCTCTAATTCTTCACGGAAACGTAAAGCGCAGGACGTCGTGGGTGGTGGTGGAGAAATAAACCAGGTTGGGATTGCCTGGATCGAAGCTGATCGATTGAACTGTACGCCCCGACAGCGCGGCAGGGCCAGGGATCCAGGTATCGCCGTTGTCTGTGGAAAAATAGGCCCCCGTAGTGGCGCCGGCAAAGATCACCCCGGGGCGCGCGGGATGCCCCGCCAGGGCGGTTGCCACGACCCCACTCAGGCCAACCGGGACCCAATTTCCGCTGCCGGTCTTGCGGTAGACCCCATTTCCGGTGGCTGCAAAAATGGTTCCCGGATCCTGGGGGGAAAAGGTCAAAGCGTACACGCCAGAGCCGAGAGAAGTCGACGACCACCGGGAACCATCGAAATAGCGGACATTCGCATCCGAGTTTAGCACCGCGAACAGCTTCGCTGGGTCCTGCGGATTGACCGCCAGCGCGGTCACCGCCGACCCGCTGAAATTCAATGGGCTCCACAACGCGCCGCCGTCGCTGCTCTTGTATAAGCCACTGGTTTTCGTCCCCAGATAGGCGACCTTGGGATTGGAAGAGGCAAACTGCAAAACCAGGATCGGATCGTTGGCCTGGACGGCCGCCTGTACCCGGAGGACCGCCGGTGAAGCATCCGGAGCCAGGGCGCGCTCCGGGTCCGGCAGGCTGAAAGGATGGCCGGGAGCAAAGGCCGGGCCGCTCGCCGCGGCAATTGGCAGGCCGACGCCCGTCTTGACCCAGGCTGGATTCGCGGCGCCGGCGTCGATCTTGTACAGGCCGTTCGCGTTCGTTAATGCGAAGAGCAGGTTAGGACTGCCGGGCTTGAGGACCAGCCCGTTGATGCCTTTATCGGGCAAGTCATGGTTGAAATCTCCCCAGGAGTCTCCGCGGTCGGTGGAGACGAACACGCCGCTCCCATTCACGCCGGCAAAGATCCGGGCGGGGTTGGTGGGATCGGCGACCAGGCCGGTCGCCTGATCCGCATGCAGCCCTCCCAGGTTGCGCGCCCAGCTTACCCCGCCGTTCGGGCTCTGGTACAACCCGTCCGCCTGGGTACCGGCGAATACCACCGGGCTGGTGACCGGGTGGACCAAAACGCTGTAGATCCCGGTGCCCGCCAGCCCGGCCAGGCTCCAGGAAGCGGCGTTGTTGGCCGTCTTATACACTCCACTGTTCGTATCGCCCAGATACAGGGTAGACGGGTGAATCGGGTCCACGGCGAGAGAGCCGGGGTAGACCTTCACACCGCCAAGCCCACTGTTCACCTGCGACCATGTGTCCCCGCCGTTGGTGGATTTATATACCCCATCTCCATGCCAGACGCCGAAATAAACCGTAGCAGGGTCGCGGGTCAGCGGATCGACCGTGATCGACCGCCCGGAAAGATCGGCGATCCCGGAATGGACCGGAGTCCAGGAATTGCCATTATCCATGCTGCGGTAAGGGCCATTCTCATGGAATGCTGCATAGATGACGGAAGAACGTCCCGGCACGATGGCCAGCGAGTAGGCCCAATCCTGCCAGTGCGGTCCGCCGATGTTGGATAACACCCGCGTCCAGGTCGCGCCAAAGTTATTACTCTTATACAGCTCGCCATTCCAGCGGTAATGCTCCCCGTTCACGACATCCGGAGAGAGAGGGTCTTTCACGCTGACCCCTCGCGTCCCGATATAGACATTTGCGGAGTTCTTGGGATCGACTGCAATCGAGTAGATTACGGGGGAGGCCTGGATGCCGGTGCTGGAGGGGAACCAGGTGGACCCGCCGTCGACAGATTTATATAACTGATCTTTATAGATTGCCGCGTAGAGGGTATCTGGAGAAAGTGGATCGATCGCCAGCGACTGGATAAATACTCCTCCCAGCCCATTGCTGCTGTCGAACCAGGACGCGCCGCCATCGGTGCTCTTGAAGACGCCCGCATCCACCGTGCCGGCATATAGAATGGAGGGGTTGTTCGGATTGATCGCCAGGCTCAAGACCCTGCCGCCCCCCGGTCCGATCCACTCCGGGGGAGGTGTTTTCACGATAATTGGGAAGTAAACGAGATAGGGCGCGTCGGCCTGCTGTCCCCTGGCCTGGCGCGCGCTACCCGCTGCGAGCAGGGCTCCTAAAAGGATAATTGCACAAAGTCTGGCTGCGATGCTCCTCATTCCACCTATATTATACAGCGCAGCGCGGGTTTCATTTGTGAAGGAAAAGGAAAACCGGCCTCAGAAAAACGTGACTCACCCCTATTTTCATCTTTTCGGGGTGAGTCACGTTTATGTTTTTCTTCCCAGGAAATCAGCTCAAGAAACGCTCTGCTCGGAGCCGTACTCTGGCGCCAGCAACGCTTTCTGCTCCTCTTCGCGCAGCGCCGGACGGCGCTTGAGCACCGCCAGGAAAGTGGCGAACCACAGCCCGCCCAGCCCGATCGGCAGGACGATGTCGAGCCAGTGCAGGCTGAACTGCCCCGGGTGGAATGCCGGGATGATCTGCCAGTACAGGTTCACCAGGTAGGTAACCAGGATCAGCGCAGACAGGGGAGCGAGCAGGCGCAGGTTGTGGCGGATGCGCTTCGAGAGCAGGATCAGGAAGGGCGCGCAAAACTGGAACAACCCCACGAATGCCCCGACCCCCAGCCAACCGCCGCGGGACCGGTTGTAATACCAGGCAACCTCACGAGGGAGATTTCCCGCCCAGATGATCAACAGTTGGAAATAGGCCAGGTACGCCCAGGCCATCACCAGCGCCAGCATGAGCGCGCCCAGGTCCTGGTAGGGGACCGGGGTGGTGCGGAAGTTCCACCTACGCCCCAATCCCAGGCCGGGGAAGAGGATGAGCACGATCACCGCGAAACACAGACCGCTCATCACCTGGCCCATGATGGTGATCAGGCCAAAGATGGCCGAATGCCAGTAAGGTTCGAGCGACATCATCCAATCGACCGACGCGAAGGTCATGGTGAGCCCGTAGAGGATCAGCCCAAACGCGCCCCAGCCCTGCATACCGCTGCGCGCCTGGGGATCTTCCGTCTCGCTCCAGCGCGCCGAGCGGCGGTTGGTGATCAACGCCAGGGCAATCCAGATCGCAAAATAGATCACCGCGCGGACGATGAAGGAAGGCACGTTGAGATACGGGCTTTTAAGCTGGATGACCGGGTCAGCCGTGGCTCCTGGGCGGGCCCACTGGAAAATGGCAGGGAGATCAAAGAGCAGCGGGATGAAGAGGATCGCCAGCAGCCAGAGCGTCCCCGCCCCGGCCTCAGTGATCCGCCGCACGGCCAACCCCCAGCGGCTCCCGGTGAGGTAGTGGAGGAGGAGGAAGGCCAGCGAACCCAGGCCGATCCCCAGCCAGAACATGAAGGCGAGCAGGTAGGATTGGAAGAAGCGCTCGAGATTGCCCAAGACGCCTCCGACGATTCCAATCACCAGGAAGAGCAGGCCAACGATCAGGGCGATGCGTTGTAAGCGGGTGGACGAGATGGATACATCTTGATTGGTTCTCATGGTTATTTTCCCAACTGCTGCAGCTCTTCAGGCGTCAGGTCCCGGGTAGGCGGGCCATTTTTTAACTGCATGGCGCGGATATAGGCGATCACCGCCCAGCGGTCCGGGGCTTTAACCCGGTAGCCGTAGGGGAACATTTTCCCGGTCCCATTGGTTATCACGTCAAAAATCTTGCCGTTGGGAAGCTCTTTCACCTCGTCGCCGAGCAGGTCCGGCGGCTTGGGGAACTTAAAGCTCACCACCCTGCCATCGCCGTGTCCGGAAGCGCCATGGCAGGGAACGCAATAAATATTGAAACGTTCCTGGCCGCGCTTGACCAGATCGTTGGTGACCGGGACCGGGAAACCAGCCCGCGGCTGCCCGTTTGCGTCCAGGCCGGTCAGGGCGGGGTCGTCGACCTTCTGGTCGGTTTGGGATACGGTGCCGGGGACGAAATTGCGCGCCGAGCGCCCATCGGCGAAAAAGTCACTCTGGGAAAGGGGCCGGTTATAGGGCTGGACCTCCATATTGCCCGTCTGCTGGCAGCCGGCCAGGAGGAGCAATCCTCCCAGTAATATGGCCCAAACCAGACCAGCCTTGAGCGCGTGGGACTTTGAACCAGAATATGAAAGGAATGAAGTCATCGCGTTATGCCTCGATCTCTGCAACCATCACTGCGTCCAGGTCTTCCAGGAATTTACGCGTCTCGACCAGGTCGAAGCGCGGATCTTTGGCCTCGACGCTCAGGTAGAAACCGTCCTGTGAGCCGTGCTCCTGGAAATCTTCCACGTTAAACACCGGGTGGTAAGGCTCGGGGAAGCGGGTAAAGTAGAACAGGCCCAGGATCCCGGCCCCCGCCGCGAACAGGATGGTCAGCTCAAACGTAATTGGGATATACGCCGGCCAACTGAAGAGGGGCCTTCCCCCAATGTTCAGGGGCAGGTCAACCACATTCGCGAACGTTTGCATCAAGAACCCGGTCAGCGCACCGGCGATCCCCCCGGCCAGGATGACGAAAGGCAGCGGGGAAGACCTGAGCCGCAGCGCCTGGTATAACCCCTCGACCGGGAATGGGGTGTAGGCATCGACCCTCCGGTACCCGGCGCGGGTGGTCCTGCGGGCCGCCTCGACCAGGGCTTCAGGAGTGGAGAATTTTGCCAGCAAACCGTATAGTTCATTGCCCGGAGCATTCATGATAGCCTCCTTCAATCAGAGGATGGCTGGGCGGTGGCTTCCGCTTCTTCGTGGACCAGCTCGCGCATCTCGAAGATCGAGATGGCCGGCAGGAGGCGGATGAAGAGGAAGATCAGGGTCAGGAACAACCCGATCGTCCCGATCAACACCGAGATATCCCAGATCGTGGGGGAGTACAGGTGCCAGGAGGAAGGGATGAAATCTTTGGAAAGGCTCTGGACGATGATGATAAACCGCTCGAGCCACATGCCCACGTTGACAAGCAGCGCGATGATCCAGAGCAGGATGTTGTTGGACCGGACGCTCTTGAACCAGAGCAACTGGATCACGACCACATTGCAGAACAGCAGCGTCCAATAGAGCGGAGCATAAGCTCCGATGAAGCGGTCCCTGGCATTGAATATTTCGAAAGGATCGGCGCCGTAATAAGCCATGAAGTTTTCCATCAGGTACCCATACCCCACGATCAGGCCCATCGCCAGCATCACTTTGGCCATCGCGTCCAGGTGGCGCTGGGTGATGAAGTCTTCCAGGTGGTAGGCCTTGCGCAGGGGGATCATCAGGGTGAGCACCATGGCGAACCCGGAGAAGACCGCCCCGGCGACAAAGTAAGGGGGAAAGATGGTACTATGCCAGCCAGGAACCACCCCGTAAGCGAAGTCCATACCCACGATGCTGTGCACCGAGAGGACCAGGGGTGTGGCCAGGGCGGCCATCAGGAAGTACACCGACTGGAAGTGGTTCCAGTGGCGGGCGGAGCTGCGCCAGCCAAACGACAGCACGCCAAAGAGGCGTTTCATCCACATTTTTTTCGCCCGGTCACGCATGGTCGCCAGGTCGGGGACGAGACCCATATACCAGAACAGGAAGGACACCGTGGCATAGGTCGTGATTGCGAACACATCCCAGACCAGCGGGCTGCGGAACTGCGGCCAGAGGCCCATGCTGTTGGGGTAGGGGATCAGGTAGAAGAAGATCCAGGGGCGCCCGAGGTGGAGGATAGGGAACATGGCCGCGTTGGCCACGGCAAAGAGGGTCATCGCCTCGGCGAAGCGGTTGATGGAAGTTCGCCAATCCTGGCGAAGGAGGAGCAGGATGGCGGAAATCAGCGTTCCGGCGTGCCCGATCCCGATCCACCAGACGAAGTTGATGATATCGAACCCCCAGCCAACCGGGATGTTGATCCCGAAGAGCCCGACGCCCCGGATAAACACGTTCCCAACGGCGTACAAGAAGATCATGACAATGACGAGGCCGATGAAGAACCCCAGGATCCAGCCGCGGGGTGTCTGCCGGGGTTCGGTGAGGGGAATGTCGGCAATCTGCGCCGTTACCGAAGAATAGGTTTGTCCTGGCTCGAGTACAGGATATTCATTGGAGGTTTCCATGGACGCCTCTTATGCCTGTTCTTACAACTGAGGGTTGGGGTTTTTGACCTTGGCCAGATACGTGGTCCGCGGTTTTGTCCCCAGTTCGCCCAACAAAGCGTAGTTGAGCGGGGTTTCCTTTAACTTGCGCACCCGGCTGTTGGCGTCGTTCAGATCGCCAAAGACGATCGCGTTGGTCGGGCAGGCCTGCTGGCAGGCGGTCTTCAGCGAGCCGTCCGCGATCGGCTGGCCGGAAATCTCGGATTGGATCCGCGCCGCGTTGACCCGTTGGATGCAGTACGTGCACTTCTCCATCACACCGCGCATGCGGATGCTGACGTCCGGGTTACGCATCACTTTGATGGAGGGCGTTGCATCGTCCTGGAATTTGTAGAAGTTGAAGCGGCGCACCTTGTAGGGGCAGTTGTTCGAGCAGTAGCGGGTGCCCACGCAGCGGTTGTAGGTCATCTCGTTGATCCCCTCGGCGCTGTGACTGGTGGCCTCCACCGGGCAGACCGGCTCGCAGGGAGCGGTCTCGCAGTGCATGCACGGCACCGGTTCGAAGAAAGTCTGGGGTGTGTCCAGGCTGCCCTCGAAGTAGCGGTCGACGCGGAGCCAGTGCATCTCACGGCTGCGATCGACCTGGTCCTTCCCCACCGTGGGGACATTATTTTCGGCCTGGCAGGCCAGGACGCAGGCGTTGCAGCCGATGCAGGCGTTGAGGTTGATCGCCATCCCCCAGGCATGGCCGGTATAGGCCCATTGGTCGTAGAGCGTCGGAGCGTTGCCCTCGACTTCCTGAGCAAACTTCGGGTTCTGCTGGAATTCCGCCAGGGTGGCCGAGCGGACGAGATTCCGGTTTTCCATCGTCTGGTGGTCGCGGGTGGTCACCAGGTGATATTTTCGCCCGGTCTTGCTGACCTCCAGTCCAGTGTCGAACCAGGGAGCGGCGGCCGTGCGCAGGGCATAGGCATTGTAGCCCGCTCCCTGCAGCACTCGCCCGCCCTGGGTGCGCCCGTATCCAAGGGTGACGGTCAGTGAATCGTTGGGCTGGCCGGGCTGGATGTATACGGCGGCTTCGATGCTGCGCCCGCGCAGGGTGAGGCGCACGACGTCTTCTTCGGCAAGGGCCAGGCGTGAGGCGGTCTGTGGGCTGACCAGCACGGCGTTGTCCCAGGTGATCTTGGTCAGCGGCTTGGGCAGCTCTTGAAGCCAGGCGTTATTGGCAAACCGGCCGTCCCAGGCGGTCGGGTCTGGTTCGAAGACGATTTCCAGGGCGCCGGCCGCGGGAAGCTGGGAAACCGCGGAGAGGGCAGCGGCGTTGACCTGTGGGGCAGTTGTGGCTGGGGCCAGGCCGGTGTTGGGGAGGAAGCCATCTCGCAGGGCCTGTTTCCAGATGGTTTCGAAATTGCCGGCTTTGATTTGACCCTGCCAGAACGCGCGGAGCAGATCGTAGCTTTTGGCGCTGGGCTGCCCGAGTAGGGCGGCCATAAATTCCAGAGGAGATTTGCCGCCGTAGAGCGGCTCGATCAAGGGCTGGATCAGGCTGGTCGTGCCGTCGAACGAGCGGAGGTCGCCCCACATTTCGAGGTAATGGGCGGCGGGGACGAACCAGGTGGTCTGCGCGGCGGTCTCATCGGCGTAGAGGCCCAGGTAGGCGCTGAATTTCGCCTTTTTGATCAGGGCCGCAAAGCCAAGGTCGGCGGGCGCGGAGTAGGCCGGGTTCTCGTCCAGGATGAGCAGCGTATCGACGGCGCCGCTGTTCAGGTCCTGGGCCAGCTCCTGGATGGAAGCGGTCTGGTCTAGCGGGGCCGCCTCGACCGGGTCGGTATAAGTCACCGTATTGCCCACGGCGCCGAGGGCGTGGTTCATGGCGTGGGCCAGGGCGTGCACCGCGGCAGGCTGGCGATCTCCCGGGACGACCAGTGCAGTTGCGCCGGCTTTTTGCAGGTCCGCGGCGACCACCTCGACCCAGCTTTGGCCAGGAACTGCCCCACCGGGTGCGCTCACGCCGTTCACTCCCAGCCGGCTGGCGAGCGCGCGGGCGAAAGGCTCGACTTCCGCGGCGCGGAGGGGCAGGCGGTGGTCAGCGTTCCCGCCGGTGATGGTTAAGCTGCTCTCCACCACGTAGAGCCGGTTCATCGGCCTGTTTGGGTCGCGGCGCCCGCCAAACTCCTGGGCGTAGAGCAGGCTGCCCGGCTCGCGGACGAGAAAGTCGCAGTCGAGCGAGACAATCACATCGGCTTTATCGAAATGGTAACGCACCTCCACCGGCTTGCCGAACACCTGGCTTTTCCCACGCGTGAGGCTAAGCGGGGAGTACTGGTGCCATTTCCCCTGGGGATATTTGGCCAGGACGGCTTTAATCGCATCCACCAGGCTGGGGGAGGTGACCGTGCCGGTCAGGATGCGCAAGCCGGGCCCCTGCTGGGCGGCTAACGCCGCGGCAAAGTCCTGCCAGGTTCTGGCCTGGCCCTGGCTGGTCACTTTCTGGGCTCGATCCGGGTCGTACAAGTCGAGGATGGAGGCCTGCATAAACATGGTGCTGGTCCCCTGGCTGACCGGGTGGCGTGGGTTGCCGTCTACCTTGATCGGGCGGCCCATATCGCTTTTCACCAGCACCCCTTCGCCGTAGCCATTCCACGGCATCGCGCTGGCAAAATAGACCGGCTTTCCCGGGACGAGCTCCTCGGGTGGAGTGGAATAGGGCAAAATCTTTTCCTGGTTCTGGGGAATGCAGGCGGTCAGGCCGCCCAGGGCCAGGGATGCGCCCAGCACCTTCAGAAAATCGCGCCGGCTGAGCTCCCCCAGCAGGCTCGCCTGGCGGGGAAATTCCTGGCGGACGATCTCCTCGAACTCTTCACTCTCGGCCAGCTCATTCAGGCTACGCCAGTACACTTTTCCTCGCTGAGAGGCCAGCCGTTTCCGCAGAGCAGCCAGGTCGAGTGGTCGCTGTACTTCGAAGTCCTTCGTCATGTGTTTACCTGTGGCAAATGGAGCAGTTATTCAACTGGGAAGTTGGTAGGATGTGGTATTCCTGCATCAGCCGGGCGCCAAGGACCGCCTGGTTTTCCTTCGGTTGGTAGCCCATATCGTAGACGTTCTCCTTAGGACGCAGGTATTGCGATGGATCTTTATGGCATTGTGTGCAGGTGGTCATGTAAAAATACTTCGCACGGACCGCTGTCGTCACCTGGTCCATGCGGCCGTGGCAGGTCTCGCAGCCAACACCTTTGTTCACGTGGATCTGGTGGTTGAAATAGACGAAATCCGGCAGGTTGTTAACCCGGTTCCACACCACGGGCTTCCCCGTCGCATAGCTATCGCGGATCGGCTGGAGCGAAGCGGCGTCCGTGGCGACCTGGCTGTGGCAGCTCATACAGGTCTGCGCCGGGGGAATGTCCGCGAAGGAGGACTGGTCGACAGCTTCGTGGCAGTAGCGGCAGTTCAACCCCAACCCACCCACGTGTAGGCTGTGGGGAAAGGGAACCGGCTGAGGAATCTGAGCGCCCACCCTGGTGAATTTGGGCGAATGGAAATACCAGACCAGTACGCCAGTGATGACCGCCCCCAGAATCAAAATCAGAACGATGCTGGCTCGCGAGAAAAAGTTGCTGCGTGGTGAAAAAATTTGAGGCATTGGTTTCCCCAGTCACCTTAAAATTAGGATCCAACACAACCCAGGTCGAACAAATGCGCGCGCAGTCGAATCAATTGTTTCCAACCATTCCGGTTGGATGGTGAAAAACGAAAAAAAGTAAAGATCAATGCGGCGGGAAAGGGAGGGTAAATTACCCCGGTTTCAGACTCCATTCCCACACCATACAGCACCATAATTATATACAAATTTGAGAATTAAGATATGGTATATTCTCAAATTTTCCTCTACATTTTCCCCACAACTTTCACCTTCATGGAATTCCTCGGCGCAGCCTTTTCCGGCATCTATCCATTGTGACAATTAATACAAGTGTAGGCTTCTCTTTGCAGTTCTCAAGCGGGGATTTCCCTATGATTGAGTAGGGGAATCCCTACTCCTTCGTTTCGACAGTGGTCCATTCAGCCTGTTTTGAAATAATTTGGGTATAATCGCGGTATTTCCTGTCCCTTTTCTGAGTAGAAAATAACCAAGGATAGCCGCCAATACGGCCGGCCATGAGCGAGGAATGAATGATGGATCGAATGACCATCCGCCTCAAAAAAACCTTCGACGCAGACCCATCCCTGGCAGTGAAGCTTGGACTGGGGACGGTCATCCTGATCGTGCTGGTGGGATATTTTTTCAATTCGGTGATCCTCCCGCTCAATCTACAGGCGGAGATATGGGATCCGCCGATCCCTTTCCCCATCATCCACCCAATCGGAACCGATTTCCGCGAGGGGTACTTCTATCCGGCCAAAGTCCTGCTTCAACTGAAAAGTCCTTATATCGATTACAACTCGATCTATCCCCCGTTTTCCAGCGTGCTGTTCATCCCGTTTCGCCTGGTCAGCGTGCAGATGGCTTACCGGATCCAGGTATTCGCCCTGTACGCGCTGAACCTGATCACCATCCTCCTGGCGATCCGGGCCACACAAAAAGCATTGAATTCCCTGGACGATGGCCAGAAAGAGCCAGGCTCCCTCCCGGCTTATGCGCTGTTCCTCAGCATCGGCTTCCTGACAGTCAGCAGCTATGGGTTTAACTTCAGCGTGGAGCGGGGCAACTCCGATATCTACGCGCAGTTCTTTTGCGTGCTGGCCTTACTGGCTCTCCTCCGCCAGCCGGGAAACGTCTGGCTGGAGACGTTTCTGGTGGCGGCTGCCACCCACCTCAAGCTCTATCCAGCAATCCTGTTCGCTCTGATTTTCTGGAAACACCGCTGGAAGAGCCTGGTCCCGATCCTGCTGGTCAACCTGGGGCTTTTGTTCATAACCGGCCCTTTCAATGCGCTCCAGTACATCCAGGTGATGGAGCGCTATATCCCGGCGCCGTTCTTATGGGGAGGCAATCATTCAGCCGCCTCCTTCGCGAGAATGGTGAATGAAACCCTGTCTCGTACCGCCGGGTTCACTTTGCCCGCCTTCCTTTTCACCGCTTTGCCGCTGGTGATCTGGGGAGGGGGGTTCTGGCTGCTCTGGCGCAGGGGATTTACCCCGCTCAACTGCGCTCTCCTCTTTATCCTCTCCGTCCCGGTAATGAACGTCCTTCCCCCCACCAGCCATGACTACAAGCTCGTCATCCTCAGCACGCCGGTTGTGATGCTCCTCTATTTCCTGGTTTTCAATTTCGGAAAGACCCGCCGCTGGCTGGATTACAGCCTGATCATCGTGGT
>DATKLX010000160.1:0-18966 GCA_035542155.1 Anaerolineaceae bacterium
CCCTTACCGCCGGGGTGAGGGGTACGAATTTATGAGACTGTTAAGGTACGAAATTATGCGACTCTTTGCAGTATCAGATTAAAGGACCTTACACGCTATATGACGCTAATCATCCCGGCATTTCTGGGATTGTACTTTACCTTATTGACCGTTCATTGGCCTGGTCGCGATTCTCTGGTCCGGCAGGCAGCCCTTGCGGGTCTGGCATTGATCGTCCTGGCCGGCCAGCTTCCCTATCGGGGGCATGATCAATGGGTCATTCGTTTCTATAGCGAGGATAAGGCGAGGTGGAAGAATTGTTATCTTACCTTTGAAGATGTCCCGCGCTGCAACCAACTGACTAATTATCAGATCAATCCGATCGCAGATACAGACCTGAGGTGGAAGCTCGATTATTTAAAGCAGAACCACCTGAATCTATATTTGGATGACCAATCCAAGAGCCCACTGCCATAATGGTGTAAGTCTCATGGCCGAAATTTACATCAGCACCGATATCGAGACCGATGGCCCTATCCCAGGGGTTTACTCCATGCTCAGCTTCGCCTCCGCCGCCTACCAGGCCGACAAGACCCTCCTGGGCACCTTTACCGCCAACCTGGAAACCTTGCCCGGCGCCCTCCAGCATCCCCGCACCATGGAATGGTGGCAGACCGAGCCCGAGGCCTGGCAGGCCTGCCGCCGCGACCCGCGCTCACCCGAAGAGGCCATGCGCCAGTACCTCGCCTGGCTCAAATCCCTGCCGGGCAAGCCGGTCTTCGTCGCTTACCCGGCAGGGTTCGACTTCACCTTCATCCACTGGTACCTGGTCCGCTTCACCGGAGAGATGCCTTTTTCTCACTCCGCCCTGGATATCAAAACCTACGCCATGGCCCTGCTCAAAAAGCCCTACCGCGAGAGCACCAAAAAGAACATGCCCAAAGAGTGGTTCGACCCGCTGCCCCACACCCATGAAGCCCTCGCCGACGCAATCGAACAGGGCGCGTTGTTCTGCAACATGCTCAAAGCCAACCTGGGGTGACTGAATTATCCGCCCGGTCATCCATCCTTCCCCCTGAGATCAAATTTTTCCCCTTTGTCAATCCGTCAAAAATGACGGCTATTATTTTGATATCGAAAGTAGTATCCTGATACGCGTAGGGGCGCAGGGGTTTCGTTGAAAACCAGCGTCCTTGAACGTGCCCCCTGCGCCCCTACCTCCGCCTGTACAGGCTTCTATCCTCTCGAAGAAGACCCTAAGGGTTTTCAAAACCCTTAGGGTCTGGTCCTTGAAGGGGGTTTTGCTCCTTGAACAAATTCTTGCCTCCGAAACGAACCGCTCTTTAACAACAAACCTTGTCCATTTCGGCAATCCTCTCCCCCCAATCACCTATTTACCGAGCAACTTAGCAATTTTACTATCCGAAACGGTTTCGTTCCTGTTTGTTCCACCCCCTGAAACGAATGTGCCTCTCCAGTACCTGCTTTTACTGAAAACCGACCGCTGACGACTGATAACTGCTTCACTACTCGTCGGTCACCACGATCCGGTTAATTCCCATCAGCACCATCGTCGCGACCTGCTGCTGGCGGTTGGCGGCGATCTTGCGCCGCGCCGCTTCGATCAGCCGGCCCTGCTGCCCGGCGTCGTCCAGGTCGGTGAGCGGCTGCGCCAGGTCCAGGTCGGCGGAGACCCGGCGGGTGAGGAAAGGGTTATAATTTAATCACGCTTCTCCGTCATTTCGCTCAAGGTTCGAGCATGAAACTCGCCCTGCTGGCTTCGAAAACGTTTCTACCCCCCACCCCGGCCTACCTGGTCCCCCGGCCGCGCCTGGAGCAGCGCCTGGACGATGCCCTGCTCAACCACCACAGGCTGATTCTGGTCTCCGCTCCCCCGGGCTCAGGAAAGAGCTCGCTGCTGGCGGAGTGGGCCGCCCGCCAGATGGCGCGCCTCGCCTGGGTATCTCTGGAAGCCGGGGATAACGACCCTTTACGCTTCTGGTCCTACTTTCTTGCTGCGGTCCAGAAGAGCTTTCCGCAGGCGGCCGAGATGCTCGCGGACCTGGCGACCGCGCCGGCATTGCCGCCAACGCTGGTCTCCGATTTGGTCAACCTGCTCTGCACCGGCGCTGAACCGGTCGTGGTCGCCCTGGATGACTATCATCTGATCGAAAACGAGGAGATCCAGCAGGGCTTGCAATATCTGATTGAGCACCTGCCTCCCCAGGTCTGCCTGGCGATCACCACGCGGGTCGACCCGGCCCTGCCGTTGCACCGCTGGCGGGCGCGCGGCCAGGTGACCGAGATCCGCGCGGCGGATCTGCGCTTTACACTGGAAGAAGCCAGCCGGTTCCTGACCGGCAGTATGCGTCTTGAGCTTGAACCCGCCGAGGTGCGCAAGCTCGAAGAGCGGACTGAGGGCTGGGCGACAGGTCTCCAACTGGCCGCCCTGGCTCTCCAGACGCTGCAAGACGGCGACCCGGGCGCGTTTATCGAGCAGTTTTCCGGCAGCCAGCGCTTTGTGCTCGAATACCTGATGAACGAGGTTTTCGCCCGCCAACCGGCAGCAGTGCAGCAGTTTCTCCTGCGCACCTCGATCCTGGAGAGCATGTGTGTGGAGCTGTGTGACGTGTTAGTAGAGAACGGAGAGCAGAGAACAGAAAACAGTATTACGTCGGTGTCTGTTCTCCCCGTGCCTGTCCTGCACAGGACAGGCCGTTCTCTGCTCTCTTCCTTCTCCATCCTGGACTACCTCATTTCCTCCAACCTCTTCCTCGTTCCGCTGGATGAGGAGCATGCCTGGTTCCGTTACCAGCATCTCTTCGCCGATTTTTTGCGCCAGCGCTTGAAAAGGCAGGGTGAGGAAACCGTGCGTGACCTTCACCAGCGCGCGGCCGAGTGGTACGCCGGCCAGGCCATGGTCGAGGAGGCTCTGCGCCATGCGCTGGCGGCGAACAATTTGCCCTTTGCGCGGGAGATCATCGGCCGCTACTGCCTGCCGGTGGCCAGCGAGGGCCGAATGCGGGTGGTTGTCGGCTGGCTGGAGATGCTCCCGCGCGAGGAATTGGCCAGGGATCCCCGGCTGAGCCTGGTGTATGCCTGGATGCTGGTCTCGATTGGCAGGATGAATTCTGTCGAGGAGCACATTCGTAACGCGGACCAGGTCCTGCTGTCCGTGGAATCCGGCCTGGACGAGCAGAGACGCAGTTCGCTGGTTGCCCAATTGGCCGCGTTGAAGGCCATGCAGGCGGCGCGAAAAGGCGACCTGGCTTCCACCCAGCGTTTCGTGCGCGAAGCCACCCAGGTCTCGACTCCCCTGGATGCGCTGGTGCTGGGGCTGGCGCGGCTGGCCGAGGCGATCTTGCTGCGCGAGCTGGGGAACTTTCCCGAGGCCGTCGCGACCTTCGAGGTGGCCGTGCCGATGTTGCCTACCACCGGGGTGATCGCAGGGTACTGGGTCGCGGTCGTCTATCTGGGACAGTCTTATCTGGTCCAGGGCCGGCTTTCTGCGGCTGAAGAGCTCTACCGCGCACGCCTGCGCCGGGCAGGCGAAGAAGGGTTGGAGCGCGCCCCGGGGATCGCGGTCCTCCAGGTTGGGATGGGGCTGCTTGAATACGAAAAAAACCACCTGGCTGAAGCGCGCGCTCTGTTCGAGAAGGGGGAGGCAAACAGCCGCCGCAGTGGGATGGTCGACGCGCGCACCGCGACGGCGCTGCTGGGCGCGCAACTGGACCGGCTGGACGGGAAGATCGACCAGGGAATCGCGCGGCTGGGGGAGTCCCTCGACGCTGTGCGCAATGCTGGATCGGCCAATCTTTCGGCAGAGCTGAGCGCCTGGCTGGCGCGCTTCCAGGCCGAAGCCGGGCAGTTAAACGAGGCCGAAGCCTGGGCCCGCAGGATCCAACCCTGCCCGCAGAAAAACCCGAATTATACCCGCGGTGTGGAATTATTCTGCCTGGCGCGGGTCCTGCTGGCGTTGGGCCGCTATGAAGAAGCGCACGACCTGGCCGAGCAGCTCGCGGCTCTGGCAGCCGCCGGCGGCTGCCAGGGCCGGGCGATCGAAGCCGGGATGCTGGCCGCGCAGAGCCTGTGGCGGCAGAGCCTCAAGACAGAGGCCGCCCAGCGCCTGGCGGGGATCCTGGACCTGGCCAGCCAGTGCGGGTTTGCGCGGCTCTTCCTCGACGAAGGGGAAGAGATGCGATTGCTGATTGCTGATTGCCTGTCCTGGCTGACTGGCCAGGGTAGAGTGAAGATTGAAAAACCAGACGAGGATTTCGTTCGTTATTCGGATGAGCTGCTCAAATCATTTCCTATAGTCTCTGAAGAGTACTCAATCAACAATCAACCATTAGCCTGTCCTGCCCCCCTGGCCTATCCGCCACGACAGGCAAGGTCCCAAGGCCCTTGGGGTCTTGGGAGCGTTCAGGTCAGCGCAATCTACAATTTAACATCCCGCGAGCTTGAGGTGCTGAATCTGCTTTCCGAAGGGCTTTCCTACCCGCAAATCGCGGCGCGGCTGGTGGTTTCGACCGGCACGGTCAAGACTCATGCCAGCCATATCTACGCCAAGCTGGAGGTGGAAGGCCGCGTGGAGGCCATCCGGCGCGCGAGGCAACTGAAGATCCTCAAAGATTGAGATATGTGGGCTCCCCTGGCCGGTTGAGATCGATCTCAACCGGCCTTTGGGTTTAAATCAACCACAATCTCTCCCGGCCGGCAGATGCGCGGCGCCGACCGCCGCGCTATCCTGAGCAGTGTCACAAACCAAAGGTCGAGGAAGGAAAGACGATGCGCATTCACCTGGGAAAAAACTCCATACGAGCGAGACACGGCCGGACCATCTGCGGGTACACGATCTGTGTGGCCGGAACCCTGGAGGATACCAATGTGGAAGGACTCGAGAATACAACGGCCGCTCGCCTGGAAAGCGGCGACACCCTTTTCACCGGTGGGATCCCCGATCAGGCGGCCTTGCTGCGGACTCTGCTGCGCCTTAATGACCTGGGTTTCACTATTTTGAGCGTGAAAGCTCTAAGAGGAAGGAGAAAGTAAATCGAATGGAAACAACGTTGAATTCAAGCGGCGTAAAAAGCCGCAACCCGATGGCGGCAGTATTGGGCTCGCGCAACTTCCGCCTGCTGTGGATCGGACAGGGCTTGTCGCTACTCGGCGACCAGTTCTATTTGATCACCATGCCCTGGCTGGTGCTACGGCTCACCGGTGGTGATGCCCTGGCCCTCGGGACGGTGCTGGCGCTGGCCGGCCTGCCGCGGGCGATCTTCATGCTCCTGGGCGGGGCGGTGACCGACCGCTTTTCGCCGCGCACAGTGATGCTTGCCTGCGATGCGGTGCGCCTGGTCTTGATCGCGGGCCTGGCGGCGCTGGTCATGGCCCAGGGGATCCAGATCTGGATGCTATATGCCTTCAGCCTGCTCTTCGGGATCGCGGCAGGCTTCTTTATGCCAGCCTCCTACGCGATCGTGCCGCGGCTGGTGGGAAAAGAGAACCTGCAGGGCGGGAGCGCGATCACCCAGGGCACCGCGCAAATTGCCCAGTTCCTTGGACCGGCGCTGGCGGGCGGCCTGCTGGCCTGGGCCGGGCGGGACCTCCCGACCGGTGTGGAAGGGGCGGGCCTGGCTTTCGCCTTCGACGCCCTGACTTTCCTGGTATCGATTGCGACCCTGTGGAGGATCAACCTGACGAGTATCCCGGAGGAGAGATCCGCTGACCGTGGCGAGAAGGTGCTCGCGTCGATCTGGTCCGGGCTGCGCCATTTCTGGGGGGACTCCTTCATTCGCTTTGTCTTGGTGATGATGGCCTGTGGAAGCCTGTTCATCGTAGGAATTCTGATGGTCGGTGTGCCGGTGCTGGCCAGCAGCCGGTTGGGCGGGGGGGCTGGAACCTACGGTCTGTTGATATCGGTCTATGCCGGGGGGAGCCTGCTGGGGGTTGCCGGGGCGGGCATGCTGCCGAGACCGGGGGTACAGGGGATGAAATGGTTGCTGACCGTCCTGAACCTGGTCACCAGCCTGGCCTGGATTGCTCTGGCGGAAATTCACAGCCCGGGTCTCGCAGCGGTGGTCATGTTCTTTGTTGGCTTGGGCTCGGGGTACCAGGGAATCGTCTTCTTCACGGCAATGCAAAAGCGGGTCCCGGGGCAGCTCATGGGCCGTCTGATGAGCCTCGTCCTGCTCTTCAATGTGGGCCTGGCCCCGATCTCGCAAACCCTGGCCGGCCTGGTTATCAGGTGGAGCCTGCCTGGGCTGTTCAGGCTGGCCGGGGTAGGGTTTCTCGCTCTGGTCACCTGGGCCTGCTTTCAACCCGAGATGAAGATGGTGGGGGAAATTCTGGCAAAGAACAGTGAAATGCAGAAAAAGGCAGTTGGAGCGGGAATGGATGTCCTGTGAGCATGGGTCAGGAGAAGAGAAAATGAAAAATGAGAGTAATTTTTGGGGCGCTTCGAATAGTGAAGCGCGAATCGAAAGCAAATTGGCTGCCACAACAAAAGGACCGGTGGAATATACCTGGGTCGGCGAGGGACCGGTGGTGCTCCACCTCCACGGCACCTCTTCGAGCTGCTTCAGTACTGCCACTGCTGCCCCGTTGATCGCGGCGGGTTTCAGCGTGCTGACCCCGTCCCGGCCGGGTCACGGACGCACTCCCCTGTCCGTGGGCCGGTCGGCGAGCGAAGCGGCGGGAGCGCTGGTCGCACTCCTCGACTGCCTTGGGGTAAGGACCTGTTCAGTGCTGGCCATCTCGGGCGGCGGGCCGACGGGGATCGCCCTGGCGGCCGGTTTCCCCAGCCGGGTAGATCGCCTGGCGCTCGCCGCAGCGATCACCCGGCCGGAGGCTCGTCCCGCCGAGCCGGGCTACGCCAGCCAGCGAGGCTTTTATGGGCCGCTGCATAGGAGCTTTTGGGGGCTCCTGGGCCTGATGAGCCGCCTGGCCCCGCGCCGTATGGCGCTGCAGACATTGGCGATCTTTTCCACCCACGATCCACAGCAGGCTTTGAACAGCCTGTCTGCGGAGGATGTCGCGAGCATCTGCCGTTTCTACCAGGGCAGCTCCTCGCGGAGCGGGGCGCTGAATGACGCGACCCACACGGTTGCGCAGGATGCGCTCCAATCTATACGCCAGCCAACCTTGATCCTCCACAGCCGCGCGGACCGCTCGGTCCCCTTTGACCACGCTCGCTGGGCTCTGGAGCACATCCCTCAGGCTGAGCTGTGCGAATCCGGATGCACCGGTCACTTTTTCTGGCTCGGCCCCGACTGGCCACGCACCAGCGCGAGAATGGCAGCTTTTTTACGGCATAGAATAGAAAGTGGGGGAGAAGATACTTTTTTTCGCGGGGCAAAACCCACAGTTGGGATTACACGGTGAGCACTACCCCGTTTTGGGAGGGGTCGCGGAGGAGATAGCCTTCTTCGATGGTTTCGACGGGGATTTGGGAGCCCTTTACCCGCTCGAGGACCGCGTCGAGGGCGGGCCGATCAGGGAAGCGGATGGTGAAGTAGCGCAAGCCCAGCGACCCGGCCGGCGGCGGCGGTGCGCCCTCCCCGGCCCAGGTGTTGAGCCCGATGTGATGGTGATATCCCCCCGCCGAGACAAAGGCCATGCGAAAAGCTGGCGCCATGCCCATGATGTCGAAACCGATCACATCGTGGTAGAAATGGACGGCGGATTGCAGATTCGCGACGTGCAGGTGGATGTGCCCAAGACGCGTCTCGGGTGGAACCGGGGCGTCCAGGCGGTCGTCGGGTTTCAGCAGGCGGAAGAGCGCCTCCACGTCTAACGGCTCGCGCCCGTCGCTGGGAGTTCCGTCGGACCGGCGGGTGACGTATTCTCCATTTTCGAACTCCCAGGTTCCATCTTCCGGCGACTCGGCATATAGCTCGATCCCATTGCCCTCCGGGTCATCGAGGTAGGTCGTTTTGGTCAGGATGTGGTCGGTGGGGTAGTTGGGATAGCGGATCGAGAACAGGCGGGCGATGGCAAGGGCCAGCTCGCGCCGGTTGGGGAAGAGGACGGCGAAGTGGTACAGTCCGGTGGTCCCGCGATAGCGGCGCCCGCCAGGCTGGAGAGTCAGGCGCAGAAAGTCTGCGCCGCCCGCGCCCAGCCTGGCCGAGGTTTCCGTCCGCTCGTGAAGCTTGAATCCCAGCACGGTCTGATAGAAGGAAACCTGCCGGTCCAGGTCTGCTACGGCCAGGTCGACCAGACCCGGCCGGGTGGCGGGGTGAATACGAAATTGGGTATCGGTAAGGGTGTTCGTTCGCGCGTTCAAATCTTACTTCCTATACATACAAAAAACTTCTGTGGCAAAAGCTACGGATGTCGTTTACAGGGTTGATCTTAACGCCTTTTTATGACAATGTCAATCAACAAAGAGGTATTTTTGTCGCCTGAACGACGCGAAGGCAAAACTGTTACCTGGAACGATGCAATCTTCTCAGGGGAGAGCTAGCCCGAGCAGGGTGAGCGGGATGGCAGCCAGGAAGGACTTTGCGTACACCCGGCGGGCCTGGCGGCGGACCTGGGCCAGCTCGGCCGCGTCTTCAATTTTTTCGACTTCGGCTCCCAACTGGCGCGAACCTCGCGCCGCGAGCCCCACTCAGGTGTGGTCGCGCCACTGGAAAAAGCCCACGGCGCTGCCCCAATACAGGGGAAACAAGGCGAGCCTCCACCAGTGGGAAAAACCCAATAGGACCAGGGCCGCGAGAGCCAACAGGGTGACGGCAAGCTGGACGAGCCCGGCGATCAGGCGCTTGCGCCGCTCGGCGGTGTTGATATTGGGGATACAAACTGGGGTAGAAATCACGTCTTGTTGGTTCATGAGGATCATTGTATACCTGAAAGGGTAGAAACGAGAACCGGAAAAATGTGAGAACAGAGAATGGGTCTATTGGCTATCATCTATTATGAGGTAGGGCTCCCGGGCATGGAAACCGGAATAAATCCGAGCGAACCATTGGGGGAATCTGATTTATAATCAAGCGGTCCCCATCCCACTGTGTACAAAGGCTGGAGCCCATGAAACCGCAACCCACGACCTTCCCCTATCCTTTTATTGGCCGGATCATCATCAGCCAGGAAGAGATCGAAGAGCGAGTCAGCCAGCTCGGCGAGCTGATCACCCGCGATTACCAGGATTCGCAGCGCCTGCTCCTGCTCGGGCTGCTGCGCGGCAGCGTGATGTTCATCACCGACCTGATGCGCAAGATCCAGCGCCCGCTGACCATGGACTTTATGTCGGTCTCCTCATACAGCGGGTCGGAATCCAGCGGGTTCGTGCGCATCGATTCGGACCACAAGACCAACATCCATGGCTGGGACGTGATCCTCATCGACGACATCGTCGACTCGGGCTACACCATCCACACCATCCGCAAGCTGCTCCTCGACCGCCGCCCCCGCAGCCTGCGTGTTTGCGCATTTCTGGACAAGGTCGACAAGCACAAGGTCGATATCGCCATCGATTACTGCGGCTTCACCATCCCGGATTACTTTGTGGTCGGCTACGGGCTGGATATCGACGAGAAAGGGCGCAACCTGCCCTACATCGCCTCGGTAGACCTCGAAAAGTACCAGGCCTGATCGGTGTTTTCGAGCTGACCTTCCTGCGCCCTCAGCCGCGGCAAAGTTGGTGAATCTTGCGACCAATCGGGTGGCACTGGTTTATTTCATGAGCTCGAGACCGATTATTACAGTCGGGAAACCAGGAATAACGGGGCGACACACTACTGTTTCCAGATCCACATCAGGACCTGGTTGAGAATGACCAGGGCGGCGAAGATCCAGGCCAGGGTGGGCTGGCCGGCGGACCACAAGGCGGCGGCTGCCAGCCCAAACAGGAAAAGGGCCACGGCCAGGTGCGGCCACTCGGGCAGCGAAACCAGCGCTTTGGGCGCCATGAATACCCCCCAGAAGACCGCGGCCAGGACCGAGAGGCCAATCCCCAGCGCAACGCGGGCGAGCGTGTACTGCCCGGCATGGAACCCCCACACCCCATACGCGGCCAGCATCCCCAGCTCGAGCAGGAAGGCCAGGGCCAGGTTGGCCGTTTTGAGCAGCTCAAGCATAATAGCCATGCTCCAATCCGCGGATAAATATCCGCACCAGTCGGCGGAAGCTTTCATCGCAGTCGAGCGGCAGGCCAAACCCGCCAGCCGCTTCCAGGGTGGCAAACCCGTGCACCAGGCTGCGCAAGCCGCGCACAGCGTGAACGGCGTCCTCTCCTTCCAAGCCAAACGATTCCAGGATGGTCAGAACGACCTGGACGACCCGGCCTTCGGTCGCTTCCAGTTGTGGGTCGCCCGGAGGCATATTGCGCGAGGCGCGCAGGCTGGCCATGTAGAGCCCATAGTTTTCGAGGATGTAGCCGCGGTACGCCTGTGCGACTGCCTCGATCGCTTTGGGGCCCGATTTGCCCACCGCCGCCTGGGTGAAGCACTCGCCGAGGTTGGCTGCGTTCAGGCGGGCCAGCTCGCGCTTAAGATCGCTAAACCCGCCGATGTGGTTGTACAGCGAAGGGGGCTGCACGCCCAGGCGCTCCGCCAGACGATTGAGGGTCAGCGCTTCAGGCCCTTCACGGTTGAGCAGGTCCACGGCGGCCTGGACGACGATCGCGGTGGTCAGCCCGGCTCTACGCGGCATGGCCTGCTCCTGTCATTTCTGTGATGGTTTGGAGGAAGGAGAGGATCTGCGAGGCTGTCTCTTCAGGGAATTCGGCGTGTGGGTAATGACCGGCGTTGGGGAGCAGCGCTACTCGGGCATGGATGCGCCCGGCAACCAGGCGGGCTTCGCCGGCGGGGTCCTTGAAATCGGGATCTTTTTCGCCCATCAAAACCATCGCAGGGACGCTGACCCGGTCCAGGCGCTCCTCTGAAGCGGCCTTGGAGGCGGCTAGCATTGCCTGCAGGGCTTCCAAACGGCCACGCTCGGTCAGGTTGGCGCGCAGAGCAGCGCTATAAGAGGCGAAATCGTCTGGCTTGCGAGTGGGGTAGAGAGTCCGGTAATAGCGCTGCCAGGCGGCAGCTCCCCAGGGCCGGGAAAAGAGCACCCGGAAGAGCAGGGCCATGAGTGGGTTCGTATCTACATTGCGTGCGAAGGGATCGATCAGCACGATTCCCCGAACTCGTTCAGGATTCTCGACCGCAGCCCAAACCGCCGCGCCGCCAGCCATGGAGGTGCCCACCAATACGGCGGGATTGAGATCCAGCGCACGAGCCAGGGCGAGCATATCAGCGCCCACTCCGGCGACTGAGTAATCAGGCCAACGAACGCTGCTCTGGCCGTGTCCACGCACATCCAGGCTGGCAACGCGGAACCCCTGCCCCGCGAGAAGGGGAGCCAGGAAGCGGTACTCGCCGCGCAGATCCCCCATCGAGGGAGCGCAAACCAGCAAAGGACCATGACCTGTTTCTTCATATGCAATTGTGCCATCCGGAACCTGTAAGAATTGTGTTTTCATTCAAACCTCTCTTTAACTAATTATATTAGTATTATAACTAATATAATTAGTTTTGTCAAGATGGTTTTCCAGGGTCGTTTGTATGTTTTTACCCGCTCCTGATATAATGCCCGATTGACTTAGCAACGATTCTCTGTTCTCTTTTTTAAGGAGCTTCGATGCAAACATACCGCCTGGCGCTGATTGGTTTTGGCAATGTGGGGCAGGGTTTTGCCCAGATTCTCTGCGAGCAGGGGCCCAGGTTGGAAGAGCAATTTGGGCTGCGGCTGCAGATCGTGGCGATCGCCGACACGCTCAAGGGCAACCTCTACGATCCGGAGGGGTTGGATCCGGCTGCGCTGCTCGAGGCAGTCCGCACGAGCGGCCGGGTCGACACGGTCCCGGCAGCGTTCCATGGCTGGGATGCGCTGCGCACGATCGATGAGGCAGCGGCCGATGTAGTGGTGGAGCTGAGCTACACCGACCTGAAAACCGGCGAGCCCGCGCTGACCCACCTGCGGCGGGCGATCGCGGCGGGGAAGCACGTGGTCACCAGCAACAAGGGGCCCATCGCGCTGCGTTACCCCGAATTGAAAACCCTCGCCCGGGAGCATGGGGTCAAGATCGGGATCGAGGGCACGGTGATGAGCGGGACGCCCGTCCTGCGCCTGGCCGAAGAGCTGCTGGCCCCGGCAGGGATCACGCGCATCCAGGGGATCATCAACGGAACGACCAACTACATCCTGACCCAGATGGAGAGTGGGATGAGCTACACGGACGCCCTGGCAGAAGCCCAGGAGAAAGGCTACGCCGAGGCCGATCCAAGCGGGGACGTGGACGGGCACGACGCGGCCGGCAAGGCGGCCATCCTGGCCAACCTGCTGATGGGTGGGCTGCTCATCCCGGCCGATGTGGACCGCACCGGCATCAGCGCGCTGACGAGCCAGGATGTCGCTGCGGCGAAAGCTTCCGGCGAGCGCTGGAAGCTGATCGCCCGCGTCGAGCGGGTGGACGGGCAGGTGATTGCCAGCGTGCGCCCCACGCGGCTGCCGCTCTCGCACCCCCTGGCGGCGGTGAGCGGGGCGATCAATGCGATCACCTTCACCACCCGGCTTCTGGGCGATGTGACCCTGGTCGGCCCGGGCGCCGGGCGGTTGGAGACGGGATATGCCATTGTGGGGGATTTACTGGCGATCGGTGGAATTGATATCCTCCCCCAAAATTAAAAATAAGATTTTGGGGGCGGAAATTATTAAATAGCGGGTAGCTGAACTTCGAAGGTGGCGCCGTGACCGGCTTCGCTGCGGACGAGGACCTGGCCGCCGTGGGCCTGAGCGATCCACTGGACGATGGAAAGCCCGAGGCCGCTGCCTTCGGGCTCCTTTCCATCTGCGCCGTCCGCGGAGCGCGCGCGAGATTTATCCGCGCGGTAAAAACGGTCGAACACGTGAGGAAGGTGCTCGACAGGAATGCCGGGGCCGTCATCTTCGACGCGGACCCAGGCGACTTCGTTCGTGCGGCCGGTCTCCAGGCAGACGTGGTTCCCGCGCCCCCCGGCGTATTTGATCGCGTTTTCGACCAGGTTGGTCAGCATCTGGCTTAGGTACTGCGCATCGCCGCGGACCTTGACCTCGGGGAAATCGCCGGCGTGCAGCTCCACCCCGGCCCGCCCGGCCAGCGAGGAAAGCCGCTCGGTCACTTCGAGGGCCAGTTCGCTCAGGTCGAGAGGCTCGAGATTCATCTGCGTCTGGCCGGCGTCCATGCGGGCCAGGGTGAGCAGATCGTTGACCAGGTGGGACATGTACCCGTTTTCAGACCGGATCACCTTGAGCGCCCGCTCGTATTCCTCGGGGGACCTGCGGCGGGAGAGGGCCTGCTCCGTCTCCAGGCCGACGATCGTCAGGGGGGTGCGCAGCTCGTGGCTGGCATCGGCGGTGAACTGGCGCTGGCGGTTGAAAGCCGCCTGGAGCCGGTCGAGCATAGCGTCGAAGGTATCGGCCAGCTCGCCGAGCTCATCGTGGTTTTTCAGGTTAAGGCGCCTGTTCAGGTCGCTTTCACTGATTCCGCGAGCGGTGCGGGTGATGGTGCGGACCGGGGACATGGCGCGTGTCGCCAGCCAGTAGCCCCCGGCCACGTCGATCGCCAGGGTCGCCAAAGAGGCCAGGATCAGGGTGACCATCAGGCGGGGAAGCTGCCCGTCCGGGTCGATAGGACTGCCCAGGACGATCAGTCCGGTCAGGTGGTGCCCGAAGATCAGCGGAGTGACCAGATAGATGGATTGGCTAGCGACTTTCAGGCCAAAGAAGTCGCTCCTGGAGACCGTATAGGCCACCTGTTCCGGGCGCGGGTCGCCGCTCTGAGCCGCTTCCCAGTTCTGGACAAGGCTGCCAATCGTCTGGTCGTCGACCCCGCCCACTTTTTGGAGGATCCGCCCGGAGGAGCTGACGTAAGCCAGAGTGGTGGTTTGTGGAAGCAGGTCCATCCCCCGCGGGGAGAGTTCGGGCGCCTGGAAATGATCCTCGTCGTCGTTAAAAACGCCGGAATAGCGGTACAGGCTGGCCACCTGCTGGGTCCGCAACTGAAGCTGGCTGCGGATATCCAGCCTGAGCATCTCTGCCTGGCGGTAGTAGACGAAGCTGCAGAAGACCAGCAGGATCACGGCGAGGATCGCGACCGACCAGAGGGTCAGCCGGAAGCGGATGCTGTGAAGGAAGGTATCGATGCGTCTGCCGGTGCTGCTCAACCAGGATTTCATGCCAGGTCCAATCTATAAGGCTCGGGTGGGCGGGTCGCACAGGCGGTAGCCCGCGCCGCGCACGGTTTCAAAGAGCTTGACCTGGAAGGGATCGTCGATCTTGCGCCGCAGGCGGCGGATGTAGACGTCGACGACGTTGGAGGTGCCTTCGAAGTCGTAGTTCCAGATGTGGGTCTCGGCCATTTCGCGGGTAATCAGCCGGTTGGGATTGCGCATAAAGTATTCGAGCAGAGCAAACTCTTTGCTGGTCAGGCCGAGGACCTTCCCTGCGCGGGAGGCGACGTGGGCGGCGGGATCCAGGGTAAGGTCGCCGACGGAAAGGATCCCCGACCGGTCGGCGGATTCGCGGCGGAAAAGGGCGCGCAGCCTGGCGCGCAGCTCGTTGAGCGCGAACGGCTTGACCAGGTAATCGTCTGCGCCGCTGTCCAGGCCCTGGACGCGGTCCTCGACCGTGTCGCGAGCGGTGAGCATGATGATGGGAGTGTTGATCCGCTGGCGGCGCAAGTCGCGGCAGACGGCGATGCCGTCCTTCTCGGGCAGCATCACGTCGAGGATGATGGCGTCATACGGGGCGGAGCAGGCCAGCTCCTCTCCCTCGGGCCCGGTGAAGGCGGAATCGACGGCGTAGCCTTCCTCCGTGAGGCTTATATTCAGCGAATGGTTCAGGCGGTGGTTATCTTCGACAATCAAAATACGCACAAAAGACTCCTGAAAAACGAGAACAGAGAACCGAGAACCGTCATTGGTCGATTGGTTGCTAGGGAAATCTTTCGATCAGACGGATAACGGATGCCCCTCCCTGATTGACCGAGTAACCTGTTGACGTTGTAACCAGGTGCCTTAGCAACCAATTCACGAAGCAACTAGGTGTCTGAGCAACGAATCTCCGGTAGTTGGTTTCATCAATAAGTATATCTCTATCCACAATAACCTTACCTCGAAAAGATGACAATTTGATGACAATCGATAATAAAGGTCTATATTCATCGTTTTGTCATTTTGAAACGGTATACTGTGCGGGTGTGGTTCGGAGTCCATAGCACTTAACCGGAGGTTTTTATGAAAGCTTTACCCGCAATTATTTTTGCTCTTGGAATGACGGCCGTGGTCGCCGTGGCGATGTTCCTCATTGGAGCCAATGCCCTGGTCAATCAAAACAGTGTCCCGGTCCTCAACGCGCCGTCGACGGGGGCCGGCGCGGTCCAGAACGCTTCGTTCTCGGCGGACCAGCAGCAGGCGGCCCAACTGGAGCAACTGGTGGCGCAATACCAGGCGCGCGAAAAACAGTATCAGGCCGAGCTCAACGACGCCGCCCAGCACCTGACGCAGGCTAACCAGCAACTGGACCAGGCTAACCAGCAACTGGACCAGGCCAGCCAGCAGGTGCAGGCCTACCAGCAGACCCTCGAACGGCTCCAGGAGATTGGCCTGATCCGGATTGACCAGAACGGCCGGATTTTCCTGGGACGCCAGGGTGGGGATGGTGACTGAATGAAACCTTTCAAAATCGGCTTACGCATCTGGATCGCGCTGACCAGCCTGGTCTCCTTCGTGGCGGGATGGGCGCTGCTCTCGCACGCGAACAAGCCCGCGCCCCTCTTGACCAGCAATACCGGCGGCGCTGACCCGCTCCCGTTGGGTTCCGCCTCAGCGAGAACCCCGGTGACGCTGCCTCCTATTCCTTCACTGGACAGCCTGGTGGGGAATCAGAGCGCCTCGAGCAGCAGTTCTGCGCCTTCGATCCAACCGCTGCCCTCGCTGCCAAGCACCGGCTCCAGCTCCTTTCTGCCGCGGATCAGGACACGGGGATCGTAGAGGTCGAGATGCAGTACCACGAGTTCCGGGCAATGAACACCAGCGTTCTGCTGGCCGGCGATGGGCCGGTCGCCTCGGTGCAGACCGGTTTCAGCCTGACGCAGAAGTATATCGAAGAGTGCGAAAAACGGTTCACGCGCTTCTCGGAGGCGAGCGAGCTTTCGGACCTGAACCGCTCAAACGGAGAATGGTTCGAGGCCTCGCAGGACCTGTTCGACGTGGTTGCCCTGGCCATGCATCTCTACCGCCAGACTGAGGGGTTGTTCGACCCGGCGATCCTCGAAGCGCTCGAAGCGGCGGGGTACGACCGTTCGATGGACGAGCTGCGCCTGTATGGCTCGGCCGCCTCGCCCGTGCTGGTCCGCCCACGGCTTTTCCGTTTTGGTGAGATCCGCCTGGACGCGGAGCGCTGCCGGATCTATCTTCCGCGGGGGATGCGCATCGACCTTGGCGGGATCGCCAAGGGTTGGATCGCCGAGAGGGCGGCGAAGGTCCTGGCCGATTGGGCGCAGGTCTGTGCGGTGGACGCGGGTGGGGACGGTTTCATGGTCGGCTACCCGCCGGGGGAAGACGCCTGGCGGGTGACGCTGGAAGACCCGCTGGAGCCGGTGCGCGGGCTGGCGGTGCTGAAGATCCCGCCGGGCGGGGTGGCCACCTCGGCGGTCACCCGGCGGCGCTGGAAACAGGGCGACCAGGAGCAGCACCACCTGATCGACCCGCGCACCCAGAACCCGGCGAAGACCGAGTGGTTGAGCATGACCGTCATCGCGCCGCACACCGCCGAGGCGGAGGCTTACGCCAAGAGCCTGTTGATCGGCGGCTCGAACGAGATCAACCGCATCCTCAGCCTGGAACCCGGGGTAGAGTTCATCGCCGTCGACCGGCGCAAGAAGCTGTGGGGTTCGCCGCATAGCCGTCCTCTTTTACAGATGTAATCTTATGAAAACTTCATCCATGAAATCCAATTCGTTTTCCTGGTCCACCGTCGTGTGGATCGCGGCGGGCATCCTGGCGGCGGTCCTGGTCTGGACGGGGGCGCTCTATCTGCAGAGCCCCTCGGGCAGCAGCGCGGCAGCCTTTATCAACGCGCTGCTCGCCGCGGACAGCCAGCAGGTGACCTGGTATATCACCCGCGCCGCCGGGCTGACCGCCTACCTGGTGCTGTGGCTCTCGGTGGCCTGGGGGCTGGCGGTGCCGAGCAAGATCCTCGACAATCTGCTCCAGCGCACCTTCACCTACGACTTCCACCAGTTCCTCTCGCTGCTGGCGATCGGGTTTATAACGCTGCACATCGGGGTGCTGTACTTCGATCAGTACCTGCCTTACTCGCTGGTGCAAATCCTGGTGCCTTTTCTCTCGCCGTATCGCCCGTTGTGGGTGGGGCTGGGTGCCATCAGTTTTTACCTGGCGCTGCTGGTGACGGTGACCTATTACATCCGCGGGACGATCGGGGCGAAGGCTTTCCGGGCGATCCACACGCTGAGCCTGGTCGCGTACCTGGGGGTGACGGTCCACGCGCTGTTCGCGGGGACGGACTCGTCGCTGCCGGTGGTGATGGCGGTCTACACGGGGACGTTCCTGGCGACGGTGTTTTTGATGTTCTATTGGGTGTATGGTCTGGCGAAGAAGAGGATGGGGGGACGAGAACCGAGATTCGAGAACCGGGAACCGAGAACCGTTGAAAGCAGTGAAGAGTAGTAGATAGAGTGTTTCGTTTCGTGGGTGGACCGAATGCGATGTAGAACATGCCTCTCGAAGATCCTCTAAGGATGGCTTGTTCTTAGCCGGTCTACCAGAGCGCAAACCGCCCCCTTCGGGGATCTGCGAGGAGGCATGCGCCACATTGCTGGATGAGCGCAAGCCACCCCCTTCGGGGATCTGCGAGGACGCCTGCGCTACAATGGCGGTAGGATCGACTGGCCGTAGGGCAGGCCGGCACATAGGCCGGCCCCTACAGGGATCGGAGCGGAGGCGCGTGCTAAAGGTCGGTCGCCTCGACCGACCTATCAGAGCACAAGCCGATCCCTACGACAATCAGAATACCACATTGATGAGCGAAATAACATCCGTCATTTTTGACGGATTGACAAACGAGAAAACCTTGTTCTCAATCTTGAATTTTGTCATGAATTGAGCCAAATTCTAGCCAGACGAGCCAGGTGAGGAGGTGGATATGAATTCAAATATCTGGCAACTGCAGGATGCGAAAAGTAGGCTGAGCGAGCTGGTCGATCAGACGCTCTCTGAGGGTACCCAGATTATCACACGCCGTGGAAGGAAAACCGTTGCATTGATACCCTTCGATGAATATGAACGGGTGACCCGACAGCAGAAACCCCTGTCGCAATTCTTGCTGGAATCCCCCCTGGCAGGGCCTGAACTGAGCATCGAACGGGATAAAAGCCTGCCGCGCGACTTCGAGATTGAGCCGTGAATTACCTGGTGGATACCTGCGTACTCTCAGAATACAAGCGCCGGAAACCTGAGCCGAAGGTGCTGCAGGTGGTAAATCCCTGGGAGTGACTCAGGTGCAGGCATTATTACCAGATTGTCGCCAGAGGTCTGGCGATCGGGATGGCGGGTTGCGGGGCGACGGATATCAGATGGAGCGATGCCTGCACGCCCTTTCACCCACCTACGCATGACTACTTTTTGGGGATTGATTTAAAAACCTTTACACCTTGCTGATCATATACGAGCTGGAATCGGCTGTCCGGTGAAGAAAACTGGCTGGACTGAAGAAACCCCCCGGTCCGGCCCAGATAAACATAGTCGACAGGGTTTTGGCGGAGAAAAGTCTGCAAATCGGCAGAGGGTTGGTCCAGAAAAACGACCGGCCTGCCCGCCATGATCTCCAACCAGGCGCCGCCGTCTGAAGGGACCGCGCGCAGATCCCCCACAGGTTGGAGTTGACCAGGAAGCGATCTCCTATTGCCGGAATCATAAAGCCGTGACGCGCGAGAAAGGT
>DATKLX010000161.1:0-8085 GCA_035542155.1 Anaerolineaceae bacterium
TCCGTCAGTTCTCCTTGCGCGGCCAGTGGGCTGTGGCGGGAGAGTGGTGTCTGGTGTGTCTGGCGTTCAATCTCAAGCGCATGCATACTTTGTATCTCGCCAAGGGGCTGATTTAGCGCATCGGAAACCAGCCAGAAAAGGAGGAGTGCTTTTGAAACATGCTCTCTTTTGCCTTTTATGCCGTAATCATCGCCCTTTTCGGCCCTGTGGGGCAGTATGGGTCAAGAAAATCACTGTCTCTCCGACAGACTGCTAGGAAATGAACTGGATTTGAAACGAAATCTCCATGAGCAAAGATGAAATTGTGACCGGGCAGCTATCCTCCTGGGCCTTGATGGAAAAATTGGGAGAAGGAGATGCTGGAGAGGTCTACCTGGTAGAAACCCTGGTTGGGATGCGGCGGGCAATTCTCAAGCGACCTCAAAAAAGCGCTTTTGCCGGGGATGTCGCCCGACAGGCTGCGCAGATCCGGACCGAAGAGAAAATCCTGAAGGCACTGGGCGATTTACTGGCCGCCTCTGACAGCCTCCATATCGGCGTACCCGGCCTGATCGATCAGAGCCGGCCTGAATTGGACTTCAGCGATCGCATGTTTATCATCCTCGAGCAGGCGCAGGGCTTCGACCTCAGCTTCCTGGCCAGAACCGGCAGAATTGGCTTGCCAACGCTGGAAAATGAATTGGGTGAAATAACGGCAACCCTTTCCCTCGAAGAACAGGTTTTCCTGAGCGGTATCGCCCAATTTGGAAAGGTGCCAGAACGCATCCTTTTAAAAGTCCTGTATTCTTTACTGGCATTCTTCGAGAAGATCCATTATCACCGGTTCGATCATCCCGAAGGAGAAGCCTGGGGCATCATCTGGAATGATGTCAAACCTGAGCACCTGTTTTGGGATGCAAAACAGGGCAGCCTGACGCTGATTGATTGGGGGAACTCCCAATTCTTAGAGGCCGATGGTGCCACGCACAACCGCCAGTATTCACGATACGATGATTACCGCCAGCTTTTCGAAGAGATGGACCGGTACATGGGCCTGGCAGCGCCAGATCTTCGCGAAAGGCTGGAATGGCCGGCCCGGATCCAGGCGGAAAATTCGAGCGAGGATGCGCTTAAAGACCTGAAAGCACGCGTCGAAACTGCTCTTGAGAAGGTAGAAACTGCCCTGGCTGAAGCCCGGCAGGCGGAAGCGGATTTATTGGGGGGAGAGACTGCATCCGATTCAAACCTGGAGCGCCTGGAGACGATCCAAAAGCAAATCATCGCTTTTGGCGAATTGCCAGATATTACTGGAGCTCTGCGACTTGCCGCAGGCCGGGCTGCCGTTCTAACCTCACAGGATCATCTTCACGAGGTTTGCGAGATCTGCCATTGGGCAGAAAAACTTCCCAGGCAGCAGGGGCAGCGTTGGGTAATCGTTGAGCGCCTGGCGCGTATCACCGGTCGAAGCGAAGGCGGCCAACGGAGTTTATTCCTCGAAGCTATCCAGGCAGCGATCTGTGAAGATTGGGAGAACGTTTTGTGGAATGTCCTGGCCGCAATCCAGGAATATCCCGAGCCAGATTGGTGGTTTGATTTGAGCGATTGGCTCCGGCGAAAAGAGTTTGGCGTGAATGCGGATGCTCTCCGGCCGCTGGTCGGGTTTAACCGCTTCTTTTTCAGACTGCAAGCCTCGATCCGGCAGATGGAACCCCGCCCTTCTCGTGAGATAAATCTGCCAGATCTGCTGGACCAGGCCAGGTGGTTTGCTCGCCTGTTGAAAGACGAGGTGATCAATAACTGGACGCTGATCGACCCACCCCCGCCATATTCTGGCCTGACGTATTCAGATGTTGAAGCTTTTCTAAGTGAGATCGCTGAGATTTATCCCGAAGAGCAGCGGGGCTTCGCGAGATTACTGGCTCAATCCTGTTCACAGGTGGGCATGATCCTGGAAGCATGGTCACGCCAGGATTTTTTGACCGCACAAAAAGGCCTGCGGCGGCTGCTCCTATGGGATCCGGACCGCCGGCGGGTACTTCGCGCTGACCAGGCGATCCAGGCTGCCCCCGTGTGGTTAAGAAGCGTTCACCACGGGCCGGATGAGCACGAACACCTCCTCGATTTTGTAACCCGGCTCGAATTTGAAGGCCGCCAGATGCGCAATCAAACTGGGGAGGCGGCCTGGTTGGATGGAATCCTGGACGGGCTTAAAAGACTCCGCCAGGGAGAATGGCCAGGGGATATGTTGGCTTCATCGCCTGGCCTGCTGAAAGAAATGCCCTGGCTGAAGAAGTTTGTCCGCCTGGAAGAGGTCCGGAAACTATCGGTCAATGGTTACCAAACAGTCGAACCCCCCGAAATCCAGGATCTGGATGTCCTGCACGGTGTCCGAGAAGCGCGGATAGGACCGGCCGAAGATATCGCCTTGGAGCAGCCGCTGGACGCCTGGATCCCCGAGGCGCGGGGGTCCTCGGCTCGGGTATATCTGGGGGCGATTAAGAATAACCTGGGGGTATCCAGCCGCGCCGCAATCAAGTTCATGCGCATGGATAAAGTGGATTACGCCTTACCGTTATTCAAAGAAGAAGTGCAAATCCTGAACCTGCTCAAAGGGGTTTCTGGGGTAACGCGCATGCTGGAATGTGGTTTTGTCCAAATAGAACTGGGAGAAACGCGCCAATTTCCTCTGGACAGTTCAATCGATAAAATCCAGGCGCTGGAAGGTCCATCGATTCGAATTGGTCCGGATACCGCGGCCCAGTTCCTGGATCAGCTTTCCTCCCGAGTGAAAGAGGGATGGATTCCTTACATCGCACTAGAAGAACGCGATTCGGCGAATAATCTCTTACGCATGTGCGATGCCGGTTTGAATCGCGGCCTGTTTCTGCCTGTCGCTCAATTGGTTCAGATGGCGATTCAAATCTGTGATATTCTCGAAGTCGCTCACAGCAACAAGATCGTATACCGGGATCATAAAATCCTGCATTATTACTGGCTGCCTGAAAGCAACGGAATCTACGTCATCGATTGGAATATTGCCCGCTACCATCCGAACGGTTTATCTGAAGAGGAAATCCACATGGATCTGGTTCAGTTTGGGGCGCGTGGGCTGCACCACATCCTGACCGGGCGCGCCGCCCCTGGAGCGCTTCCATTGGGTCCAACCCGGCCAGATGAGATCGAGCAAGCGGCGCAGTCGTACAAGACTCAATGGACCTACGACGATCAACGCCTTCCCGTGGAGGTGAAAGAAATCCTCGAACGCGTTCTGACCGGGGAATATACCAGCGCCGCAGCCCTTCGCAGCGACCTGAAACATGCTTATATGCAAAATCCCAATTTCTGAGCGATAGACCTGGGATGGCAGGAAACCAGATATGATGAACATTGAACAGATACTAGATGATACCGCTCGCCTCATCAGCCAGGCAGCTCCTTCATCAGCGGAACTTCGCAAAACTATGATAGAGTTGGATGACTTGATCCATTCGTCCGTCTTTCAGGAGTTGCCAGCCGAAGTACGGACCCGCTTACAGGCGGCTTACCGCGAACTCTCCGCTCAGTTGCGCAATCTTGAAAATCCTGGTCTGGTGAACAATGGTGGAACGCCCGGATTTGAAACCAGCCTGGGCAGGCCGGAGAGGCCGGTTCAGAGCGCGCCGGCTCCCGCCCAAGAGCACAACCTCTATGCCGAACAGCAAATGGAAGAGGCTGAAAAAATGTTTTACGGCGGGCGATATGCGGAGGCAATCAAGATATACGACCAGATCCTGCAGATCGAGCCGAAATGGGAGCGGGCCCGCCAGCATCGCGAAGAATCTGAGAGCTATTTGCGCACTGGTTACATTCCATCTGTCGCACTGCCCGCTGAGGCTGCCACCGCTTTTGGAAAAGCCCAATCGGCAGCTCGCCTGGGTCGCTACCAGGACGCTATGCTGCTGCTCAGCCGGGCTCAAACCATATTGCGAGAAATGGGCATCCAGCGCTGGCAGGAAGGCCAGGAATTCGAGCAGAAGCTGCAGCAAAACATCGACGCAGAAAGTGTGTATAACGAAGGCCTGGCGTTGTTCGCCGATGGAAAGCTTGAGGAAGGGATCGACAAAGTCGAAATTGGGGCGCGGGCAACTGGTTTGCCAAAATACAACGACAAAGCGCAAGAAATGCGCAAAGTGAAGACGACTTTGCAAACGATCGGCGAGACATTGAACTCGCCGGTTCTCGATCCGCAAACGCTGGCCCAGACGAAAACCGAGCTGGATGGGATGCTGCTTCAGTATAACAATAATCCCGCGATCATGAAACTCAAAACACACCTCGAAACCGTGGTGCCAAAGATGGTTGGGCCACTCAAAGAGCAGATCCGGACCCTGCGCGCGCAGGCGGAACGTGCCCAGACTCTGGATGCGGCACAGAGCAAGGCCAGGCAGGCGCGGATAATGATCGATCAGGTACGAAACCTGGGGTACCACGATGAAGAGATGGACCAGATCCAGGCGGAAGTCGATAAGCTGATCCGCGATACCCAACGCTACCAGGATGATCTACAGCAAGCCATGGTCGTCTATAACACCAATCGGTCCTGGCCGGCGGCTGCAGCGCGTATGAGCCAGGCGGTGCGGGCGCGATACCCTAACGATTCGGGGGTGATCGAACTGAACCGGATGTTTTCCGGGTATCAGAGCACGATTGTGGGGATCAAGGCGGGGGGAATTATTATCGGGATAATCCTCATCGGGCTGCTGGTGTGGATGGCGGGAAACCGGGTAGGGGCGTATCTGCACTCGCTCACCCCCACTGCGACCCCCACCGCGACCGCCACAGGTACGGCTTTGCCAACTGCCACTCCGATCCCTTCGACAACGCCCTCGCCGCGGCCCACGGCGACGGCCTCGCTGACGCCTACGCCGCTGATCGGCAAGCTGGCCCGCGAGGTGTTTGCGCGGAATGGCTGTTATGAGACCTTTACTGCTCTCGGGAAAATCCCGGCCGGTGCAACCGTTCGTTTTCTTCCGCAGGACCGGCGGTTTGATAATCTCAACCGCGAGTGCGTTCTGGTCTCTTACGACAGCAGCGGCTCCAATTCAGTGATCGGATGGATCCTAATCGCAGACCTGGCGCGATAAGCTCTAACAAGGCTGGCAAAACGCCAGCACCGTTGATCGTTATTGGATGGTCAATTTCAAAGGGAATTCTTTTACACCTCCGATGTAATTCTTATTCTTTTCGCCTATAATCTTGACAAGCAAAAGGTCAGGCTGCATACGACCTGGCTTTATAGGTAGGAGGTAAATTTGATTCGAACCTTTGATACACCGATCATCACCCAGGACCAGAGCATCGACCGGGTGCTGGCGGCTGGCCTGCCAGTGGCGCTCGTTTTTTTGGAGGGGACAGCCCCGCAGGATCTGGATGAGGAAATGAAACGAATTGCACGCGAGGAGAGCGGCAAACTCCTGGTCGCTATGGTATTTTCGAAGGACAGCCCGCAGAGCGTGAAAAAATACCAGGTGAGCCGGTTCCCGGCAGTTGTAACGGTGAGAGACAGAGCAGAAATCAGCAAAGGGGAAGGGATTTCGGCAGACCAGTTCAGGCAGCACGTGGCATTTTTATTGGGGAAGGGGCCGAAACCGGTCGAGCCCGCCGCAGCGTATCGCTATAGCAGCCAGGCTGGTCGTCCATTTGAAACCAAATCCGCTGCAGGGGTTCCCGAGGTGGTCACTGATGCCACCTTCGAACAGGAAGTGATGCGCTCCCCTATCCCGGTGATCGTCGATTTTTGGGCTCCCTGGTGCGGGCCCTGTAAAATGGTAGCGCCGGTTCTGGATAAAATGGCGGCCGAGTGGGCAGGCAAAGTGAAGGTGGCGAAAGTAAATGTCGACGAAAATCCCCAGCTTTCGATGAAATACGGTATACAAGCTATCCCCACCATGTTTGTAGTCAAGAATGGCCAAATCGTGGATCGTTGGGCAGGGGCGCTGCCCGAGCCGATGATGCGCAAACGGATCACTCCGCTGGTCACCAGCTAGATATTGCCGGTTTGGAACCAATCTTCGTACCTCTGGTTCTTCTTTAGCTTCAATTCAATTTCAAATGTTCTTCCCCAGGGCAAAGAAATCGATAAGGTGGGAGGGATCCCTTTCCACTGTCCGCCGCGCCAGGTCTGGTTGGACCAGCGGGTGAGGAGGATTTCAATTTCTTTTCTAACCTCGGGAGCTGACGAGCCCAGGTCGAGGACGTCTTTTCCCTCCTGGATCGAGCGCGCCTCGAGCGGTTGGCGGATGACCCGCTGGTAGCCCCAATCATCGACGATGCGCTGCCAGAGAAACAATAATTGCGCCTGGAGCTGTTGTTGCGTCGGAACGTGGGATACTGCTGTCCACCACGCAGAAGCCTGGGCAATGGCTGCGCCAATCGAATTGCCCGCAGTGTTCCAGCCGGCATAGGCAGCCAGGTGGGGAATCAGCCCGGAGGCGCAGAGGCGCTCCAACAGGGAAGGGTCGCTGCCATTGGGGAAACGGACATCGGCCAAAGCAACCAGCTTTCCAGCGTGGATCAGGTGTGTGATCTCCGCAGCGGCGCGCTCGACTTCAAGGATGGAGGAGGGTGTATGGACCCAGAAGACTAGGCCTGCATTCTGCTGGACCTTTACGACGTTTGCCGCGTGGAAATGGCCCGTCACGGTTTCATGGATTGGCCGGTCTTCGTAGTCTGCGATTTGCTGTGCGCCTTCAAGAGAAGTAAAGCGGAGCTCGCACTGGAGGGGCTGTTTCGAATTCAGCCACAGGGCCAGCAAATCCAATGCACCCTCGTCACCACCTGGGCAGATGTGGAACCGATCTGCTATCCCAAGCCGGGTGCCCTGCTCCAATAGAGCCTGCTGTTCGAGCCGGTGAAGACCGGCGGGGCGAGAGTCATCCTGAAGGAGGATGAGCCCCTGGAGGGCGCCGCCGGCGAGGTATTCGAGAAGGCGAAGATTAACCTGGTGGTTGCGCAGGCGTGCTTCATGGTAATCAAATATGACTTCAGGAGGGATGCTATTTCGTATAGTCGACAATTCCTGGTTGTATTCGAATTTCCCCTGTATCTCGACCAGATCCTTTAATTCTGTATAGCGCATTAAAGCCTCGTATACACGGGCTGAACCCGCGCCAGCGGCGGAAACCGTGTGGCGCATGATCAGCCCGGCGGCCAGAATGGGCAGGTCAGGATGTTTCCTGTGGATTTCCTCCAGGGTGGAAAGATTCTGCAGGGCTGTTTTTAGCGAAATTTGTGGATAGCGGGAAGCATACAGGCCGCCATAAACCAGCATTTCTGTGGATACCAGCAGAGCCATGGAATGATCCGCAGCTTTTTGCAGCCATTCACCGGCCAGAGCCGGGTTCCCAGGTTTCTTAAAATGGCCCAGGGTGGTACGGGGTGGAAGTAACAGGTCCAGTCCCGCAATCTGCGCTATTTGCCGGGGAAAAACCAGCGAAGCGGGACGGTCGTCGAGGGGGAGGAGGGCCAGGAATGGCCGCATGGTGTTCACAAATCATTACATTTCAAAGTCGAACATCAATTTCCCATTCCAAGAAAGGAATGGAATCGCCAACAAAGATTATTATAATAGTCCGGTCTCGAAAACTCCCCCCAATTTACCGGCGCCCGCGGAGAGATCGTTACGGGTGGATCAAGGATTCGATCAGTGCTGGCAACCAGGCGGGACAGGAAATCAGCGCTAGCATGATCGCCCAGAAAATGACAATTGCTAAGATCGTTCCGACGCCATTGCGGACCTGAACGGCTGGTTTGGACCAATCGTTGGGGTGGGTGGTGTTGAGGTCCATGTTCGCCTCCGTGGATGAAACCCTGGTTCAACAGGCAGATACTTCTCTCGTTGCAAGGATCGTACCTGAGGATCGAACCGTAGGACGATTTAATATCGAGAAGCGAGAAAATGGATAACGAATATTTGATCAACATCGAAACTCTAATCTCTTTTTAATCTTTTGTATCCAGTTTCGTATCCTGGTTCGTATCCTCCCCCTACGTATAATAATAAATAGGGAAAGTCTATACAATCTCATCGCAAAGAACCTTACCCTTTTTTATTAGGGGGCGAGAGTA
>DATKLX010000162.1:0-46822 GCA_035542155.1 Anaerolineaceae bacterium
GGAGAGGAAGATATTGTGGTGCTGGAGCTGTGGGTAGACCCGGTCGCAGCCCCAGTAGAACATGATCGCCGAACAGGTGTACTTCTTTCCCTCCAGGCGGGCGGTCTCGCGCTCTCTGGGTAACAGGCATTCATAAATATAAGGAAGATCGGCGTTGGCGATCACCACATCAGCCTGCAGCCGGCTACCATCTTCGAGCAGCAGGCCACTCGCCCGTCCGCCGTCTACTTCGATCTGCTTCACCGCGGTATTAAAACGGAACTCCACACCCTGCTTTTGAGCGATCTCGACCATGCTCTCGATGACCCGGTACATCCCGCCTATCGGAAACCACACGCCGTCGGCCAGTTCGGTATACTGGAGCAGTGAATAAGTCGCCGGGGCATCGTACGGGCTGAGCCCCAGGTACATATTCTGGAAGGTAAAGGCGGCCTTCAGCCGGGGATGGCGGAAGTACCGTCCGATATTGGCAAAGTGCCTCACCAGGCCTTTGATCCGCAGCGCCCGTTGCAGGGTATCCGGGCTGAGGAATTCCGCCAGGGTGTAGAAATTGCGCCCAACGAAATGGTCGACGGATTGGTGATAGTGGTTGCTCCCTTCGACCAGGTAGCGCAGCAGGCCGTCAAAGCTGCCCGGCTCGATGGCCTCGAGCTGGGTCTGCATCGCCTGAAGGTCCCCGGTCAGCGCCAATTGAGAGCCATCGTTAAAATGCAGCCGGTAGGTCGGGTCGATTTTTCGCAAGTCGAGGTAGTCCTCCATCCGCTCGCCGAGCGCGGCATAGGTCTCGGCAAAGATTTGTGGCATGAGGAACAGCGTCGCCCCGATATCGAAGCGGTGGCCGTCGCGGATAATTTGCGAGCAGCGCCCACCAGGCGTGGGATTTTTTTCGACGACGGTAACCCTGTAGCCGCTGCGCGCCAGGCGCGCCGCTGCGGCGATTCCTCCCAGGCCGGCGCCAATCAGGATGGCGGTCGGTTTTGAAATCATGTTTCCCTCCCGGAAAGCCCCAGGCGAGCGCTGGCCGTCTGCAGCAGCGCCTGCCAGAAGTAGCCCAGCGGCAGCGAAAGCATCAGGGCCAGGTTTTCCCCTGGAGCAGCTTCCTCATCTAAAAAACGAAAAACACGCTCGATCGGATTTTTGGTCAGAAGCGCGGAATAGATCGGTTGAACGGTTTCACCGTGGTCGCGCATGACCCGCAGCAGGGCTCCATCACAGAATTGATAGAAAGCGGAACCGGCCGGGACAGCAAAGGGATGGCCGTTTTTGGTCAGCGAGGCGACGATCGCCTGCGAATCCCGCAGGATGCGGGTGAAGGCATATCCCGCGGTTGGCTTGACCCTGCCCCCGCGGATCCCGATGTTCATCACCCGCTGCCCTGCCCGGCGCGGAAAGGGCGCATCGGTCAGTGGGGTGACTCCACCTTCGCGGGCGAGGATACGGTAGCTGTGGATGCCCAGGGTGGTCTCAACGTATCCACGCAGCGTTTCTTCGCAGCGGTCCGGGCTGAGCAGCACGTATTCCACCAGGGCGCGCCGCTCCGAATAGGGCAACAAATACTGAAAACGCAGATCCTTCTTCTGTGGGACCCGGAAATCAAACAGCGTAACGGTCCGCGGGTCAAAGGCCGCCTCAGATGTCTCGATCTCCCATCCTTGAAAGTGCTGGCACAGAGAAATATGGCGCCGCGGATCAACGCTGAGATCGGCGGGCAAGAAACGGCTGTCGAAAACCCATCTTCCCCGGACCGTCCTGCCTCCTCCCACGCGGACCTGGGCGCAGTCCGCGTCGTCGTCGATCTCCAGGCCTCGCCCCGGCAAAAACTCTATCCCCGGGCAGGCGGCCAGCTCCTGGTGGATAAACGCGGTGAGAGCCGCACGGCGCAGGCTGCAGTAACGATAGCTGCCCAGGTCGAATTCCTGCAAGCCATACTCGTCGCTCAGAGCCAACCGGCCCCAGGAGTGGGAGATCACAGGATCGAAGGGGGTAGGATGGTCACACCAGAAGCTGAGCGCGTGGTCGCGACCAGGGCGTTCATTTGGGTCGATGACCAGGATCGAGCTGCCGCGTAACGGAGAGCACGCCAGGTGGAAGGCCAGGCTCAACCCCGAAACGCCGCCGCCAGCGATGATGAAATCATAATCAGGCATGCGAAGTCGACCCCAGCAAAATTTTGGGCAAACGAAGCAGCTTTTCAACCGGGCCGAGGTGCGCCCGGCGGGTGAACACGTCGTAATCGTGCGCTTCAATGTCATCCAGGATGCCGCTGTACAGACCGGCGGCCGCGGCCACAGCAAACCGCCCATCCCGGTCCAGCATGCGGATCCCCGGATGGGCCTCGGCGTAGAGCAAGCGGTTGCGCTGGATCTGAAAACGCATGAACGCCCGCCAGCGCTCATCGACGCGCCCGGCCGCCAGGTCTCCCTCGTTCAGGCCAAAGGCAGCCAACTCCTCCTGAGGCAGGTATACCCGGCCTACGCGCCAATCTTCCCCCACGTCGCGGAGGATATTGGTGATCTGGAGCGCGACGCCCAGCTTGATCGCATAGGGGATCGCTTCCGGACCGGAAAAACCGATAATGTGCATGCTCATCAGACCGACCGTCGAGGCAACCCCATAGGCGTAAGCAGCCAGCTCTTCAAATGTCAGGTAGCGTTTCTGGCACAGGTCGCGGGCGATGCCATCCAGGAGCTGTTCGGCGAAGAGGATTGGGATGCGAAAACGCAGGCGGGCGTCCGCCCAGGCAACCGCGATGAGGTCTTTTCCGGAGGGGAGCAGGGAAAGAGATCTCTGCCGCCAGGCGATCCAGGCTTCATCCAACCCATTCAACCCATTTTCGGGGCAGTCCACCAGGTCATCGCTGGTCCGGCAGAACGCGTACAAAGCTCGGATCGCCTTGCGCTTGAAACGGGGCAGGAATTGAGTTGCCAGCGAAAAGGTCCGACTGTGGCGAGCGGTCAGAGCTTCGCAGGCCGCGTAAGCCCGGGACACCAGCGCGGGATCCCCAATCCTCCCGGGCAGTGGGTGCGCAGGGTGGGGCGAATTCTGGCAGGCAAGCGACAGCAGAGCGAGTTCCCAGTTTTGAGTAACCATCGTATTCGGATGGTCCTTTCATCGGTTTCAGTACCGATAGCTGTAATAACGATCGATACTCTATATACGCAGAAACCGGGAAAAAGTTCTACTGAACAGACAATTGGACTCCGGAGAGCGCCTCGATTACCCCCAGCACCGCAGAATTGTCCAGCTCACCAAGGCCCATCTGCAGCATGGCGTTGAACAACTGCGCGTTGATTGCCGTTCCCGGCAGCGCCGTCCCATACTGGCGGGCAGTCTCGATGACGATATTGAGGTCTTTGGCCTGCATGTAGGCTTTGAAGCCCGGGCCGCGGTTGCCCGCAAACAGCCGCGGTGGTTTCACATCCAACGTCCAGCATTGCGCCGCACCGCCCTTGATCGCTTCGATCACTTTCTGCGGGTCCGCCCCCGCTTTTTGCGCGAAGATGAGCAGCTCGCCCATCGCCACCATCTGGGCTGCAACCATGATCTGGTTGGCGGCCTTGGCGATCTGCCCCGCCCCGCTGTCGCCTACGTGGGTGATCGTCTTGCCTATCGCCTGGAACACCGGCCGAACCTGCTCGACCGCTTCCGCCGGCCCGCCGATCATGATCGCCAGCGTCCCCTGCCGCGCGCCAATATCCCCACCACTGACCGGGGCGTCCAGGCAGAGCACGCCGTGCTCTCCCAGTCTCTCCGCGATCAGCCGCGCCGACGCCGGCTTGATCGTCGAATTGTCGACAAAAACCAGCCCCGGCCTGGCTGCCTCGATAATCCCGTTTTTCCCCAGCGCCACCAGCTCAACGTCCGGGGAATCGGGCAGGTTGGTGAAGACCACGTCGACCTGAGAGGCCACCTCCACCGGGGAGCTCGCCGCTCGGGCTCCTTCGCGGACCAGCTCATCCACCGCGGCCCGGCTGCGGTTGTGCACCACCAATGGAAACCCGGCCTTGAGGATATTCCGGGCGATCGATTTCCCCATCAGCCCAAGGCCAATATAACCCACCGTTTGCATCGTTCCATCCTCCACACGGATTTTCCCATATAGGGTTCTCGAATTTCGGCCGCAGGTCGGCCTTCTTTTTTTAATCGAAAATCGAAAATTGATTTACAGGTCTCTTTTCTGAAACGTTCGCACTGCCAGCGCAAGGGCCAGCAGCGCATACAGCCCCGCGTACACAATCATCGCCGGGCTGGGTACGGAGACCGAGGAAAACGGGGTCATCCGCGCTCCGGTCAGGCTGGTCAGCGCGGATTGCATCTCGAAAGCCGCGCGTTTCCACAGCGCCTCGGAGGGCAGGATCAGGCTGGATACGATCCCCACGTTGACCGCCGTCTGGTTTTCCAACGCCGAACCGATCTGCTCGATCCAGCCGCCCACAAAGGCGATCCCGAACAGCCCAAACACCAGCACCCCGTTGGCAATCGTGGAGAGAGTTGTTCCCCCCAGCATCGATAAGCAAAGCAGCAGCATGGCGTTCAGCCACATCAGCCCGAGCCCTGCCAGCAGATTGGGCGGCGAATATCCGGCGATCAGCGCGACTGCCAGGACCACCCCGCCCGCCATCAACAGCAGATAGAGGGTCAGCAGGCCGGCAAAGCCGATCCACTTCCCCAGCAGCACCTGCCAGCGCTCGACCGGCTTGGAGACCAGGGTATGGATCGTCCCCGAGGCAATCTCCCCCGAAAGCGTGTCGACCGAGGTCAGCACGGTCATCATTACCGTCAGGAAATTGACCGCGTAGAGCCCGGCCAGGAGGAGCGCATTCGCCAGCTCGTTCTGCACGAGCGGAATTCCACCGCGGGGGGAGTTGAGCATGTCCTGGCGGATCAGGTAAAACCCGATGCTGTAGACTGCCAGGAAGGCCACGCCCAGGGCCAGCGCCGCCCAGAGGATTTTTTTCCGCGAAGCCTCGCGGAAAGTTAATCGCGCTATGATCCAGGGGGTCATCACAGCCCTCCATCCGTGCCGACGATCTGGATAAACAGGTCTTCCAGCGCAATCCGCTGCGGCGCCAGGGTGTAGACTTCCGCGCCACAATCCAGCAGGTAGTGGTTGATTTGCGGAAGCGCCTCTTCACTATTGACCGTCAGCGAAACCTGCTCCCCATCCACGCGGATATTCTCCCCCCAGCGAGAGAGTCCCGCCGCGACCTCGGGCAGCAGGGGCCGGGCGCGCACCTTGACCGTGAGCTGCCCATCCATAAAGGACTTCAGCGAATTGACCTGGATTACCTTGCCGCGCTTGATAAAGGCCACCCGGTCGCAGGTGATCTCCACCTCGCTGAGCAGGTGCGAGTTCAGGAAGACGGTCGCCCCCCGCTCGCGCAGTCCATGGATGATATCGCGCACCTGTAGCCGGCCCACCGGATCCAGCCCGGAGGTGGGCTCGTCCAGGATCACCAGGTCCGGCTCGTTGAGCAGCGCCTGGGCTAAACCGACCCGCTGCAGCATCCCCTTGGAAAATTCGCGCAGCTTTTGCCCCGCGAAAGGCTCCAGGCTGACGAGCTCGAGCAACTCGGGGATCCGCGTGCGGTAGACTGGCTCAGGGATATGATACAGCTCGGCGTGCAGGCGGAGGAACTCGGCGGCGGTCAGCCAATCGTGGAAACGAAAGTGCTCCGGTAAAAAGCCGACCCTGGCCCGCCCGGCGGCCTCTCCCAGCGGGCGGCCCAACAGGTAGCCTGTCCCGGCCGTAGGGCGGATCAGTCCCAGGAGCATCTTGACTGAGGTGGTCTTCCCCGCCCCATTGGCCCCCAGGAAGCCAAATACTTCCCCCCGCCCCACTGAAAGGGAGAGGTCTTCGACGGCCACCTTCTGGCCGAACTCTTTTCGCAGCCCATGCGTCTCAATCGCAGAGTTTGAATCGGGTGTCATCATCAATCGATATGGGTTCTATTACTTACCGGATCAATGAATTTGATGCTTTGTCACTTGGTTGCTCAGTTAATAAGAAAGAAGTATTTTTCTCTATTTTCCATGAGGTCTCTGTGTGCTCTGTGATAAAAAGAAAAGGGCAGGGCAAGCCCTGCCCTCATCCAGACTATTGTAACCTATTGAAGCGAATTGGCAAGCTGTACGTCCGCGTCTGTGTAACCGTTGCCGCTGAGCCCGTAGAGAATCCCGTTTTTGACCCACAGCATGACAAAGTGACCGCCCATCTTGCCGCTGGTCTCACGCACCAGGGTTGCGGTGACCCCGTCCACATCGACTTCCTCATAGTTGCTCGAATCGATCGGCACGGGGATCACCAGCGTGTTCAGCCAGTCGATCCGCTCGCTCATGCTCTTCGCCTGATCCGCTGGCATACCGGTCATTTCGAGAAAAGCGCTGCCCAGCTTCTTGAGGTCCAAGCCGGGCGGCGTGGTCACCGTGGGCGAAGGCATCTGGACCAGGACGGTGCAATCGGATTCCATGCCCAGATCCGGCACAGCTTTATCAGTACCAGCGGAGGCAGCCTTCTCTGAGGGTTTAGCGCAGGTTCCAAAAGAAGCTGTGACCGAGCTCGGCACATTCGCGGTGACGGTGGCTCCGTTGAGGGTGGAATCGAGCGCCAGGTCAGAGCGGTTCATCTCGTTCAGAATCTGATTGATCCGCGGCACGTCCAGGGTCAATGTGCCTTTGCTGGCCGGTTCGACAGTCAGGCTGGGCAGGGGCTCCGCACCTGCAGCGGGAAGGCGCACGGCAAAACCGGCTTCCTGGCTGGCTTCCGCCACTGAACCGACGGTCTTCGGCTTGCCGCTGCTCTCGAATTTGGCATTGTCATCGAGAAGGCTCTGGATGCTCGGCCCGCTGTTTTTGAAGCTGTCCGGCAGGTTGGTCGTGCTGACCGGGATCACCGCGATCTGCTTGACCCTGAAGATCTCGAGCAAATTGACCGCCGCGACCCGGATCGATGGAACGGATAAGGCCAGGCCCAGGACCACGATGACCGTGATGGCGATCCAGGCCGGCCGGTAGGGACGGCTGAATAATTTATGGAACATATTTTGGTTCTCCTTTTCTTTCTGTGAGAGGTGAGCGGCAAACCGCGCTCGCCCGGAAGCGGTGGTGGGGAGAAGCCGGGCCTCCAGGCCCGCATCCAGACTGGCAAGGTACATCCTGACCCGCTGGCTTTGCTCTCGCAGGGTCTCAACGCGGCTCTGGCACGCGGGGCATTCCTCCAGGTGAGCTGACACCCGGGAATGCTCCGGCTCGCTGAGCTGCCCGTCCAGGTAGGCTTTCAAATTGCTGTCTTCGAAAGGATGTTTCACGCCTGGCTTCCTTCACCAAACTGCGCCCGGTAGCGCTTTTCAAAGTCCTGCTCTGCCCGGCTCAACAGCGTGCCAATCGAATGGATTGAGACCTGGCAGATGTCCGCCAGTTCCCGGTAGCTCAGGCCCGCGGACCTGAGGAAGAGTAACTGGGCGGACTGCGGTTTCATTTGAGCCAGAACCAGGCGAACCTGCCTTTTTTCTTCGTTGGCTTCCGTCTCCTGCGCCGGGCTGGCGGGCGCGGCGCTGCGGATGGCTTCCATGCCAGCGTCCTGCTCGTAGCGCATGCGGCGCTTCTTGCCGCGCAGGGCATTGAAGCCGAGGTTCATCGCCACCCGGTACAGCCACCCACCCAGCCGGTCTTTGCCGGGTTTGAGCCGGTCCAGGTCCTGATACAGCCGGTAGAACGTTTCCAGGGCCAGGTCTTCGGCTTCATCCGCATCGCCGGTCAGGCGCACCAGAAGGAGAACAATCGGGGGCCAGTAGCGGCCAAAACATTCTTCGAACACCATGCTGGCCTGTTCTTCCCGCGTTCGGGCGACTGCTCCTCTGGGGGCTGGGAACCGTGAAGCTCCCGGTTCTTTCAAGCTCATCTGTTTAACACCACTCACGACAAAAATATGACAACCATGACCAGTGTATATTTTCTCGGGTTGGAATGCAAGCACGCGAGTGTAGAATGCAGTGAAGAACAGACTTAACCGGCTTCGACCACCCCTTTCCGACCGGGCTGCCTGTTCGCCACCACCAGGCTGGCAAGGATCAAAACCGCACCGGCGACCAATTGCCAGGTCAGCGTTTCGCGAAGAAAGACCACCCCCAGAATGACCCCGCCCAGGGGAAACAGGTATGTCACCATGCTGGTGCGAGTTGGCCCGATCTCGTGGATCAGGTAGTAATTGATGATCAGCGCGAACCCAGACCCGATCACCCCCAGCCAGAGCAAGGCCACCCAGGTCAGGGGAAGACGAGGAATGTGGACCGGGCTCTCGAAAAGGGCGACTGCCGGCCACATCGCTCCCGTCGCGGAGACCAGCGGCCCGGCGCTCCGCAGAATGGCCGGGGTATCCTCGGTCGACTTACGCACGAAAATGTTGCTGCCAGCGTAGAAGATTGAAGCCAGCACCACGGCAGCCTCGCCCAGAATCGAGCTAGCCGATGCGCTCAGGTCCTTGCTCATCAGCAGTACCACGCCGGTGAACCCGATCAGCAAGCCCAATCCCTTCATCAGAGTGATCTGATCGTCGTGGAGCGACATATGGGCAAGGACGATCGTAAACAGGGGCACGGTCGCGTCCAGGATCGCCGCCACCGCCGAGTCGATCGTCTGCTCGCCCCACGAGATGAGAAAAAAAGGGATCGCGATGTTGGTGATTCCCAGTATCAGCAGCGGAACCCACTCTCTGAAGCGCCGCGGCAGCGATGTGCGCTGGATGAGGATCACTGCCACGCCAAAGAGCAGCCCGAACAGGACGCGGAAGGCGACCAGGGTGATCGGGCCGATCTCCTGCACCGCGATTTTGATCCACATAAAGGATGAGCTCCAGATCCCGCCCAGGAGGAGAAAGATCAGCCAGTGTTTCAGTTTCAATTTACCCGCTCCAATCAGCAGAGCGTCCCCTCCGACCGGTCAAAGGTCTCGGAGGGGACGCTCCTTGAAGATCGCGGTTACGCCAGGGCATGGAGTTGCTCGGAGAGCTTCGCGGCCGTTTCCTGGTAGGTAGCCAGCTTCTGACGCTCCTTATCCACCACCTGGGCAGGCGCCTTCCGGGCGAAGGGGCTGGAGAGCAGGCCTTCCAGACGGGAAATCTGGGACTGGACCTCTTCAAGCTCTTTTTGCAGCCGCTCCCGTTCAGCACTGGTATCTATCAGCCCGGCCAGGGGCAGGAAAATCTCCACGCCGGAGACCACCAGCGAGGCCTGCCCGGCCGGTTTCTCATCCAGGGTCGAAACGATCCGCAGCTCGTCTGGATCCAGGAAAGCCAGCGCGGCGATTGCTCCAGACTGCTGGAGGATCATCTCACTGCGCTCTCCAGCGACGATCGTCGCCGGGATGCGCTTTCCCGGGGCAACCTTTTTCTCAACCCTCAGGTTGCGGATCGCGCGGATGATGTCCATTACCAGGCTGAAATCGGCCACCACGTCTTCTTCCCAGGGCTGCACCGGCTCAGGAGCCGGCCAATGGGAGACGATTAGAGCCTCTTCCCAGCTCCCCCCGGCAGGTGCGAACAGGTCCGAGTGCGCCTGGGCGGCTCGCTTGAGATGGCCCCACAGCTCCTCGGTCACGAACGGGGTAAAGGGGTGGAGCAGTCGCAGGCAGGAATCCAGAACGTTGATCAAGGTCTGCGCGGTGTAGAAAGCGCGATCGCCGCCGGCCGCCAGTTGGAGCTTGGCGATCTCGATATACCAATCGGCGAACTCGCTCCAGAAGAAGTCGTAGATCTGGCGGCCCGCCTCCCCGTACTGGTAGGTGGTGAACAGGCGCTCGACATCGCGCACCAGCGCCGCCAGACGCGATTGGACCCAGCGGTCGGCGAGGGTCCAATCGGGTTTTCCCACCGGTTGGGCCGGCGCTTGGGGCAGCGAGCCGATGACAAAGCGCCCCGCGTTCCAGATCTTATTGGCGAAGTTGCGGTTGGCTTCCACCTTCTTCACGCTGAGATTCATGTCGTTGCCCGGCGTGGAGCCGACCAGCAGGGTAAAGCGCAGCGCATCGGTCCCCAGCTCATCCATCACCCCCAGCGGGTCGATCACGTTGCCCTTGGATTTGCTCATCTTCTGGCCGTGCTCGTCGCGGATCAGCCCGTGGAGGTAGACAGTATGGAAAGGCGGTTTCGCGGTGAACTCCAGGCCGGCCATGATCATCCGCGCCACCCAGAAAAAGAGGATGTCATAGCCGGTTTCCAGCACCGAGGTGGGGTAAAAATAATCGTAATCGGGGGTTTGCTCGGGCCAACCCAGGGTCGAGAACGGCCACAACCCGGAGGAGAACCAGGTATCCAGCACGTCCGGGTCCTGTTCGAGCTGCTGGCCGCGGCAGGTGGGACAGGAAGTGGGATCTTCGCGGCTGACGATGGTCGCCCCACAGCTCTGACAGTACCAGACCGGGATGCGGTGTCCCCACCAGAGCTGGCGGCTGATGCACCAGTCCTCGATGTTTTCCAGCCAGTTGTAATAGACCTTTGAAAAGCGTTCGGGGACGATGCGGATGCGCCCGTCGCGCACAGCCGGTAGCGCCGCATCAGCCAGGGGCTGGATGCGCACGAACCACTGGGTGGACACCATCGGCTCGACGATCTCTCCGCCGCGCTGCGAACGGGGTACGTTCAGCGTGTAGGGCTGCTCTTTGATCACCAGGCCCAGCTTGGCCATATCCGCCCACAGCTTATTTCGCGCTTCGAAACGGTCCATTCCGGCGTAGGGACCGCCGTTGGTGTTGACCCGCGCTTCCTCATCCAGAATCGAGATGGTCTCCAGGCCGTGGCGCTGGCCGATCTGGTAGTCGTTCGGGTCGTGCCCGGGGGTGATCTTCAGCGCACCGGTGCCGAACTCGCGATCGACGTATTCATCGGCGATCACCGGGATCTCGCGACCCAGCACCGGCACGATGACCTTCTCTCCAACGAATTTCTGGTAGCGCTCGTCGTCGGGGTGGATTGCCACCGCCGTATCGCCCAGGATCGTTTCGGGGCGGGTCGTCGCCACCGGGATGTACTCGCCTGAGCCATCGGCAAGCATATATTTGAAATAGTAGAGGAAACCCGGCTCCTCGGTGTATTCAACCTCCAGATCGGAAACCGCCGTTTTCAAGCCCGGCGACCAGTTGATCATCCGCGGCCCGCGGTAGATCAGGCCTTTCTCGTACAGGCGCACGAAAGCCTCGCGAACGGCCTTCGACAGTCCGGGATCGAGGGTGAAGCGCTCGCGGTCCCAATCGCAGGATGCTCCAAGGCGGCGGATCTGGCGGGTGATAATCCCGCCGTACTTCTTCTTCCAGGCCCAGGTGCGGCGGAGGAACTCATCGCGCCCGATCTGTTCGCGGCGGATGCCTTCCTGGGCAAGCTGCTTTTCTACCTGGAGCTGGGTGGCGATGCCAGCGTGGTCGCTGCCCGGCACCCAGAGGGTCGAATAGCCTTTCATGCGGTGGTAGCGGATCATCAGGTCTTCCATCGACACGAACATGGCGTGCCCAAGGTGCAGCTCGCCGGTCACGTTGGGCGGCGGGATGGAAATCACAAACGGTTCTTTGGCAGGGTCAAAATCTGGTTTTTGTGGGTCGTTGGCGGGTTTGAAGAAACCGTTTTCCTCCCACCACCGGTAGAGCCGCTGTTCGGTCGCCCGAAAATCGTAAGCCTTGGGTAGCGCATTCATTGTATGAAAAGTATCTCCGATTCGTTGTTATGTTATCTCACATTCTTGAGGACCCGGATCTCAGCCGGCTCGAGGCTCACCGACACGGTACGCACCGCGCCGCGCACCGGGTTGCCCCGTGACGAGACCACGAATACATCGTCGGCGGCTTTTTCCAGCACCGGCGGCAGCATGAGCCCAAAGGAGTATTCCCGGTTGCTGTACAGGCACTTGAAGAGGCTTCCGAGTTGGTTCAATTCGTAATCGACGATCACCTCGCCTGTCCAGGGCTGCTCGAGGTTGGTGTTTGCCACCACCGTGATCTCGACATCGCTGAGGATTCGCGCGAAGGCGATCACACCGAAGGGGTACTGCGACACGCCAAAATCGATCCCGTTGCCCGAGATGGGACGAATGTACTGCCGTCCGAAACGCAGCGCCGGATTTTCCTCACGCAACTGGCTCAACTGCCCAATCACCCTGTAAAACTTGTGGAAGCGGTCGAAGGGGAGGTGCTTGCCCCACAGAGCCTCACGGACGCATTCGGGCCGGTTTCCCAGGCCGTGTAAGCCCTGTTCGGTGCCGTAGTAAATGCAGGGGATCCCCTGCAAGGTAAACAGCAAGGCCAGGCCCATCTCCAACTGGTCATCGTAACGGTGGGGATTGACCGGATCGACGTAATAGAAGCGATTGTTCTGGTCGTGGTTATCCAGGAAGGTGACGAAGTAATCGCCCGGATCCCCGTGATCGCCGATGATGTTTTTCTCGATCTCGCTGCGGTAGTCGTAGACCCGCTGGAGGACGGAAGGGGGCTGCGATCCCTTGATCACCTGGGGGAGGTAAAAAAAGAGAGGATAATCGAGAGCAGCATCCACCCCAACCAGCTCCGTTGGGGAGGTCACCTTGCGACCGACATAATCGCTGATTTTGTCTTCCGAGTCGTAGACCTCGCCGACCATGTAGAAATCGTTTTTGCCAATCGTGTCGGCGAACTCACGCATCGCATCGGCAAATTCCACCGCGAACTCCTGCTCGACGAACTTGAGCGTGTCGATGCGGAATCCATCCACGTCATAGCGGGCGATAGCGTACTGGTAGGCGCGGATGAGGATTTCGCGCACGGGGTGGTCCACGGCACCATCTGGCTGGTAGAGCGTATATTCGGTGACCAGATCCTTCAGGGATTCAAAATCGCCGCTCTTCTCGTCAGGTCCTACTCGACCCTGGCGGCGGAAGAACTCATTGCGGCGCAACTCAGTGGGCCACACGGCCGCGTCGGGAGCCGGGACCGCGGGCGCTTCGCTCCAATCTGAGCGCGGCTGGCCATTTTCATCGCGCCATTCGATGGGATACGGCTGGTCACTCCAGGGAGCAGCCGCGCCGAACCCGGGATAGGAAAATACGTCGCCGGTGTGATTGAGGACAATGTCAAAAATGACATACATCCCACGGGCGTGGATCTGATCGACCAAAAGGCGCAGCTCGTTTTCAGCCAGGGTGGGATCCTTCCTGGCTTTCGCCGGGTCCGAGGCAAAGCGAGGATCGACGGTCAGGAAATTCTGGATGCCGTAACCGTGGTAGGTATAAGGAGTAAACTGGCAGTTCTTGAAGACCGGCGACAGCCAGATCGCTTTGACGCCCATCCCCTGGAGATAATCGAGCTGCGCCCACACCCCACTGAACGTACCGCCCTGAAACTGGTCGCAGGGTTGGTCCCAGGGGTGAAAGGCCGGCTTTCGCACCGGGTTGTTGAAGCGATCGATCATCAAAAAGTAGATCCACAGGTCGCGCCAATCCCCCGGAGAGGGGAACGGCGTCTGGATCGTCACCGGCTTGATTCCAACATTGACTATTCGGTGGGCTGGCTTGCGCGCTGCATCGATCACCTTCTGGATCTCTGGATCGTTTATGGACTGGATCATATTCGAAGCGCCCCTTTCTTCCAACAGCTTCTACTGGACAATGTATACCCGGAGACTGCTCCCTGGCGGGGTGATCTCGAGGCCCTCCGCCCTGGCCGGCAGGATCTCAATCTGCCGGGCGCGGGTAATGCTTTTCAGGTCTGCGTCCGCCTGGCGGAGCAGGTCGACCGGTTCAGAGGATTCAAGGCATAATTGTACCCGATCCAGCTCGCTGCCGAGGGGCAGGTTATGCTCGCTCTTGAAACGGCGCACGGCCGAGGCGGCCTGGACGAGCAGCTCGCCGGCCTGCTCGGCGCGTAAATCTCGCCAGGACGGGGTTGGCTCGGGCCAGGCCGAAACGTGTACAGAGGGGCGGCCTTCCTGGCTGGCAAACAGGCCCAGGTAAACCGCCTCGGTGATATGCGGCAGAACCGGCGCGAAGAGCTTGACCAGCGCCAGCAGGCACTGGTGGAGGGCTAAGCGCGCCCCGTCTCGCTGCGGGTCTTCTTCGGCATACAGGCGCTGCTTGGCCATTTCCAGGTAATTATCCGCCAGGTCGTTCCAGAAAAACTGCTCGGCCTCGTTTTTCGCCGCGGCGTACTCGTACTCCTCGAACAGGCCGGTCACCCGCTCGACCAGCCCCTGCAACCGCGAGAGGATCCAGCGGTCCGCGGGGGAAGCGCAAGCCAGGGCCGCCGGGTCCGGAGTGAACTCGGCCAGGAAGCGCTCGCTAAAGCGGGCTACGTTCCACAGCTTGGTCGCCAGGCGCAGTCCGGCTTGCATCTTCTCCTCGTTGATGAGCATATCTTTGCCAAAGCCGCCTCCCGCCGCCCAGTAACGCAGCGCATCCGCCGAATAGCGCCGAATCATCTCAGCCGGAGCCGCCGGGCCGCCGCCGCGGCTCTTGCTGATCTTGCCCATCCCCTGCGGGGCCAGCCCCCACCCCGAGACGGCGATCGTCTTCCAGGGGATCGCCCCGAAGTGGTACCAGGATTTCACGATCGTATAGAACGCCCATGTGCGGATGATCTCGTGGGCCTGCGGGCGCAGCGCGAACGGGTACACGCGCTGGTAGAGGGCGGGCTCGGCCAGCCAGCGCCCCACGATCTGTGGCGAGAGCGACGAGGTAGCCCAGGTGTCCATCACGTCCGTTTCGGGAAGGAAACGGGTGCTGCCGCACGAACAGCGCTCCAGGGGCGGCTGCTGCTCCAGCGGGTCCACCGGGAGCTGGCTCTCCTCCGCCAGGCGAATCTCGCCGCAGTCCGCGCAGTACCAGAGCGGGAAAGGCACTCCAAAAAAGCGCTGGCGCGAGATGCACCAGTCCCAATGCAGGTTCTCCACCCATTCGCGGTAGCGCACGCGCATGTGCGCCGGCCGCCACTGGATCTGCTCGCCCGCGGCGAGAAAGTCCGGGCGATGGTCCAGAACGCGCACGAACCACTGCCTGGTCACGATAAACTCCACCGGCGTGTCGCAGCGCTCGTGCACCCGCACCGATTGGGCCGTTGGCTGGCGCTCGAGGAGCAGGCCGGCGACTTCCAGGTCCGCTTTGATCGCCTTGCGCGCATCCTTGGTCTCCAGGCCGCTGTACTTCCCTGCCTGTCCGGTCATGCGCCCATCTCGCCCGATGGCGTTGAAAAGCGGCAGGTGGTGGATGTACCACCATTCCACGTCCACTGTGTCGCCAAAGGTGCAGCACATTACCGCGCCGGCGCCCTTGGTGGGGTTGGCGCGCTCGTCAGCGAGCACCGGCACCCTGCGCCCGATCAGCGGAACGACCACCTCCTTCCCGGTCCATCCCCGGAAGCGCTCGTCGTCCGGGTGGACGAAAACCGCCGTACATGCGGGCAACAGCTCCGGCCGGGTGGTGGCGATGCGCAGGATGTTTTCGCCCTCCCCCTGGAACGCCAGGGTGACCATCTCCCCCTCGCGCTCCAGGTCGTTCAGTTCGGCCTGGGCAATCGCCGTCTGGCATTCGGGGCACCACAGGGTCGGCGCCTCCTGGCGGTAGATCAGCCCCTTGCGGTACAGCTCGAGGAAAGAGAGTTGGGCAATCTTGCGCGACTCCGCGTCGATGCTACGATACGAATAGCGCCAGTCCACGGAAAGGCCCAGGCGCTTCCATAGGGCCTGATACTCCTGCTCGATTTCCGTGCTGATCTCCAGGCATTTTTCGATGAAAGCCTTGCGGCCCACATGGGCGGCGGTGATCCCATAGCGCTTTTCCACCAGGCGCTCGGTGGGCAGGCCGTTATCGTCGAAACCCATCGGGTAGAAGACCTGGTAGCCGCGCATTCGGAAAAAACGCGCCATAAAATCGGTCTGCGAGTAGGAATAGACGTGGCCCAGGTGGAGATTCCCCGAAACCGTGGGCGGCGGCGTATCGACCGAATAGACTTTTCCACGAGCCTGGGGGTCAAACTGGAAAATCCCCTGGCTCTGCCAGCGTGCTTGCAGCCCGGTTTCCACCTGCTCTGCCTGGTATTCTTTGGATAGTGCCATTCGGCCCTCCATTTCTGGCGGGTTAATAACAAAAATCCTTTCGTCCTTGAGGACGAAAGGGAAAAACGCCTTCCGCGGTACCACCTCGCTTCGCCGGCCTGCGCCGGCGCTCTCGTTTCCCGACCACCATCGGGACATCGCGCTAACGGGCTTACCCGTGCCAGTCTACTTTTTTCGCTGCGGCGAAAATTTCTTTGGCAGTACCTTCAGGCGACTTCAGCGGCGGGGTCCTGGGGAGGCTTTCAGCCTGCGGCGCTCCTTCTCTGGCAAGGCATCGAACGCTTACTCCTCCTGAAGAGGAACAATCTCGATTGTGAAGCAATTATACCAGCCCCTCACAGGGATGTCAATCGAACCATAATTATATTTATGCTTCCCTGGGAAGACCTTCTTCGGCCAGTGATTCCGCGGTCCGCAGGATATTTTCGAACCCCGCGCACAATCGCCCGGCAATATCTTCCGCCGAGGCCTCGTACTCTTCGAGGGCCGAGCCAAACGGATCGTGGATGTCCTCAGCCGGGCCCCCCGCGATTTCGCTGAGAAGGAAGACCTTGTGCGCCAGAGCAGGGAACTCAACCCGCAGCGCCTCTTTGTGGCCGCGCTCCATCACCAGGACCAGGCCGGCCGCGCGCAGCATTCCCTCAGTGACCACCCGCGAGCGGTGCTGGCTCAGGTCCAGTCCGCGTTTGTTGAGCGCCAGCTGCGCGTTTTTCGAAGCTGGAAAGCCCTCTTGCGCCCAGGTCCCCGCAGATTCGACCCGCCAGGCTTCATCCAGCCCGGCCTCGCGAAGCTGCTCCTGGAACAGTACCTCGGCCATCGGCGAGCGGCACAGGTTCGCGGTGCACACGAATAAAATGGTTCTCATTGCCATACTAGTGTTGGTCCAGAATGTGGCGCTTCAGGTTCGGGACCGGCCCGGGATTGGCGCCAGCCTCATTCTCAACAGCTCCCAGCGCCAGGAGCGCCGCCCGCTGCGCCGCGGTGATGCCCGTCAGGCCGGTAATGTCCAGGCGCTCGTACCGGCGTTCGGCCCGCAGCGTACGCAGCTCAACCCCGCCGTTCGTATCCCATAGGCGCACAGTCCCATCAAAACCGGCGCTGGCCACCAAGTGGCCGTCGGCAGCGATCGCCACCCCGGGACCCGGGCCGGTATGCCCCCTCAGGATTGCCAGCGGACGACCGCTCGACGTCTCCCACAGCCGCACTGTCCCATCCGCGCTGCTGCTGGCCAGCAGTTGCCCATCCATTGAGAGCGCTACCCCCCAGATGGGTCCAACATGACCCTCCAGAGCTGCCAACTGCTTCCCGGTATCTGTCTCCCACAGCCGAATTTTTCCCTCCAGGCCGCCGCTGGCCAGCAAGCGGCCATCGCCGGAAAGCGCTACCCCCCGAACTCCGCCGGTGTGGGCCTGGAGAGTCACCAGCAGCCGCCTACTCGATGTCTCCCACAACCGCAGTATTCCGTCCGCATCGCCGCTGGCCAGCAGGTGGCCGTCAGCGGAGAGCGCCACAACCCGGACTGCGCAACAGTGGCCCTCCAGGGTCGCCAACTGCCGCCTGGTGCTCGTCTCCCACAACCGCACGTATCCATCCAGGCCGCCGCTGGCCAGCAGGTGGCCGTCAGCGGAGAGCGCCACCCCCCAGACTTCGCCGGTGTGGCTCTTCAAGGTCGCCAATGGGCGGCCGCTAGGCGCCTCCCACAGTCGCACGGTATTGTCCATCCCGCTGCTGGCTATCAGGTGTCCATCACCGGAAAACGCCACGATCGCCTGGCCGGTAGTGTGGCCTTTCAATACTGCCAGCAGCCGCCCGCTGGCCACCTCCCACAGACGCACCATCCCGTCCCAGCCGCTGCTGGCCACGAACTCGCCGTCGCCAGAAAGTGCCACTCTCCAAAGCACATCGGTATGACCCCGGAGGGTCGCCAATGGGCGGCCGCCAGGCGCCTCCCACAGCCGCACCATCCCATCTATGCTGGTACTGGCCACCAGGTGCCCATCAGCGGAAAGCGCTAACCCCCTGATCCCGCCTACATGGCCCTGGAGAGTAGCCAGCGGGCGGCCGCCGGGCGCCTCCCATAGCCGCACCATCCCATCCGCGCCTCCGCTGGCCAGCAGCTTTCCGTCAGTGGAGAACGCTACTTTTAAGACTCCGCCGGTGTGGCCTTCAAGGGTTGCCAACTGCTTCCCGGTCTCCGTCTCCCATAGCCGAATTTTTCCCTCCAGGCCGCCGCTGGCCAGCAGGCGGCCATCGCCGGAAAGCGCTACCCCCCATACTTCACTCTCATGGCCTGCCAAAGCTGCCAGCGGCCGCCCGGTGCTCGTCTCCCACAATTGCACTGTCCTATCCGCGCTGCCGCTGGCCAGCAGGCGGCCGTCGGTGGAGAGGGCCACCCCTGTGACGCCGCCCGCGTGGCCCCGAAGGACTGCGAGCAGTTGTCCGCTGGTCACCTCCCAGAGCCGAATTGTCTCATCATAGGAGCCACTGGCCAGCAGCCGGCCGTCGGTGGAGAGCGCAACACTTGTGACGGTGCCCGTGTGGCCCTCGAACCTGGCCAGCAGCCGGCCGGTGGCCGCGTCCCCGATCTGTACGGTCCCGTCCGCACCCCCACTGGCCATCAGGCGGCCGTCGGCGGCGAGCGCCAAGCCAAATACCTGGCCAGTGTGACCGGGTAATTTCTCAAGCAGGGTGCGCTCCGCGACCCTCCACAGCCAGATCTCTCCGGTGGTAGTTCCCACTGTCAGCAGCGTACCGTCGCCACTTAATGCAGCCGAGATGGGTGAGGTGAACGCCTCCGCCAGTACAACTTCCGCCAGGGATACGCCGGCCAGGCTGGCATCCTGCGCCTCCACCTCGGCCAGGTAAGCTTGCCGGATCGCCAGGCTCGACAGGTTCAGCCGGCGCAGATCCCCCCGCAGCAGGCGCAGCAAATTGATCACGTTCCCCGGCCCGTAGCCCTGCTCCTCCACCGGCCGTCCGCGCCAGCCCTCCAGCAACCCGAACAATTGCCCCTCTGCCCCTTCCTGCCCCCGGCCGGCCCTCAACCGGGCGAGGATGGGCATGCCGATCAGCAGCTCCTGGCTCTGGCGCACGTAGTCTTTCGCGGTAGCCTGGATGAGCGGCTGCTCGACCAACTGTACTGGTTGGCCGGTTTCGATTTCTTTCGCCGCCACTTCCACCAGGCGTTCGGTGGCATACTCCAGCACAACGGATTGCAGGTTAAACAGTCCTCCACTGGCTGCTTCGGTCCGCTCCACCAGCGAGCGCCGGCGCAGCGACTCCACCGCCTCCAACACTGTATCGCGCCCAAGGCGCGCTCCCAGGGCGGCCAGCAAATCAGCCAGCCGTTGCGGCTCGCGCGCCACCGCCAACGCCCGCGCCACCTGCAGCTCAGGCACTGTGCTGCGCCCCACCTGCTCGGCTATGAGCTGGCGAATGCTGCCAAAGACGCTCGCAGAGCCTGCCTCCTGCAGGTAGAGACCAATCTCCCCGCCGAAAAGCTCGCGAATGCGCTCGCCAACCAGCTTGAGCGCCAGGCAGTTACCCTCGAAACGGCCGGTCAACTCGGCCCACTGCTCCGGGCTGCCTACCAGTTGCTTGGGGGTCAACATCTGCTGCGCAGCCTCAACCTTCAACCCCTCGAGAGGGAAGGTGCGCACTTTCGCGCTACTCATAATCGCCAGCTCCGGTGCGACCTCGCGGGTCGTCAGCACCAGGCAGCTCTGGTGCTGGGATTCGCCCAGTGTACTGAGCAGGCGGCCGTACCCCGCCAGGCCTGCCCGATAACTACCTTCCTCCTGGGCGGGTTCGAACAGGGTTTCGAAGTTATCCAGCACCAGCAGGCAGCGCCCGGCTCGCAGCAATTGCAACAAGACAGTGAACCGCTCCGAGGCGGTCTCTGGTGGGACAACCTGCTGATCGGAGAGGAAGCCGATGACGCCGGCCAGCCATTCTTCGGGAGGTGGGGCATCCCGCAGGCTGCGCCAGTACACCCGCTCGAAGCCCGGCTTCACTTCCTGAACCAGTTTGGCGGCGAGCATGGTCTTACCGATGCCGCCCATACCCAGAAGACAAACCACCCGGCAGTTTTGTTCCCGCAGCCATTCGGTCAGGCGGGTAAGTTCAGCCTCGCGACCAAAGAAGCCGACAACCTCGGGAGCGTCCCCCCAGTCCACCTGCGGCCCGGCTATAGGTAGTTCCATACCCCGGTCCGGCGGTTTGTGTGCAACGGAACCAGGCGCCTCCGTGGGTTTCCTTAAAAGGTGCGCCAACCAGGTTTCATCCAGCGGCAAATGCTGGTTGGCGTTGTTCCACAGCTCATGGATTTCTTCGGCTTCCTGCCCGGGATGGAATAGATTGTACTCTAAACAAATTTCGATGAAGTGTAAGAGATGCTGGGTGGAAGGATAGTTCAGGCCGGATTCCCAACCGACGACGGCCTGGCGCGAGACACCCAGGAGGTTGGCCATCCTGGACTGGGTTAAATTGCCTTGGGAACGGAGGGTGAAGATTTGCAGGCCAAAACGATAGTTATGCTCGCGATAGGTTGAGTGGCGCATAGAGACAGCCCTCCTATTTTCATAATAACATACGTGACACAACCGAACAATAGATTTGGCTCTTTGGGATCCGCCGTGGTATGTCCCTCTTCACGCGTATTCCCAATGAACCATAGATTTTCTGGCTGGGCATCTCCGCCTTGACCAGGCCCTCGATCCTACCTGAGAATCTGATACAATTGGCTGCGGCGGGCCCGGTCCGCCGCAGCCAATGAGAAACCGAAGTTCCTTATCCGTTTTACGCTGGGTCGCGCTGATCCTGATCTTCAGCGCGGTCCTCCTGACCGTCTTCCAACTGATCCGCTTCAGCCGAGTTCGGGGGAACTACCCCTCGGGCCAGGTCATCGCCGGAATCCCGGTCGGCGGCCTGGACCGCAGCCAGGCAGCCCAGAGGTTGATCCAGGCTTATTCGCAGCCGGTCGAAATCCACTATGCCAACGCCGTGATCCAGTTCAAGCCGTCGGTCGTGGGGTTTGAGCTGGGATTGGAAAGCATGCTCTCCGCCGCGGACCTGCAGCGTGCGAGCGAGCCTTTCTGGGCCGACTTTTGGAATTACCTGTGGAACCGCTCCTCCACCCCCGGGCAGATACCCCTGCTGGCCAGCATCTCCGAAGACCGCCTGCGGGCGTATTTGAGAAGCGAGATCGCCCCGCGCTACGACAGGCCGCCCTCCCCGGCCCTGCCCGTCCCGGGTACGGTCAATTTTCAGTCCGGTGAGCCCGGAACGACCCTGGACGTCGACCGCGCGGTGATCCTGATCGAAGACGCGCTGAAATCGCCGACTGCCCGGGTGGTCAACCTTTCGGTGCAGAAAACCAGCGCCCCGCGCCTCTCCCTGGACAACCTGCAGATCCTGATCCAGCAGATCATGGCAGTGGCCAAATACGACGGCCTGGCGGAAATCTATCTGAAGGATCTACAGACCTCCGAAGAGCTTCATTTTGCTTATGATAATGGGAAGAACGTCGAGCCAGACATCGCCTTTACCGCCGCCAGCACGATGAAGCTCCCGGTGATGGTCTCGGTGTTTCGCCAGGTCAGCGACCCACCACCCCAAGAAGTGGTCCGGTTGGTCACCGAGATGATCGATCTCTCGGACAACGATTCTACAGATCGGGTCGCCAGGAACGTGATCGATAAAGATAAGGCCCCGCTGAAAGTCAGCGAGGACCTGCAAACCCTGGGCCTGAAGAACACCTTTTGGGGGGGCTTTTTTGCCCCCGGGTCTCCCTTGTTAACCAATTTCAAAACCCCGGCCAACCAGCGTACAGATATCTCCGCCAACCCGGATATTTACAGCCAGACTACCCCTCTCGAGATGGGCTTGTTGTTGGATGACATCTACCAGTGCGCTCAAACCGGCGGTGGGACTTTGCCCGCGGCTTTTCCCGGCCAGATCAGCCAGGCGAAATGCCAGGAGATGATCACCGTGATGACGGGGAACCATATTGGTGTGCTGCTTCAGGCAGGTCTACCGGATGGGACTCTCTTCGCCCACAAACATGGCTGGGTGACCGAATTCGAGGACGGCCTGATCCACAACATCGCCGACGTCGGTATCGTATATTCTCCGGGAGGGAATTACATCATCGCGATCTACCTGAACCATCCCACCCAACTGGTCTTCGACCCGGTGAACCAGATGGTCGCCCAAATCTCCACCGCGATCTATAACTTTTACAACTCCAACCGCTAACTAACCAGATTTCGGGGTGGGGGTTGCTTTGAGGCGGCGAATCTCGACCGGCTGGATAGCGCCCCAGGCCACCCCCTTCGGCATGGCAGGCAGGAGCATATCTAACCAGATACTCCCATCTTTCTTGATCACAATCGCCTCGCCCCGGTCAACGCACTCCCATTCGTCGCCCATAATGACGAATATCGTTCCAAGCGGGTAGCGGGTCGGGCAGGCGACTCCCTTTCCCACCCACTTCTGCCAGACATCCCCGTTGGCAATGTGCTCGCACTCGTAATCGCAGTTGATGTTGCCCAACGGCGGCCAATAAAAAGAGAGATGGGACAAAACAATCTCAGGGGTGGGGGAGGGCTGTGAAAGCGGAACAGGAGTGGGTTCAGTCGCCGGAGAGACGGCGGCTCCTTTGCCGGAGATTTCCGGCGCCACGACCAGCAGCGCCGGAAGAGGGGTTGATGTAGAGGTGGGCAGCAGAGGTGCGGCGTCCGTGGAGAGCATTTTGGCCGCCGCGCTATGATTGGCCGGTAAGAGGTAATCCATCATCGGGCTTTGGCGTATCGCCAGGCCCAGCAGGAACATCACTGGGGCTAACCAAAACAGACGCGGCAGACCATATCCGGCCGCTTGCATTGGATACCGCTGCGTTTCGGGTTTTTTCTGTTTCACAGCATCCCGCATGAGGGCACTCGTACTTTTCTGAAGCACGCTTCCGGAGGTTCCTCAGTCCGGGTCCGGATTGGCTTTCGCCGGGCATCACGCGTCCTGGCGTAGAGCCTTTAGCTGGTTGGGGTCGGCGTTGGCCACGACGGCCAACTGGTTCTTGATGATCTCAGCCAGATCCAGGATGGCTTTTGAAATCGGCTCGTCTTTCTTCTCCAGGACGAATGGCCGGCCTTGATTCTCGGCGCGAAGTGCTGTTTTTATATCGAGGGGAATGACCATGGTCACTTCCTGCTTCAGGTTTTCCCCAATTTTTTCCGGGGAGATCGCCACCTGGCGGTCGTAGCGGTTCATGGTGAAGACGATCCGCTGCCGGTTGATGTGCAGGCCATCCAGAATGGATAAGAACAGGCGAGTGTTCTTCACTGCGGGAATTTCCTGGGTGGTGACCAGGAGCAGGATGTCCGCAGCATCCAGGGTGGAAAGGGTGATCTCCCCCAGCGCCGTGGGAGTATCCACGACCACGTAGGAGTACATCCTGCGCAGGTACTGGATGACTTTGAAAAATTCCTCCCCGCTCACTTTTTCGGCCATCTCCGGCCGGTTGGGGGCGACCATGATATCCAGTCCGGTCTGTGCGTGGGTGACCAGCACCGTCTCCATGGTATCCGGGTCCAGGTCGTTGATCCGGGAGGTCAGATCGAGGATGCTATGGTAGCCGACCTCATTCAAATAAATCGCTACATCGCCGAATTGCAAATTCCCATCGACCAGGACAGTTTTACTTGTGGGCGACTGCAGGGCGATCGCCAGGTTGGTCGCCAGAGTGGTCGCGCCAACGCCACCCTTCGCGCCATAGACCTGGATCACTTTCCCGCGGGCCATCGCCTGGGGCTTGGTCGGTTCACTCTCTTTGCTTATGTGGGGGAGAATACGCAGCGAGCTGGCCCGTCTTTCCTGAGCCAGGCCACCGGCGCGGTACACCGCGGAGCGAAGCTCATCCGGCAACGGCGGCTTGACGATGAAATCGCGCGCGCCGGCTAGCATTGCGCGGCGCATATAGTTCGGATCGACCTGGACGGCCAGGATCAGGATCTGTGCGAAAGGAACCCGCCGGCAAATGGCCTCGGTGATCGCAATCTCGTCCATGTCCGGCGTGTTGACGTCCAGCACGACTACATCGGGTTCGCTGTCCTGGGCCAGGTCGATAGCTTCGCGGCCGGTCTTGGCTGCGCCCAGAATCGTGATATCTTTTTCTTTTTCCAGCAGGGTACGGGTTTTCTCGCGGGTTTCCGGATTGTTGTCGACGATTAATACGCGAATTTTTTCGATTTGTTCGCCATCTTCGAAAGGCAGTCTATCCATACCGTCCTCCGTTGAAATTCTCGATGTCGGTCATCGAATGAGACCTTGTGGGGCCCAGGAACGCTGCAACCCCCAGAGGACCGTGAGCATTCCACAATAAAAAAAATGAGACTATAAAGGAAGAGCATAAATGCGATTGTCCGTCGATCCGAAGTATAGCATACGGCGGCTCACCACGGCAGACCCTGTGATTGGTTTTCCGGTATCGAATTTCCATCGCAGATGACCGGTGCGGCTCTCCAGGCAGTACATATTACCATCCACCGAGCCACAAAAGATCATCCCCATATCCGCCACTGGCGAGCCAGTCACCTGGTGATCGGTATGGTAGGACCAGATCTCGCGCCCGTTGCTCCTGTCCATGCAGTAGATATAGCCATCGATCGCGCCGGTAAACACTAGGTTCTCATCCACACAGGGTGAGGAAATAGACCCTTTCCCCATCCGCCGGCGCCAGATCTCCCAACCCATGCGGGCATCGAAGGCATAGAAGGTCCCATCCATTGACCCAAAGTAGGTCAGCCCATCCCTGATGACCGGAGAAGAGGTAATCGCCCGTTTGGCGCGGTAATGCCATTTCGGCGTTCCAAACAGGTCCAGGCAATAAAAATCGCCATCCTCGGAGCCAAAATAGATCAGGTTATTATATAAAAATGGGGTGGAACGGACCGGAGCGCCTGCCTCGAAGCGCCACAATCTGCGCCCGGATTTGAGGTTGATGCAATGCAGGCCACCGTCGTCTGAGCCAACGAACAAATACTCCCCTGCCAGGCGCGGCGAAGAGCGCACAGGACCATCGGTCCGGTAGGTCCAGATCAACCGCCCGGCGACCGGGGAGATCACGTGCAAGTAGCAATCTTCCGATCCAAAATAAATAAAGCCCTCCGTCAGGAGCGGCTTGCCGACAATGGCGCCGTGGGTTGGATATTTCCACAGAAAACGGCCCGTTTCCGCATCCAGGGCGTAAAGGTTTTGATCGTAGGAGCCGACGTACAGGGCATTTTCGTCGAGGCTGGGCGTCCCGCGGATCTCGTCCTCGCATTCGAAAATCCAGACGGGTTTCTGGCCGGGGTGCGCCGATACAGGAACGCTACCGGTCAGCGAGACGGTCGGGGTGACACCCGTGCGGCGTCCCAATGCCAGCAGATCTTGTTTCATCTCCTCCGCGTTCTGGTAGCGGTCTTCCGGGAGATAACCAAGGGCTTTGGTCACTACCGCCACCATTTCCTCCGAGACTGATGGGTTATATTTGTAGATCGGCCGCTCGGCGAAGGTAAAGGGTGGTTCGAGCTGAGGATTATGGCGGGTCAACAGGTGGTGCAGGGTAGCGCCCATCGCGTAGATATCTGCCAGGGGAGAAGCCTCGCCGCGGTATTGCTCCGGGGGCGAATATCCCTCGGTGCCCATCATCGTTCCCCGCGCCGCCACATCGAACGTCTTGGCGATGCCAAAATCGACCAGGACGACGTGGTTGTACTGGTTGATCATGATATTAGAAGGCTTGATATCCCGGAAGATGATCGGCTCGGGTTTGTGGGTATGGAGAAACTGTAAAACGTCGCACAACTGGATCGCCCAGGCGACAATTTGAGCTTCGGGAATGAAATCCGTCGATTTGCGCAGGATCGCTTCCAGGTCTTCTCCGAAGACGAACTCGAGCACCAGGTAAGATCGCTGAGACTGGGTAAAAAAGTCGTAGATGCGGGGAATGGAGGGATGGCTTAAGGTGGCGAGGATATTCGCTTCGCGCTCAAAATTGCGCACCAGCAGGTCGCGCATCGAGGGGTCGTGGGAGGGATTGATCATCTCCTTCACGGCGACCCACTTTTGTACGTTGGGGAAATGCAGGTCGCGGGCGCGATAAACCGCACCCATGCCGCCAACCCCGATGATTTCATCAATGGTATAACGGTCCGCCAGGGTGGTTCCGGGTGGTAAGCGCCGGTCAAAATCTGGACCTTCTTCAGTTGGTTTTGTTGTGTCCTCGGGTTCCAGGTCTACCTCTATCTAGCAGCGGGATCGTTGGTTGCAATAATTATATCTGCCAACACCCCCTTTTTCAACGGTCGGGCGCTTTACAGAATTGCAGGGCTTTCTGGAGTGTAAAAGGGAAAATGGGATTTAACAATAATTTCACGCATTTGATGGCGCTCAGCTTTGTTTTTAATCAAATCTGTTATATAATGTTTTATACTCCTTCCAAGTTCTGCCCGGGCACCTGTCCGGCTGGGAGTTATTATCTATAGCTTATGTGGTAAGAATCAAATCGAATGGTAGCCAGAACTACGGATTATCCGAAGCGCGGGGGCAAACCAATTGGCGGCATCGATATCGGTTTCGGCGATAAGGCATCACGGAGGGAACAACGTTGGAAACTCTGCCTGGATCTTCATCCAACATTGATATCCAGAATCCGGCTGAGGACACTTCTACCCAAACACTCTCTCAATCAACGAAGAGACCTGCTACCAAGGCGTTAGATCGTTCCGTTGTGAACCGGAAAGAAATCGTTCGGGAAGAGAGCCCAGACCAGAAACCTGTGAATGCTGCCGGAGGGGGCATTGACCTGTTGCTCGCGGCAGTCAGGGAATGGAGGCTCCTCCAGATGCAAATCCGGGTCCACATGGCTACCGCCGGAAAAAACGAGCGCGATGTCGTCGAAGGAATCCATTCGTACCGGATGACTGTTTCCGGGGTGTCGTTCAAACCGATTAAGGTCGACGAAGAAATTTGGGGCACCTATGCGGAGCTCGAAAAACAGATCCCGGCTTTAACCAACCAGACCCGCCGTTGGCCTCTCTCCTTACGTTCCCGCAAAAAATTGAAAGATCTCAATCAGTCCTGGTCTGAAATCCTGGACCGGCAGCATACCCTCATGGACGTGCTCACCAAGGCACCTAAATCGGTCGAGTTTTATAACCGCATCCACCTGGCCCGGATCAAAAAGCGCGAGCAGGAGCTGCGCGACGCCGAAATTGCACGCAAAAACGCTGAGGCCAAGGAGGCAATTGAAAAAGCGATCTCGGTGATCGACCAATCTAAAGAAGGCGGTGGGGTGGCAACCCTTGGCTCAACCATCCTGCGCCTGGACGATGCGAGGAAATACTGGGACGAGCGGCTTCAGGAAATTACCAGCCTCGAGACCAGCGCACACATGGATCCGGAAGAGTTGATCACCGTCTTCAAGGGGCTGGAAGATACCATCTCCAACGCCCCGGCGATGGCCGAGGAAGTCAAATCGGTCGAGGCGATGTTTATCCGGATGATGTCGCAGCACGAGGAGCTGGCCACCTATGGCAAGAGCGTCATTTCCCCCGAGGATCTCTCGCGAATCCTGATCATGGTTCAGGAGGAGATCCCCAGATTGTGGGCAACCGGCGCCTGGGAAAAGCTGCGCCGGTCGTTGAACGAAGTCTCCAGCTTCGTGAAATTTTACGACCTCCCCATCCGTTCAGAGCTCTCTCTGGCCGAGCGGCGCAAGCCCGGACTGACCAGGGCCATATTGATGGGCGCCAACAATCTGCCACTCAACCAGGCTACCCCACTGCTCCGCTCGCTCGTCAGCGCAATCGATTCGCGCGATCGCTTTATGCGCGGCCATTCCGACACGGTCGCCCGACTGGTCACGCAGATTGCCAGGAAAATGAACTGGAGTGGTGAAGATCTGGAGATGGTCGAAATCGCCGCCCTCCTCCACGACGTGGGCAAAATCGCCATCCCGGAAAACGTGCTCACCAAGATCGACCCGCTCACCCCGGAAGAGTGGAAGACGATCCAGATGCACCCCTACCACGGTGCACGGATCGTCAAATCGCTGGAAACCCTCAATCGGATCATCCCCTGGATCTACCACCACCAGGAACGCTGGGACGGCGGCGGCTATCCCGACGGTCTTTCCAAAGAATCGATCCCCGCGGCTGCTCGCATTATTGGGGTCAGCGAAGCCTATACGGTTATGATCACCGACCAGCCCAAGCGCAAAGCCCTCACCATTGACCAGGCGGTCAATGAGATCCAGAAAGGTGCAGGGACCCAGTTCGACCCAGAGGTCGCCGAAGCATTTTCCGAGGCAGTAACCACGGCCATCAGTGAGGAAACAACTCCCAAACAGAGTTAATCGATAACCATACCGAGGTTCTATGGAAAAAGTTCAACCGATGATCCATTATGCACCTGAAACCTGCGCATTTTGCAATGGCAATGGCGGCGGCCGCTGCCGCGATGGTGAGATCTACGATCGCTGCAAAGTATGCGATGGACTGGGCACCGTCCTGGTCGCCCAGGTGGCCAAAAAATGCGCATTCTGCCATGGGGATGGTGGGGGCTCCTGCCGGGATGGATTTATTTACGACATCTGCCCGGTGTGCAAGGGCACCGGCTGGGCCTACGTCCTCATGGGAGCGGATAATCCCTTCCAGGGTTTCTAATTCTTTCTGGATCAGAATACTCAGGCACAATAAAAACCCCGAGCCTGGATTTCGGGGTTTTTCTCATTATAAAAAACAGGAACATCAACGAAGACCCAATGGCTCAAACTGTGGATCACCCCATCTGTCGTCAGGCGCGCCGTATGGACGGCGCTGGTTGTGGGAACGATCTCGATAATCATCAACGATAATGACGCCATTCTTCAGGGCAGACTGACCCGGTCGCAGATCTTCCGCATGGTGCTCACCATGATGCCCTCGTAGTTCACTTGGCCCAGGCGCTGACCGATGCCGACCAAATCACAATTACATCGGCATCGGTCAGGTCCGGTTTACCCCCGGCAATGATGCGCATGTGCTACACAAAGCGCATGCCTTGGTGGAATATTTGCTTACGCAACAGCGACTTCTTTGGCGAACACCTGTTCCTTCTTTGCCAGGGGTCTCTTCAAGATGAACAGCATTCCCGTAGTTACCATGGAGCCGGCGAGGATCGCGATCATATACCCTCCCAAATTCACCACCGCATGGGGGATGGGCAGGACAAAGATACCACCATGTGGCACCAGCAACTGGCAGCCAAAGGCCATCGAAAGGGAACTGGCTACAGCAGACCCGACCATCAGGCTTGGTATCACACGGAATGGATCGCGGGCGGCAAAGGGGATCGCCCCTTCCGTGATGAATGAAATTCCCAGCACCGCAGCCGCGCCAGCAGCCTCCTGCTCTTCGGCGGTGAAGCGGTTCTTGAACAGGTATGCAGCCAGCGCCAGGCCGAGCGGAGGGGTCATCCCGGCCGCCATAACCGCTGCCATCGGTGCGTACACCTGGCTCGAGAGCAGCCCTACTGCGAAAGTATAGGCCGCTTTGTTGACCGGACCACCCATATCAAAAGCCATCATCGCGCCCAGGATCAGGCCCAGCAATACTGCGCTACCCGTTTGCATGCCCTTCAACCAATCCACCATGGCGGTATTGACCACTTTCATCGGCGGCCCAACCACAAAGATCATTGCCAGGCCAACGACCAGCGTGGAAAGCAACGGTAGAATCAAGACCGGTTTGATCCCTTGCAGGTTTTTCGGCAGTTGAATCGCCTTATTCAACCAAAGGGTCAGGTAACCGGCCAGGAAGCCAGCAATAATTCCGCCGATGAACCCGGATCCCACCGTCGTGGCCAGCATACCACCGATCATTCCTGGAGCGATGCCGGGCCGGTCGGAGATGGAAAAAGCAATGTACCCCGCCAGGACCGGCACAAACAAGGTAAACGCGGTACCTCCGCCGATCTGCATCAACGCCCATGCGAGGGTGCCCGGGGGATATCCCTCGGGTTTGATCCCACCGACGGCAAACGACAGGGCGATCAAAATGCCGCCGGCTACCACGAAGGGCAACATGTAGGAAACGCCGGTCATTAAATGTTTGTAAGCCCCTGGCATCTGGGCAGTGCGGGCTTTCTTCATCTCCTTTGCCAGGTCAGCCAGGTCAGCGCCGCCAGGTTCCGGCAAAGCGAGGGCTTTCTTGATCACCCCCTGGCCTTCTTGCATGGCCGCTTTCGTCGAAGTCTCGTACACCCGTTTTCCAACAAAGCGGGTCTTATCCACATACGCATCCGCAGCGATGATCACGGCATCCGCCCGGCCGATGTCCTGGAACGTCAGCGTGTTTTGCGCGCCGACCGAGCCCTGTGTCTCAACCTTCATCTCATAGCCCAGCTCCCTGGCCGACTTTTCCAGGCCTGAGGCCGCCATGAAGGTATGGGCGATACCGGTGGGGCAGGATGTGACGCCTACCAGGAACTTCGATGCACCGGGCTCGGGTACCGGAAGCGGGGTGGCCAGCGCGGCAGCCGTTGGCGCCGCGGCGGCAGCCTCCTTCGCCTCCTCCGCCTCCGCTAATGCTTCCTCGATCACAGCCCGGGTTTTGCGAATAGCGTCGCTCGTCGAGACCGCATAAACGGGTTTGCCTCCAAAACGGTCCATCTTGATGTGGATATCGGTTGCGATGATCACGACATCCGCATCGCGGATCTCTTGCTCGGTGAGGACATTCTGAGCCCCCACCGAGCCCTGCATTTCTGCCCGCAGGGTGTGGCCCATGGCCTGAGCGGTTTTTTCAAGGGCTTCCGCGGCCATCACGGTGTGGGCTATCCCCGTCGGGCAGGCCATAACTGCTACTAACCTGGCCATATGTTTGCTCCTTCCTGCTCCTGCTAGAAAGATTTCCTGGATAATTCACGGATGGTTACCTGTTCCCTCGCCTGTTCTACCGACTGAACTGAAGGCAACCCTGATCCGATATGACTGATGGCAGTTACCGAGAAGGCGGTGGCCAGCCGGGCGCACTCGCTCAGGGAAAGACCACGGATCTTCCCGGCGACAATGCCAGCAACCATTGCGTCACCGGCACCCACGGTGCTCTTCACCTCGACCGGCGGGGGCACCACCCAAATAGTCTCATTGCTCTCGACGAATATCGCTCCTTCCTTTCCCATGGAAATCACCACACAATGGATGTTATTACGGCCCATGATGGAACGGGCCTCCTCGAGGATGGCTGCAGGCGAATCCAATTGTCTTCCAGCATATTCGCTCAGCTCATCCACATTGGGTTTGATCAGCCACGGCCCTGCCGGCACCGCCTCACGGAAACCCTTGCCGCTTGTGTCGAGCACGACTTTCTTGCCGGCCAGGATCCGCACCATTTCCGCGTAAATACCGGCGCTGACGCCTTGAGGAATGCTGCCGGACAGCACAAACCACTCGTGCGTGGGGGCAAGCTCTGCCAGGATTTCGAACAGATGGGTGATATCCGCCTCGCTAGGCTCCTCACCAGGGAAGTTGATGTCCGTGGTCTGGTGGAGGACCTGGTCGCTGATCTTGACGCCGATGCGGGTCTGTCCGGCGATCCGGACGCAGCGGTCGGTGATCCCTTTCCGCTCAAAGAGATTGCGGAAGATTTCATCGTTCTCGGCTCCCAGGAATCCGGTGACCGTGGCGCGCTCGCCAAAATCGGCCAGGAACGAGGCGACATTAATTCCTTTGCCGCCTGCGTCCATTTGTGACGATTGGACGCGGTTCACAGCACCGGCGGTAAAGTTCGGAATGGTGACCGTCTGATCGATCGCGGGATTGATGGTAACGGTGACAACACGGTTCTCTTGGCTCATAGCTTATCTCCCTTTTTCGTATCTCGAGGATCCAGGTACCCGTTTTTTTACCGATCGATCCGCCAGAAAGGCAGGTTGCGGACCTCGGCAACCGTCCGGCAGGCGAGAGCCTGGCGAGACAGCGCCTGTGCCTGGCTCAGGGAAAGGCGACGGATCTGGGCTTTGATCGCGGCAATACTGGGGATCGACACGCTGAGCTCGGCGACTCCCAGCCCGGTCAGGATCGCTGCGCCTTGCGGGTCGCCGGCGATGCCCCCACATACGCCCACCCATTTCCCCGCCGCCGTCGCTGCCTGGACGGTGCGATCCACCATGCGCAGCACAGCCGGGTGCAGCCCATCCGCCTGTTTCGCCAGGATCGGATGGCCGCGGTCCATCGCCAGAGTGTACTGGGTGAGGTCATTGGTGCCGATCGAGAAGAAATCCACCTCCTGAGCCAGCTCATCGGCCATGACGACCGCCGAAGGGACCTCTACCATGATGCCGATTTCTATGGCTTTTGCACCCAGATCCCAGCGCACCCCTGCGGCGATAGATTTGGCCGCCTCCAGGTCTTCCAGTGTGGAGACCATTGGGAACATCATCCTAACCAGCCCGTATTCGGCCGCCCGGTAGATCGCGCGCAGTTGGGTACGGAAGAGCTCTGGCCTGGCCAGACACAGGCGGATGCCACGCACGCCCAGGAAAGGATTGTCCTCTGCCGGCATCTCCAGGTACGGGGCAGCTTTATCGCCGCCAATGTCCAACGTGCGAATGATGAGCGGAAGCCCGTTCAGAACCTGGGCCATATCGCGATAAGCGACGAACTGTTCCTCTTCGCCGGGGGGCGAAGTCCGGTCGAGGAAGAGGAATTCGGTGCGCATCAAACCGACGCCTTCACCACCTGCGTTTACAGCTTGAGCCGCTTCCTCGACGTGGGCAATGTTGGCGACCACCTCCACACGGTGCCCATCGGATGTGAGGGCCGGTTCGTAAGAGCGTAACTTCTCAACCTCACGCTGTCCCTCCATGGCCTGTCGCGCTTTTTGGGCAGACGCGCGTGTAGCCGGGCTGGGCGCGATGTACAGATTGCCATGGTTGCCGTCCAGGATGGCCTCGACCCCTTCCGGTTGGTTCAGCAAAGCCGGCCCGACACCGACGACCGACGGGATGCCCAGCGCGCGGGCGATTATGGCGCTGTGCGAAGTGGAGCCGCCGCCCGCGGTGCAGAAGCCCAGGACGAGGGCCGGATCGAGACCGGCAGTATCGGAAGGGGTCAGGTCTTCGGCCACCAGGATGACAGGCCCTGCCGGCATGAGCGGTCCCTCTTCGATGCGCTGAGCCAGGAAAGCCAACACCCGGCTGCCGACATCGCCCAAGTCGACGGCCCGGCCCGCAATGAGCGGGTCGTCCACCTGCTTTAATTCAGCGACCCGTTCATCGAGGGTGGTTTGCCAGGCCCGCCCAGCGCTCATGCCGCTGTCGATTTTTGCCTCTACCGCCTGCAACAGATCGGGATCGTCCAGGAACCCGGCGTGCGCCAGGAAGATCGAAGCCTGGCTTTCGCCGGACCGCTCCTTAACACCCTGGTAGAGGTCTTGCAACTGGGACCGGGCAGCCGCGATGGCCTCTTTGAGGTGCGTTTTCTCGGCGTCCAGGTCTTTGGCGGTGGCGGCGACTACGTACTTGCTGCGTTTGAAGAAACACAACGGGCCGATGGCCAATCCCGGCGAGGCCGGGACTCCAGGCAGGACCGTCTGGCCTGGTTCAGCTTCCCACTCATCGACCGGCCGAGTCACCGGCGCGGCTGGCGCGGTTTCTTCCTCGCCTAACTTGCTTTCCACCGCTTCCTTAAGGGCCTGCACTGCGGCGGCCTCGTCTGGGCCTTGCGCCATTACCCGGATCACACCACCGCATTCGACGCCTAGCGTCAGCAGGGAAGCCAGGCTCTTCCCGTTGGACACCTTGTCCCCGTAGCGCACCCGCACGTCGGAAGTAAACTCCTTCGCCCGGCTTGCGAAGACGGTCGCCGGGCGAGCGTGAAAACCAGTAGGGTTATGGATAGTCAGGTCAACAAAGTTCGGGAAATCAACAGGCGGCCCCGCAGGAACGGCACGCTCCGGCCGTGGACCGCTCAGGGCTCCGATGATGTCGTTGGGGTCGCTGGTCGTGGCAAGGCGGCGCACCGTGGCTTCGTCGGTCAAAATGTTGGTCAGGTTGGACAGGATGCCGATGTGCTCGTCAGATCGGGCGGCGATCGCCACCACAAGATAGACTGTTTCCCCCCGGTTCCACTGCACTCCGCCGGGGATCTGCAGGATAGAGATCCCCGTGCGCAAGATCAGATCGCGATCCTTCGGCAGCCCGTGAGGGATCGCAATGCCATTCCCCAGGAAGGTGTCCGCCACCTTTTCGCGGGCCAGCATGCTGTTTGTGTAAGCGGGCTTGATGTACTGGCTGCTGACCAGCAGATTGGCAGCAGCCTGGATTGCATCGGCTTTGCTGGCTGCCTTCGAATTGAGCAAAACATTACCGGGATCTAACTCCATTTTGCTTCCCTCCTTCATCATGCAAGTCTTTCGATAATGACCATTGGATCGCTGGTGTGGGTCAGTTGGGTGATGGCTTCTGGCATATGCAAAATATCGACAGGTTGGCCAGCATTTCCCTGCTTGCCGGTTTGCGCCCAATTTGTCGGCGGCGCACGCACAAAACAATCGTTTCGTGGGGCAAGACATTCATCTTGTGAAATCAGGCTTTTAATATTCTGTTGACTGTTATTGATTGCTCACAGCCTAATTGTAATCGTTTACAATAGTTTTGTCAAGTGTTTTTTAGTAATTCATGGAATCATATTTGGTTATCTGGCGGAATCTGCTCTATTACGGGTATAATGGCAGCATACCAGGATGAATTGACAATTTAGTTGTTAACGATTACAATGATCCGAGACTCTTTGACCATTAAACCGCATGAGGTGACCATGTCCAGTGTAAAAAAAGTGGCCGAAAGGGCCGGGGTTTCTACCGCAACCGTCTCCCGGGTATTAATGGATAAGCCGCATGTCCGCCCGGAGCTGCGGCAGCGCGTATTGGCTGCCATGGAAGATCTGGATTACCACCCCAATCTGGTGGCGCGCAGCCTCAGGGTGCAAAAATCGAATATTATCGGGTTGATTGTTTCGGATATCCGCAATCCATTCTTTACCTATGTCAGCCGCGCCATCGAAGACGTGGCGCAAACCCAGGGGATCAGTGTATTCCTGGGTAATTCAGATGAAAACCCGGAAAAAGAGCTTACCTATCTGGAGCAGATGCGCGGCCAAAAAGTGGCTGGTATCATTTTCTCCCCGACCCGCCACTCCGCGGACAATTTCTCTGATCTATTTGATTTAAACCTGCCCATGGTCATTATCGACCGCCGTGTGCGCAATGCAGCCGTGGACAGTGTTCTGATCGACAACGTGGAATCATCCTATCGATTAACGGAGCACCTGATTACGCACGGTTACCGGCAGATCGCAGGCCTTTTCGGTGAGGCCAGCACTACCGCCAGAGAGCGGCGCGAGGGATTTGTCCAGGCGCTTGAGGACCACGCTCTGGAACCAGACCCGGAACTGGTCAGGAACGTCAATGCCACGGAAGAGGATGGGTATCAGGCTACGCGAAAGCTGCTTGCGGCGCCTGACAGACCCCGAGCGTTATACACCAGTAACGGACTGCTGGCGACCGGCGCTTTCAGGGCCTTGCGCGAGAGCGGTCTGGCAATTCCCGGTGAAATTGCTTTTGTAACCATCGATGATACTCCCTGGACCAGATTGGTCAGCCCTCAGATTACAGTCATACAGCAGCCAACCTATGAAATTGGCAAGACGGCGATCGAGCTCTTGCTGGAGCGAATCCAGGATTCATCCCGACCTACCCGCCAGGTTGTTTTGCAAAGCCATCTGGTCGTGCGTCACTCTTGCGGGTTGCATGATTAGCCATTCATCTGGTCCTTACCCACAACCGCGTGGGTCAGCCGAATCAAGGGAAATCCCAATGAGACCAAAAACTGTATATTGACTCTTCTTTCAAACGACCTATAATGACTTTTGAATTTAAGGCCCTCGTTAGGTGAGGCGTCTGCGTGAGACATAGGCCACTGTCCCGAAACATCCAAAGATGCCAAGGGATAGACCAGGCCAGGCCGGATTAAGGCCTTGCTCAAAGTGGCTGGGAGGAAAATCCCTACGACCCGCAGTGCCAAAACTCGACCAGGGGGGTTGTTGGACCACATCCAAGGTCCGAATATATGCTGGACTCCAACCTCCCTGGTATCCGCCGGGGAGGTTATATTTCTCCCCCGGAAAATCGGCTTAAATACGAAAATCCTGCGCTCAAACCGCCAGGATTGAAAGCAGGGCCCAATTCAAGGATATGAGGAGGTGCGTTATGTCTGCCGTTAAAGTAAATCCAACCCCAAAACTGGATCGGGATGGGATCAACCGCATCATTCAGGTGCTCGGCTTCCTGCTCGTCACGGGAGGGATCCTCTTCGCCTGCGCCGGCCGCCTGGCCTGGATCGAGGCATGGGTGTTCCTGAGCATCTACCTGGCCGGCGTCCTGCTCAACGGTCTCTGGACCCTGCGCCACGATCCCGGCCTGATCAACGAGCGGGGCCGCATCGGGCCGAACGCGAAATCCTGGGATAAGATCATCGGCCTGATTTACACGGTCCTTCTGTTAGGCACCATGATCGTTTCTGGCCTGGACGCCCGCTTCGGCTGGTCGACGGCCCCACTTTGGGTGAAAATCATCGGAGGGATCGGGGTTGCTCTGTCGTTAGGCATGACTTTTTGGGTCATGACGGCGAACACCTTCCTGTCCTCCATTGTGCGTATCCAGGACGACCGCGGCCACCAGACAGTAACCCAGGGCCCTTACCAGTTCGTGCGCCATCCAATGTATGCGGGGTTATTGTTCATGTTCTGGAGCATCCCCTTGCTGCTCGGGTCCTGGTCGGCGTTGATCCCGTCGGCGCTGAACACCATCCTGTTCGTGGTTCGCACCGCGCTGGAGGATCGGACCCTCCAGGCCGAGCTGCCCGGCTACAAGGAATATGTCCAGCAGGTTCGCTGTCGTCTGATCCCGGGGATCTGGTGAAGAGAGGCAGAATGCGCAAGAATCAATCCAGCCTGACCGCTTCAGGCATCGGTTTGGTCCGCGCCATAGAAAGCGAAAAGCCGGAAGATGTGCTCAAATCCAGCCATGCGAACAGCGAGGTGCGCAGCATGAACCGCTACTGCATACCGAGTTGAGTAGCATTGATGACTCTACACTGCCCTGAAAATATTCTGGTGCGTTCCTGGACCCGCCATCCGGTATCTGAATTACTTCTCGCCTCAACAGCGCGGCCACCTCATCCGCATGCCCCTGAAATAGAATTGTTCCAGACCAATCAGAAGGGCGCCGTAGGATTGCCTTCGTCGGATGGCCCAATCATCGATCCCAAGGACACGCGGAGTTTCAGTTGCGGGATCAGGGGTCCGAATGACCTGCAGAGGAACGTATCCGGGTTAATGAATAGATGAAGATTGCGGAACAGCCGGACTCCGGCATCGCCAACCAAATCCGACCCAATCTGGGGATACAAGTTAGAAAATTGCGGAGCTGCAGCTCGCAATTTTCAAGTAATTCACAATCTTTTATCCCTGGATCTGCGCCGAACGAATGATGTATTGAAAGACCGGGATATATCGCTCTTCCAGGAGCTTGAGGGTTGCCGCGTTGAAAATGTAGAGGAAACCGTCCTTCGTCAGACGGAGGGCCTGGATTTGTGAATAGGCGGCGCCCGTTTTGGGATCCTGCCAGCGGTACCAAAGCGAATAGGTGGGCAAACCGTCGCTGCCGGTGAAATAATTTTCCTGCAACGGCCGGAATCCTTCCATCTCGCTTTTGAGGTCATCCCTGGCCTGGGCGGCGAGTTCTTCCAGGGCCTGCTTACCGAATCCAACCTGCCCCCCCTGGCCTATCCGCCAGGACAGGCGGCCTTGCTGGACCTATTTCAGCAATAGGTGGACGCAGCGCTCCGGCAAATTGGTTTCCACACGGTTCATTTCAAGTCGCTGCCAGGATATTGGGATTTCTTCATGCTGGCCGTAGAAGCGTCGGGCGATTCGATCTATTACAATTAAGTCTGCATTTGATCCGCAAGATGGCCACGGCACAATCATTGAGGATTGGTGAAAGACCTCGGATCAGATTGTCTCTGAATCCCACAACTGGACTACCTGATCGATCAACTCCAAGGTCGCCAGACTGCCATTAACGTCGCCTTTTTCAAAATCGTTTTCAACACTGCCCATACAGTTTGTGATCAGGGCAAAACAGATTATAGATTTTTTGCGTACCTGGGCAAATGCATATAAAGCAGCTGCCTCCATTTCCACTCCCAGGATTCCCTGCATCCGAGCATAGTCGATGGCGGCTGCGGTCTCTCGAAACGGGGCATCGGTCGTCCAAGTAGCGCCCACTAGCACTTTGTGTGTGGGCCAGGAGAGGAGCGGAGAAAGACAGCTCAACAGGCCGGGATCGGCCTGGCAGTAATCGGATGGGGGCAAATAATGATAACTGGTCCCCTCGTCGCGCAAGGCCTTCTCGATCAGGACAAAATACGGCGGTGGGGCGACGTCCAGGATCTGCCCGGCAGAAGTAATACTCACGAGCAGCTGGCAGCCTGAGGCGAACAGTTCTTCGGCGACCAGGACGGCGAAAGAGGCGCCCACCACGTTGGGGACGATCCCAAAAGCGCGCCTGTTATAGCTGAAATCGTATGAGGTGGTGTGGTAACAGGCCCAGAGTAGATTGCGCCGCGCCAGACCGGTCTCGACCAGGTTCTGGACGATGTCGCCATCCGGATCGAGAATGCAAAACCGGGGGACCTCGCCTTCCGCCAATCCTTGTTGGCGGCGCGCTTCGCGCAGCAGCTTCTCGGGGGTAAAGACGGACGGCGCATCATGGCGCTTGTTGGCGAGGATGGGGGGTTGGCCTGCTTCAGTCATGCGGCTCGCGCTCCTCTTTCTGCCCAACCATCCCATAATGATAGGGAGGTAATTGGATCAGCGGGCGGATCAACTGAAACCCGGCAACCTGGATCCAGGCCTGGCACTGCTCCGGTCGCGGGCGGATCTCCATCGAAGGGCCGCGCGGGGTGGAAGGATCGTACTTCCAATGGATCACCCCCACCCGGCCTCCTGGGGCCAGTATGCGATGGGCTTCCCGGAGCAGATCCACGGGGTCCTCCGCGTGCAGGATGTTGAAGAGCATGACGAAATCGGCCGAGCCATCCGCGAGCCCCGAGCCTTCGGCAACGAAATCGCGCTGCTGGCAGATCAGGTTGCCCAGCCCCGCATCCTGCGCCCTCTCCTGGGAGGCAGCGACCATTTGCGGATCGATATCCATGGCCATCACCGTTCCAGCGATCCGCCGGGCTGCTGGAATAGAAAACGTTCCGTACCCACAGCCCAGGTCGACGACCAGCCGGCAGTTTTGAACCAGGCCCAGTGCATCCAGGATAAAATCCGGGTCGAAGAAGGAGTCCCAACGCTCCGCATCGGGCATCCCGCTTTCACGCGTTTTCAACCATCCTCCTAGAATACCAATACCTTATCCGCCTCGACCGTCCATTCCGTTTCCAACTGAAGGGAACCCATCTCCACACACTCGATCAGGTCTTCAAGCCCGAGCCCGCGGGCTTCGCAGCAGCTTTTTCAGGTAGCCACCTTGCCTCTGGCCGCCAGAAGCCTGATCATGCGCTCGATGTTATAGTAACCCTCCGGCGTCTTTTGCCCTTTCCGAGCACAAACCACGCCATCTGCGCTAAGGAACACCTTGACTTGGGTATCTTCCCGCTTGGCCAGGTTCATGGCCAGGCGCAGGGCGTTGTAAGGCCGCTCGTCCCCGTAAGGGGCATTGTTGATGATGAACAGATAGCTTTCCATCCCTTAGGCTCTCCTTCTATGTAGGTGAGTGGTTGAACCGCTTGACAAATTCTATCACTTCTATACAATATTCAAGTAATCTATTGAATATTGGAGCAATCATGGATCTGACCAATTCACCTGCTAATTTCGAGGCATTGCGATGAATTCCCTGACCCTATCCACCGTCCAGGCGCCCAATATGGATTTCTTCTGCCGCGATCTGGCGGATTACCTCTCCGATCACCTGCACATTCCCGTCCATTTCCTCATCGACCTGCCCTGGACGGAGCGCGACCACCTCCTCGATGAGGGCAAAATCGATCTGTGCTGGATCTGCGGCCTGCCGTACGTGCGCAAAGCCGACCGATCGCCCGGAGCGATCACGCCCATCGTCGCCCCGGTGATGGTCGCCAGCCGCTACCAAGACCGGCCGATCTATTTTTCGGACGTGGTGGTGCACCGGGACAGCCCTTTCCAGACGCTGGACGATCTGCAAGGCGCGGCGTGGGCGTACAACGAGCCCGGTTCGCAGTCCGGCTATGGGGTAGTGCGCTACGCGCTGGCCGTGCGCGGTGAAACGCTCGGGTTCTTTGGGCGCGTGATCGAATCCGGCGCGCACCAGACCTCGCTGCAAATGATCCTGCGGCGCGAGGTGGATGCCTCGGCCATAGACAGCACGGTTTTGGAGCAGGAGTTGAACGACGATCCGGATATCGGCAGCCGGATCCGGGTCATCGATACCTTCGGCCCCAGTCCGATTCCACCCTGGGTGGTTACAGAGCGGGCCTCCTTGCAAATGCGCCAGTCGCTGCAAGAGATCCTGACCGGTATGGATTCCCGGCCAGCCGGTCGGGCGATCCTGGAAAAAGCATGCATTGCCCGGTTCGCTCGAGTCGACGACCGGGATTATGACCCGATCCGCGAGATGGCGCGCATCGGGCTGGGAAAGTGAGCGGAGTGGCATATGGCAACATTCAAAGAAGACCAACGCAAAAACAAAGAATTGTTATTCGAGCTCTTCGCCCGGGTCGGGAGCGCCCTGGCAAATCCGCACCGCCTGGAGATCCTGGATCTCCTGGTCCAATCCCCGCGCACGGTCGAGGAGCTGGCGTCCCTGGCGCAAATGAGCGTAGCCAATACCTCCCAACACTTACAGCGGCTCAAGCAGGCCCGCCTGGTGGTGGATGAGCGGGATGGGCAGCATATCTATTACTGCCTGGCCGATGCGGCCATCGCGAGGCTGTGGATCGAGCTGCGCCGGGTAGCCGAGCGCCAGCTGGCCGAGGTGGAACGCGCCCTGGATCAATACCGTTCCCATCGCTCCGCCTTCCAGCGGATCTCGGTCGAGGATTTGTTGAGTGGGTTGAACCGGGATGAGATCCTCTTGATCGATGCTCGCCCGGAAGTAGAATTCCAGGCAGGGCACTTGCCCGGCGCAGTCTCCATCCCGGTACAGCAGCTTCCGGCTCGGATCGACGATCTACCAGACCACAAAACCCTGGTAGCCTACTGCCGGGGACCTTACTGCGTGGATGCCGACGAGGCGCTGATCATCCTGGCCGCACACGGCTATACGGTCAAACGGTTAGAGGAAGGGGTCGCCGAGTGGCATGAAGCGGGGCTATCGATCGAACGGATGAAAGTGGAGGAATAAGCATGTTTTTTCGACAGTTCTTGCACGAGGAACGGGCGTGTTTATCGTATCTGGTCGGCTGCCCCACCAAGGGGCTGTGCGCGGCCATCGATCCCCAGGGAGACCCGGCACGCTACATTCGCGAGATGAACCAGCATGGGATGCAGATCAGCCATATCCTGGAAACCCACATCCACGCCGACCATCGCTCGGGCGCGCTCCAGCTTCAGCAACAAACCGGCGCTCCCATCTATCTGGGTCCGGGAAGCGATGTTTATTTCGAGCATAACGAACTTGTAGATGGCCAGGTTCTGGAAGTAGGCAACCGCCGGATCCGCGTGATCCACACCCCAGGACACACCCCTGAGCACGTCTGCCTGCTTGGAGACGACTGGTACCTCTTGACCGGGGATACCCTCTTTGTTGGCGACGTTGGGCGGGTGGATCTAGCCGAGGGGACCCTATCCACAGACGATCTCGAGAACCGCGCCAGCCAGCTCTACCAGAGCCTGCAAAAGTTGCTCGGACTGCCCGACTGGACCGAGGTTTATCCGGCGCACTACGCCGGTTCGGTGTGCGGGCGGGGAATGGACGGGAAGACGATTTCGACCATAGGCCATGAGCGGCGAAACAACCCAGCCTTTCAAATGGACGCAGCAGCCTTTATCCGTTCCCAGACCCAAAATCTCCCGCCTCTCCCGGAAGATTTTCTGGCGATCAAGGAAGAGAACCTTGGCCGGGGTGACTGAGCATCCTCAGCCAGTTTCCCCAACGATCCGCCTGGGGCTGCGGGAGAACTGGCGGCAGTTTGCCCTGCTGGTGCTGATCAACGCTTTTGTCGGGTCGATGGTGGGGAGGGATGGAGCGTACTATCTTGCCGTTGGTGGCCAAGGCCGATTTTGGGCTGGCCTCTCAGACCGTCACCCTCTCTTTCCTGGTCAGCTTCGGCCTGGTGAAGGCGGCCGCAAACCTGTTTGCCGGGCGCTTTTCTGAACGGATCGGCCGCAAGCGGATCCTGGTGGCGGGGTGGCTGGCGGGGCTGTTCGTCCCGGTGCTGCTGATCCTTGCCCCGAGCTGGGGATGGGTCGTCTTTGCCAACGTGCTCCTGGGGACCAACCAGGGATTGTGCTGGTCCACGACCGTGATCATGAAGATCGACCTGGTAGGGCTGACACGGCGCGGCTTGGCGATGGGGTTCAATGAGGCTGCCGGCTATCTGGCTGTTTCCTTCTCTGCTTTTTTAACTGGATATCTGGCCAGTGGGTACGGGCTCAGACCGGTCCCCTTCCTTCCTGGAATTGGGTTTGCAGCCTTTGGGCTACTCTTTTCCCTACTCTTTGTGCGTGAAACTCTTCCTTATGCCCATCTGGAAGCAGCCGGGCACCCAGATTCCAAGCTGTCTGATTCACGCCCAGTCCAACAGCCTCCCTTTGGAAAAATTTTTCTGTGGACCTCCTGGAAGAACCGCTCCCTGTTCTCCGCCAGCCAGGGGAGCCAGGAGGATAAGCCAATAGCGTCCTTCACCGCGTCCCAGGCCCAGCGCAAACATGAGCAGCGCATTAGCAAACAGCACCATGGTCAGACTGCCAACCGGTAAGCCCAAATTCTTTATGGCGAAGAGGGTGAAGATCATGGTGACTACCGTGGGGATTAGTATATAAGACAAGACGGTGACATCCCAGAAGTATTGGCTGGAACTTCCACCCTGAACGCCCTCAATGACGGTGGAAGGATGAGCGTACAGGTTGGAAAACTGGGTAAAGAAGGTGAAGATCGATAGGCCGAAGAGCACCGTAAGGATCACGGGGAGCTGTCCGCCCCAATTCCTATGAGTGGATGCTCTCATCCGTTCCTGGTTGGCCCGTATGGGACCGGTGATCAATAGGAACCCACCGGTGGCCAACACCAGGTGGGCCGGAGACAAGAGCGCTTCCATGTCGGCTTCGAAGCCGAATAGTGTATGCCAGGTCAGATCAAACCCGCCCCCAAAGGTAAATATGAAGAACCCCAAAAAGGACAGCTGGTACCCGCCAGGCAACGAGATCATCCAGGGATATCCCCGGCGATGATTTTGGAGCATTTTGATCGCCAGGGTCAGCCCCGCGGCAAGCATGCCGCTGTACAGGACAGCCTAAAATCATCCTGTACTTTTATGATATAACGTATATCATAAGAAATATCATATTACAGAAAGAAGGATCGTCAACCGCGAATTGGGTTTGCAGATTACTTACTGAACAGAATGTTCAACAAGGCGAAAGCAGAGGAATCATGGAACCGGCAGAGAAGACGGATCGAAGAAGTGTACGCTCGCAGCGATTATTGAGCGATGCGCTGGTTTCCCTCGTCCTGGAAAAAGGGTACGACGAGATCACGAACAAGGACATTACCGATCGGGCCGATGTGGCCTATGTGACCTTTTATCGCCACTACAAAGACAAAGATGACCTGATGAACCGGATCATCCAGGCCAGCCTGGCTGGACTGATTGAACGGATCGAGCAGGCGGCCCGCAGCGCCTTTGGGGATGGAGGCGATGATCAGGAAGGCCAACTCATTTTCCGGCACGTCCAGGAGAACGCGGATCTGTACCGGATCCTCTTGAGCAGTATGGGTGCTTCGCGCGTGCGCAAGCAGGTTCAGGATGCGGTGGCAAGCGTTTTCCGGAAGAACTGCCCACCGACCCGGTCGGCAAATCCCCTGATCCCAGGGGACGTGATCGCCGGCCACATGGCTACATCACTTCTGGGGCTGGTCGAATGGTGGTTGGAACACGAGATGGCGTTACCGGCGGATCACATGAGTAGAATTTATCACGAAATGATCATCGCCGCCTCGGCCCGCCTGCTTGTTTTGGATCGCTCGTTCCCCTGAGGCCAATTACTTATTGCGATAATTCGATCAGGAACCAGGTCTCCATTTCGCCCTTCCCTTTGACCTCAATGGGGCCTTGCAGCTCGCACTGAAATTCATCCCGGATCAGCTCGTAGGTAGCCTTGGTGATCTGGATCCGCCCCGGTTTTCCCTGGCTCTCCATGCGGCTGGCGGTGTTGACCGTGTCCCCCCAGACATCGTAAGCAAACTTATTGTGGCCGATAACCCCGGCAATCACCGGTCCGGAATTAATCCCCATGCGAAAGGCCAGGCGCCTGCCCGCTACAGGCGGCAAGTTGTTGATGTAAGCTTGCATCTCCAAGGCCAGGCGCGCCAGCACCTGGGCATGGTCGCTTCTCGGCTGTGGAATGCCGGCAGCAATCATGTAGTTATCCCCGATCGTGCGGATCTTTTCCGCCCCGTGTTTCTCGATCAGAGAATCGAAGCGGGAATAAATCGTGTTGAGCAGCTCCACCATCTCGGTAGGGGATAGCGTGTTGGTCAGGGGTGTAAACCCCACCAAGTCGGCAAACAAAATGCTCACTGCCTCACAGTGGTCAGCAATGGTCTTCTCACCACTCTTCAGACGCTCAGCGATTTGCCGAGGAAGAATGTTTAACAAAAGGCCTTCCGAGCGATCCTGTTCCATTTTCAACAAGCGGTAGGCCAGCTCCTTCTGGCCGACGAAATAATGCAACAGGATGAAAGCGATGGTCGAGACGGCGCCTAGATTCAACACAAAGAAAACGACGATCAATCCCTGAGGGAGATGATTGGTCAGGCGGGCGAAGGGTTGTAAAAATCCGCTCAGGGCTAGCAAAACCAGATACGCAGCCAGCCAGCGCGGAGACTGCCGGTATTCTGCGAATAATAAGGCTCCCAGGGGGCAGATAAAGGACCAGAGGATCACCGCACTGGAGTTGATGTAGCCGCCCAGCGCGAGCATCAGTAGAAAAGGCAAGAACAGGATCAGGATGAGCTGGCTATTGCGAAAAAAATAGTATCTGCGGGTCAGCGCAAAATGGATGACGCTCAACAGCGACACTATCGCGTAGGAGAGTGGGATCATGCCGGCAACCGGCTCCCCGAAGAGAATATAGACGATCCCCCAGGCCGCGCCGGCAGCGATGAACATATAACTGCCCACTACCAGCAGGGATTTTTGCAGGCGGATATCTTGAGAATCATCCACCCCTTTCCCAATCCTGGACAAAACAGTGAAAGGAGAACCTCCAGCGTGAGTGGCCATCTTTTTCTCCCGAACCGAATCATTTGAATCTGGCACACCCGGCTGATGATCTGTTTTGGCGAGCCCCAAGACCATACCAACCTAAAGGGAAAGGGCTAGAATCACGAGTCCAATTACCTGGCAACTCAAAACCTACCAAACCAGATTAAGCTGTCCCCGAGAAAGGCCTCCGGGAAAACCAGGCGGTGGATAAGGCGATATTTTCCAGATTATATATCGATTTTTGCGCGAACTGTTGCCTCTAAGATTATTTGGAAATTTAAGAGAACTGAAATATCTGATTTATGGATCATCAGAAAAAATAATTGGTCAAGGTACCAATCAATTGGGCCTTTCTAATTACTTGAAAAACCGTCGTATAACTCTATTTGTAAGATTATTTTTGTGAAAATATCGCCGCTAAATCCCCACTCCAGGCAATTTATCGAGAACAAAAACCGTCGTACAACAAAAACGAAAACATTCCAAATAAAACTTACTCTTTACCGATTACGACTCGCCAGAAAATCGGAGAAGGTGTCAGCGGGCAGCTTGCGGTTCCTTTGAAGCATGTCCCTCCAGATTGCGTTTCCCTGTCCTTCGCTGATCAAGTGTTGTTCAAGCGCCTCTACCATGATATCGGCGCTGGTACGGTGCTACAAGTGGAACAATTGAATATAGGGCAAAATATCCCGCATATTATTGCTCCCCAAGATTCCATTATGTTGTTTGGTCAGAACATTCGCGGCAGCCTCCCCGCTGCCAATCACCTTATATCCCTGATCCGGATGGGTGGTCAGCTTCAGGTATAAGTTTCCCGGATCAGTGCCGGCGGCGATCTGGTAGAGCACGACTCGATTCGCTTTCAACAATGCATCCACCCTGATTTTCATGAACTGCACTTTGCCCAGCTCCCTATACACTTGCTGGGGGATACCAATGCGCCCGGCGTATAACTGAAGAATGAGATTCTCATAGTGAACGATCAGAAATGTCGAGAGGCAATCCGTATCGAGGAATAACGGCTCAGTCATACCTCTCCTGGCCTTCGGCTTCCAGGTTGTAGACGATGTCGGCCCGGTAGGCATCCAGCAGCAGCTCTTCGTACTTGCCGTTGGAAATCAACTCACGATCGTTCAGCTGCTGCGTTAACTCGATATAGCTTCCAGTCGTATAATATTGCCGCTCAGCTGGGGTGGGGATATATAG
>DATKLX010000163.1:0-21294 GCA_035542155.1 Anaerolineaceae bacterium
TTCCTCCATCCCCGATTGGACCATACCCTCGAGATCTTCCAGGGTCTGGAAAATCATGATATCCGTCATCCTGGTTTTGTCGCCGTCCGCCTCGAAGATCAGAGTTTCCACTATTTCGTGCCCGCGGATCTCCTCGAATTCAAAGGTGTACACCAGCCGCCCTGGGGGGACCACTTCCCGGTACACCCCGTTAAACGCGAACTCGTGTCCTTCGCCGTCGCGCTGGACATAGCGCCAGATCCCACCTACCCTTACGTCCATCTGATCGACGGTCGTGGTCAGCCGCCTGGGTCCCCACCATTCGGGGATCAGCTTCGGATCCGTCATCACCTTGAAGACCAGCTCGCGTGGCGCGTTGAAGATCCGCGTGCCCCTGATTTCTTTCTTCTCGGTGTTGATCGTCAGACCGCTTTTTGTTTGAGTTTCCATCATACCTCCTGTACCGGGCCATCCGTTAAATGGGAATCCAATAAGGTTTTCTTTTTCTCTGCTTCCAGGACCTGATCCAGGGCATCGTAGCGCTCATTCCACACCCGGCCCAACTGCCAGGCCCAGCGTTCCACCTCACGAATGGCGTCCGAGTTGATCTGGTAAATGTGCTGCTGGGCCCGTTTCTCCATTCGAACCAGGCTGGCTTCGCGGAGGATCTTCAGATGCTGCGAGATCGCGGGGGCGCTGACCGGGAAGCTTGCGCTGATCTGCGTCGCCGATAGCGGCCCCTGGCTCGCCAGCATCTCCAGTATCTCTCGCCGCGTCGGATCGGCCAGGGCAGAGAATGTATCCATGCCAGTATTATAAAGCATTAACTTAATTAAGTAAATACTTAAATAATTCGAATGAATGATTGTTCAGTCGTAACTGCTCAGCTCAGCCAGTTGCGGCTGGTTGAGCAGTTGTGTCACAACTTATTCTCTCTGTTCAAGTTCTTCAGGTGTCGGTTTCTGGAAAAACGCTATCCAGAGCTTCATGCTTTCTTCGGATATATGGAAGCTCTCCAGTGAAGATTGCGAATTCCTAACCGCAAGCCGCTTCAGCAGCTCCTCTTCCGGCACATCCAGAAAATGGACTTCACTGCTGGCTCCAAGGAGTTTCGCCCGAAGCCGGAAATCTTCACGTTCTTCTCGTGCCCAAAAGCCAAAATCGAGAATGACGTTCGTCCCCAATTCCAACGCTCTGCTCGCGATCTTCCAAAGCATAGCCTCGATAAAACTATGTCGGGCATTATGCTCTGGCTCGTTCGCATCTTGACCAAACAGGCCAATCTGCCATTCATCGACTGTCAATCGAAGTGCTGACCGTTCCTGTTCAAGCTTCTTTGCCAGCGTTGTTTTACCTGAACAAGGAAGTCCAACCATCAAATGAAGCGTTGCCACACTTTTTACTCCTGGGGACCGTAAACAAGCCGCCTGATAGGTTATAGTATATTCGATCCTTAGATCTCTCGTGTGCCATACAATAACCGCAGTATAACCTTTCGGTGCTTGACCGCAGGTTGGTTCTCGGCCTCCCCATGGTAAAATAGAGCTTAAGGATCTGAATTGGATACCCAAACCTGGCTGGAAGCTCGCGACTATACCCCCGAAAAACTGGAGGCTGCCCGCCTTGTCCTGGAGGAAATCCGCCAGGGGCGCGAAGTCTGGCAGGCGATGCGTCGTTATCCGCTCCCCGGTGGCGGCTACCTGGCCAAGCACATCCTCGTCGCCGCCTACCGCCGCCTGGTCGAGAGCGGCGAATGGCAGCCGGATCCTGCTCTCCTCGCTCACATCCGGATGAAGCCGGTGCGCACCCTCTCCGGCGTGACCACCGTCACCGTGTTGACCAGGCCCTATCCCTGTCCTGGAAAGTGCATTTTCTGTCCCACCGATGTGCGCATGCCCAAGAGCTACCTCCCCGACGAGCCGGGGGCGCGCCGCGGCCTTCAGCACCAGTTTGACCCGTTCGAACAGGTTGCCTCGCGCATCGAGGCCCTCGAAGCGGTGGGCCATCCCACCGATAAGATCGAGCTGCTCATCCTAGGCGGAACCTGGAGCTCCTATCGCAGGGATTACCAGGAATGGTTTATCCGGCGTTGTTTCGACGCGATGAATGGCCACGACTCGACCTGCCTGGAAGACGCCCACCACCTCAACGAGGATTCGGAACACCGCAATGTAGGCCTGGTGATCGAGACTCGCCCCGACGAGATCACCCCCAATGAGCTCCTCTGGCTCCGCCGACTGGGGGTGACCAAGGTGCAGATGGGGGCGCAGAGTCTGGACGACCGCATCCTGGCCCTCAACCAGCGCGGCCATACCACCGCCGAGACCCTGGCCGCGACCGCCAAGCTCCGCGCCGCCGGTTTCAAAGTTGTCCTCCACTGGATGCCTAACCTGCTCGGAGCGACTCTGGAGTCGGACCGTGAGGATTTTGCTCGCCTCTGGAACGATGGTTACGCCCCGGACGAGATCAAGATCTATCCCTGCCAGCTTCTCGCCAACGCCGACCTGTTTGCTTACTGGCAGCGCGGCGAGTATACACCCTACACCCAGGAAGAGCTGGTCGACCTGATCGCCGACATAAAGCCTGGTATCCCCCCCTATTGCCGGGTCAACCGTGTGATTCGCGATATCCCCTCGACCAACGTCGTTGCTGGCAACAAGCGCACCAGCCTGCGCCAGGACGTCCAGGAGGAGCTGGCCCGGCGCGGGCAGAAATGCGGCTGCATCCGCTGCCATGAGGTTCGCGGGCAGGCGGTCCAACTCGCGACGCTGCGCCTGGATGATTACGTCTATCACCCGGCCGATGCCGAGGAGCACTTCCTTCACTTCCGTACCCCCGAGGGCCAGATCGCGGGCTACCTGCGCCTGTCGCTGCGCTCGCAGTCAATCAACCGGGAAATCGACGTCAAATCGGCCGGGTTTGTCCTCCATCCTGAAACCGCCCTGGTCGACCTGGCGGACGCGGCCCTCATTCGCGAGATCCATGTTTACGGCCAATCCCTCCCGGTTGGCGAGGAACAACCCGGGGCGGCGCAGCACGTCGGTCTGGGCACCGCTCTGATCCGCGCCGCGGAAGAGATTGCTCACCAGCGTGGCTTTTCTCGCCTCGCGGTGATCGCCGCGGTGGGGACGCGGTCTTACTACCTGGCGCGCGGTTTCGAGCGGGGGGAGCTATACCTGGTGAAATCCCTGGTCAAAGAAGAAACAGCTTAACCAGGCGGCCTCTACCCCTAGTTTCAGAGCTTTTCGAGGAATTTCTGCGTCGCTTTATACAATACAGGGAACAATCGTAGCATCACAAAGAAGAGCAGGATTACCCCAATCGAGGTCAGGAACCGCATATCGATCGCCAGCACCCAGAGGTGAATAACCGGCCACTGATCGACGACCATCCGGGTGAAAGCTGCGTACAGCCCACCGATCATGACCCAGAAGATCACCTGCGACGCAGGGAGGACAAATTCCTGGAGGATTTTTCGTTTGTTGATCAATCCATACCTTCCTGGTTTACCCGACGACAAAATTGAGCGTTCGGTCTTTCACGTATATGACTTTCCGCAGCGAGCCGCCGGCCAGCGCTCGCTGCACGGGCTCGATCTCCTTCGCCCGGGCGGTCACGGTTTCCTCGTCGGCGCCAGGCTCCACCTCGACCAGCCCGCGCAGCTTGCCATTAACCTGGACCGAGACGGTGACCGTCTGGCCGGCGATCAACGGCGGGTCGTATTCGGGCCAGCGGCTGGCGTGCACGCTGCCCTCGCCCTGGAGGATCTTCCAGCATTCCTCGGCCAGAAATGGCGCGAACGGCGCGACCACCTGGACCAGCTTGCGCAGCGCCTCCTGGCCGATCTCGTATGTCTCCCGGGTGAGTTCGTTCAGGGCTTCCATTTGCCGGGCGACAGCGGTGTTGAACTTGAACGCGAAGATGTCATCGCCCACTGCTTTGACCAGCCGGTCGACGATCGCGCGGGTGTGCGCATCGGTGCCGGATGATAGGCTGGCGTTTTCGCGGACGAAGGCCGCCAGACGGTCGAGATAGCGCTTGACGCCCAGCAGCGCCCGCTCGTTCCAGGCCATAGTGGCGTCGAATGGACCCATGAACATCAGGTAGGCTCGCACCACGTCCGCGCCGTAGCGGCTGACCAGCTCATCCGGGGCAACCACGTTCCCGCGACTTTTGCTCATCCGCTGTCCGTCTGCTCCCAGGATGACCCCATGCGAGAGGCGCTTACGATACGGCTCGGGGATCTCGGGCGGGACGCAGCCGATGTCGTGGAGGAACAGGTAAATAAACCGCGAATACAGCAGGTGGAGCGTGTTGTGCTCGTCGCCGCCGATGTACACGTCCACCGGCATCCAGTAGCCCAGCCTTTCCATGCTGGCTAAGGCCTGGTCATTATGCGGGTCAGTATAGCGGAGGAAATACCAATCGCTGCCGGCCCAATTGGGCATCGTATCCGTCTCCCTCACCGCCGGTCCCGAGCACACCGGGCAGGTAGTCTGAACCCACTCAGTGATGTTCGCTAGCGGGGATTCGCCGGTATCTGTGGGCAAATAGCGCTCCACCTCAGGCAGGAGCACGGGGAGCTGGCTTACGGGGACCGGTACCCAGCCATGCTGCTCGCAAAATACCATGGGGATGGGCTCTCCCCAGTAGTGCTGGCGGCTGAAGATCCAATCTCGCAGGTGATACGAGGCCGCTTTTTCACCCAGGCCGCGATCCTCGAGCCATTGGATCGCCGCTGGGATCGCCTTTTCCGCCGGCAGACCATCCAGCGGCCCCGAATTGATCATCTCCCCTTCGTCCCCGGTATACGCTGCCAGCTCGAAATCCCACTCGAACGGCGGGCGGATGACCGGCACGATGGGCAGCCCAAATGTTCGGGCAAAGGCATGGTCCCGCTCGTCGTGGGCCGGCACCGCCATGATCGCCCCGCTGCCGTAGCCCATCAGCACAAAATCGGAAATCCACAGCGGGATTTCCGCTCCCGTTGCGGGGTGGATTGCCATCAACCCGCTGAACACCCCATCCTTTTCCCGGTTCAGTTCGCTGCGCTCCAGGTCGGATTTCTGCGCCGCCAGTTTCACGTAGCGCGCTACTTCCGGGTTGTCCCGCAGGGTAGACGCCAACGGGTGTTCCGGCGAGAGGACCAGAAAAGTCGCCCCCCATAGTGTATCCGGGCGGGTGGTGAACACTTCGAGGGTCTCCTCGCGACCGGCCAACCGAAACCGGATCCGGGCGCCCTCGCTCTTCCCAATCCAGTTGATCTGCGCTGCCTTGACCTTGTCGATAAACTCGGTATGGTTCAGCCCTTCGATCAGGCGGTCGGCGTAGGCGGTGATGTTCACCACCCACTGGTTAATCAGCCGGCGGACCACCGGGGTCCCACAGCGCTCGCAGCGCCCATTGATCACCTCTTCATTCGCCAGGCCAACCTTATCCCGGGGGCACCAGTTGATCGGCATCTCCTGTTTGTGAGTCAGGCCTTTTTCAAACAGCTTGATGAAGATCCACTGGGTCCATTGATAAAAAGAGGGGTCGCTGGTATTGACCTCGCGCGCCCAATCGAATGAGAGTCCCAGGTGGTCCATCTGGCGGTGGAAGACGGCGGTATTTTCGCGGGTGACGTCTTGCGGCTTGCGGCCGGTGCGGATGGCATAGTTTTCGGTTGGCAGTCCGAAAGCGTCCCAGCCGATCGGGAAAAGGACGTTCTTGCCTTGCATGCGCAGGAAGCGAGCGAAGATATCCCCTCCAACAAAGGAAAACGCGTGCCCGATGTGCAGCCCTGCCCCAGAAGGGTAGGGGAACTCGACCAGAACGTAAGCCTTTTCTTTCTCGCTAAAATCGACCGCCTGGTATATCGGGTCCATGCACGATAATCTCAAAACACCTGGTAGGCTTCCGCACCAAAATGGGTCAGCGCGGGCTTGCCAATTGGATACACGTTGAAACCGATCTCGTGCAGCCGGCGATGATTGAGGCAGTTGCGCCCATCAAAAATAAACGCTGGTTTTGCCATCGATTGATAGATCGCGTTATAGTCCAGGGCGGCAAACAGAGCCCATTCGGTCACCAGGGCAATGGCATGCGCACCCTCCGCGGCCCGGTATGGGTCCGGCTCGAAGATAACCCTCTCGGCCAACCTGCCCAGGCTGGCGCGCGCGTTTTCGAGGGCGTGGGGATCGGTGAGAACCACCAGGGCGTGCTCCTCGATTAGCCGCTGGCAGACGGCCAGCGCCGGGGATTCGCGCGTATCGCCCGTGTTGGCTTTGAAAGCCGCTCCATATAGCGCAATCCGTTTGCCGGCGACGGTATTGAACATCGCCCCGACGATATTGTCAACAAAGCGGTTTTCCTGCCACTCGTTCATCCGCACGACCTGCTCCCAATAATCGGCCACATCCTTCAATCCATAATACTGGCACAGGTAGACCAGGTTGAGGATATCTTTGCGGAAACAGGAACCGCCAAACCCGACGCTGGCCTGTAAAAAGCGTGGACCGATGCGGCTGTCCATGCCGATCGCCCGCGCCACCTCGGTCACGTCTGCCCCAGTTTTCTCGCATAAGGCCGAGATTGAGTTGATTGAGGAGACCCGCTGGGCCAGGAAGGCATTCGCTGCCAGCTTGGACAGCTCCCCTGACCACAGGTTGGTGGCGAGGATGCGCTCGCGGGGCACCCAGGTCGCGTAAATATCCACGATGGCCTGGACGGCGGCCCGCCCGCTCGGTGTATCCCGCCCACCGATCAGCACGCGGTCGGGCTCTTCCATATCCCGAATGGCGGTGCCTTCGGCCAGGAACTCCGGGTTTGAGACAACATCGAAGCGTACGCTGCCCCCATTGGAGTTCAAGATCCGCTCCATGGCCTCCGCGGTGCGCACCGGCAGAGTGCTTTTCTCGACGACGATCTTGTGTGAGGATGAGTTTTCAAGGATCTGGCGGGCCGTCTTTTCCCAGTACTGCAGGTCGGCTGCCCTTCCGGCGCCCTGGCCAAAGGTTTTGGTCGGAGTATTGACGCTGACGAAGATGATATCTGCCTCGGCGATATTGCGGTTGATCTCCGTGGAAAAGAAGAGGTTTCGTCCCCGTGCGCATCGCACGACCTCCTCCAAGCCGGGCTCAAAGATCGGAAGCTGGTCTGATTCCCAGGCTTTGATCCGCTCTTCGTTGATGTCGACCACCACAACGCGATGCTGGGGACAGTTTTTGGCAATGACCGCCATCGTCGGCCCGCCCACATACCCCGCCCCAATGCATAAAATATTTGCCATGCCCAATCCTCCGCAAAGATAAATTCCCGATCAGGTCAAATTGTACTTTAAATCTGGGAAAAATAGGTTCCACGTGAGAACCGTGGAACCTGGTAGCCATTGCCCTTTTTGGGGGTATTGAGGTTTACTGGCTCGAGCGTTTTTCCCACTCGGCTGCGGAAGCCCGGATCAACGAACGGATCTCCTGGTCTGGAACGGCATTGATATCCGGATAGCATTCCGCGCCAACCTGGACGATCACCCCGTTCACGCTCTCGACAAGGCGGATATGCCGCGTCTCGTAAGGTGTGTTCTCCGTCTTTTCAGAAAGGATATCGTTAATTTGGTTGACGATGCTTTTAGAGGCCTTTTTCGCCGGCGGTGGAGGAGGTGGGGCGGCTGTCTGGCTCGCTGCGACCGGTTTCTCCGCAGCTTTCGCCGGCTGGCCGGCCAGTTCGAGGGGCTCCATGGAATCAACCGGGCTGCTGGAAGCGCCCGGCTCGCTCTCCCTCTGGGATCCCTTTGCGGCAGAGTGGGACTGGTTGGAGGTAAATCCGAGCCAGCTCAACAGCTCAACGGTAGCCTCCTCCAACGCATCGCGGTCTCGCCGGTTCATCTCACTGGCGCTGCGATATTGCTTCTCATTAAATTCCACCTGGATGGGTCCACCGGGTATTTCGCGAACCAGGCGGGCAATCTCGGTCAGGTTATCGGCGAGGGCCGGGTTGTCAACGGGTACCGCGGCCTCCTCATGGTCTTGCTTCGACAGGCGAAAGTTCGAGATCAGGACGCCTGCGATATAACCAATCGTCACACAAACGAATGCGATGATGATCAGGTTGGTCGGTGTGAGAGTCATGCGTGCTCCTTGAGAGCGAGCGATGCCCGCTTGCGGATATTCAAATCATGTCCCTGAGGGAAAATTCGTTGCAAATATTATACCCTGCAATCCTGTCGGTGTTGCCGCGCTTGACCTTACAGAATCGAGAAGAAAAAGAGCCTCACCTCTCTATCATCTGGCACTTCGGGCAAAAATGCGTGCTCCTCTGTCCGATGACCATCCGCTCGACCAGCGTACCGCAGACCGGGCAGGGCTCCCCCGCGCGCTGGTATACGCGAAAGTAGTTTTGGAAATCTCCACCCCGGTACACCCAATCGATGCTTGACCCGTTGCGCTGGATGCCTTCCTCCAGGACGGCTCGAATCGCCCGCCACAGTCGCGCCGCCTCTTCCCGGGAAATGCTATCGGAAAGGCGCAGGGGATGCAGCCAGGCTCGGTGGAGCGCTTCATCGCTGTAAATGTTGCCCAGGCCTGCCAGGAAATTCTGGTCGAGCAAGAGGGGTTTGAGCTGTCGGCGGCGGGCTTGGAGAGCGGAGTACAGCCATTCCGGGGTGAATTCAGCGGAGAATGGCTCTGGCCCCAATCCCGCCAGTAGGTCATCTTCATTTGTCGCCAGCCAGACCCTGCCAAATTTCCGCGGGTCGTTGAAGACCAGGCGCGGACCGTTATCGAGAGTCAGGGCAAATCGGTCGTGGGGTGCGGGTGGGGCCTCTCCCATGCGGACGAGTAAATCGCCGCTCATACGCAGGTGGATCAGCAGCACGTTGCGATCCAGGTGAAAGATCAGGAACTTCCCTCGCCGGCTGATCTCATGGATGGTCTGGCCAGGTAGCATGGCCAAGTCCAGGCCCCGCCCGGGCTCGACCAGGGTGCGCTGCCAGAGCAGCTCCACAGCGGTAATCTTCCTCCCCAAAATGGAAGGCGAGGCGGAACCGTCCTCTGACAATCTTCCCCCATTACGCAGCGCATGCACGATCGTTTCGACTTCAGGCAATTCGGGCATTATTCGTTAAACATCTGTCCAACACTTCTTCCCTCATTCGCCCGGCGGATCACTTCGCCGAGGAGGGGAGCGACGCTGAGGATCTTCAACCGGTCTCCAAACAGGGCGGTCTTGTCCGGCGAGATCGGGATCGTATCGGTGGTGATGTATTTGGTGACCGGCAGCCCGGCCAGCCGCTGCGGCGCGTTGGCCGAGAGGACCGGGTGGACAAAAATCATATACACCTGCTTGGCGCCGTGGTCTTTGACCAGGTTGACCGCCTGGATCATCGAGCCTCCCGAATCGACCTCATCGTCCACGATGATCACGTCCCGGTCCCTGACCTCACCGATGATGGTCAGGGCTTCGGTCCGCGAGTCGTTAGCGGAGCGCCGCTTTTCGATAAAAGCCATCGGGGCCTGGATCCCGGCCGCAAAATTGCGCGCCTTCTTTGCAAAACCCAAGTCGGCGGTCACCACGACAGGGTTGTCCATCGATGGCAACTCCTGTTGCAGGTATTCAACCAGGATCGAGAAGGTGGTCAGGGCGTCGCCCGGGATCGAGAAGAAGCCCTGGATCTGACCGGCATGCAGATCGAGGGTCATATAGCGGTCCGCGCCGGCAATTTCGATCATATCCGCGACCAGGCGGGCGGTAATCGGCACCCGCGGCTGGTCCTTCTTATCCGATCGTGCGTAGCACATATACGGGATCACTGCCGTAATGCGCGCCGCGGAGTCCAGGCGTAGGGTCTGGAGCAAGATTAACAGCTCCATTAGGTTGCGGTGGACTGGCGTGGAAGTGGTCTGGATGACGTAGCAGTCCTGCCCACGGACGGAGCTGTGCAGCTTGATGAACAGATTCTCATTGGGAAACTGGATGATATCCCGCCCGCAGAGTGGGACCCCCAGGTGTTTTGAGATCCCCTCGGCCAGCTCTGGCGTCGAGGTCCCCGCATACAGCTTAACATCCCCGTACATTAATTCATGGCGCAGTTTTGGTATGGGCATGATTCTCTCCTCATCATCTGGATCGATCTGGCGATCCACCCGGGATTATTTTCTTCGCCCCTCATATTCCGATCTTAGCACACTCATGAGCAGCACATCGATATATTGTCCGGCTTTGTACTCTCCCTGGCGTTCGACCCCTTCGTGGACAAAGCCAATTTTCTCATAAGAACGGATGGCTCGCGGGTTGTTGGCGAACACGCGCAGGTAAATGCGGTTCAGGTTAAGGGTCTCAAACCCGTGGCGGAGCAGCAAGGCCATTGCCTCCGTGCCGTATCCCTGGTTCCAGAAGGATTTTTCGCCGATCATAATCCCGACCTCCGAGCTGCGTATCCGTGAGTCCAGATTAAAGAAGCTGCAGTTCCCGACCGGCAGCCAGCCCTCCCCTTCACGGATCTCAATGACCATGGGGCGTTCGGCCGGCGGGCGTTTTTGCATGCTCTCGAACCAGCTCGTCTCATCCTCCAGTGACATTGGCAGGTACAGGAGCAGCCCTGCAGTGACTTCCGGGTCGTTGACCCAGGTCACAAAGCGGGGAAGGTCAGAGCGTTCTGGTGCGCGTAGACGTAGTCGGGTTGAGTAGATCATTTCAGACACATTATTATAATAAATCTTAACCGCCCTGGCGGTTGAATTTTAAAAGAATTAGGATGTGGATAAATAGGGGATGCTTTCTGCAGTGAGCTGCGCGAAGAAGATCTGAACCGGGCGCTACGGCAGGGATGAGTTCGCAAACTTCTTTTCGAAACCGATTGTCCTGGGGCAGAAAAAGTTGCCGGCTATTCGAGCCAGGTTGTTCGGTCTGCGAAGGATGCCCGGTCTACTGGCGGGCGCTCGGCTGCCGGGTAGCCGAGATAAATGAAGCCGATCAAGGGCTGGGCCGGGTCGAGACCCAGGAATTCCTTGACACTTGGGTCGAAGGCTGGCTTGCCGGTCCGCCACATGGCCCCCAGCCCCAGGGCGTGGGCCGCCAGGAGCAGGTTCTCCACGGCTGCGGCCGTGGCGCAGATGTTTTCCAGCTCATTGGAGCGGGGGTCGTCTGAACGAGCGACCCCCACAGCGATCAGCACCGGTGCGCGTAGCGGTTTCGCGCGCTCTTTTTCGAACGCAGCCTCGGGCAGGTCTGGCTGCCTTTCGTGCAGGAGCCTGGCAAACAATTCCCCCAGACGCTCGCGGGCCTGGCCTTGCAGTACCACAAAACGCCAGGGGCGCAGGACATAATGATTGGGCGCTTGTACGGCTGACGCGAGCAGCCGCTTGATCAGCTCTTGCGGAACCGGGTCAGGGAGCAGGGTAGGGAAAGACTGGCGGGTGAAAATCGCTTCGAGTGCGTCCATAGATTTCTAATTCTACACAATTATTACTCGCCGTCCAATAAAAAGGCTTCGAGGATCGAATTGAATTCTTCTCCAAGGAGTAAGCCTGAGAGTTGCCCCCCCTGTTTGAAGGTATGCATCTTCGCCCCTGGATAGGCGGCGATCAGGGCGGCTCTTTCTTGTGGGGTAAATCCGCGATCGTCGTCGACAAGGATGAGGAGCACCTGGCCTGGGCGTTCAAGCGGGCGGAAGGCGCCGTATTCATTGGCGTGGTCGAACAAATCGATCAGCAGGCGAAACTGGCCCATCAATGTCTCGGGGGTGTGCAGCCGGTTGAAAAGCTCATCCAGGTAGGCATTGAAAAAATCTTGCTGGTCTTCCGAAAATCCTGGAGTGGGTCGAGAGAGGAGCCGGCGGGTGTTTCTGTAGTAATAACTGCGCATGAGTGGGAAGGGCAGCTTAAAGAAGAGCCTGGCGGCGATGACGTGAGCCGGTGTGCACAATCCGAACCGGTCCAGAACGAGCCGGTCGACGCGATCCGGCTGGAGGTGCATGTAAGCGTGAGCCACCCCCGCGCCGAGCGAGTGCCCGAAGAGGTGCGCCCGGGAATACCCTTCCTTCTCCAGGATCGCCGTCAGACCCTCAATAATTGGCCGAATCCGGCCTGCGGGAGGGTATGAAGGAGAGATGACCCGGAAATGTTCTTCCAGGCGAGTGATCGTCTGGAAACAAGTTTCTCCCACGGAGAGTTCGCCGCCCAGCAGAACGAGAGCATGCTTGCCTTTCCCGCTGGCGATATATTCCCAATGGGTTCCTTTGACGATCAGGTGTTGGTAGGGATGGCTATCCCTGAATTGCTCGAGCTGTTCACGCAGGCCTGCAGTCTGTACAGTCGGAATGCTTTCCATTGATCACATCCTTTGCGGAAGCGCAGTGGTTGAGTTGTGCAGTTCAGGTTAGAGACAGGCGGCGTTTCGCTGTTTCCCCCAATGGTCATTCCATCAAATAGCATTGTAACACGAATTTAGACCTGTGAATCAGTCGGCTCCTTGGGATCTGCCGTGGTATGTCCCCTCTTCAAGCGTATTCCCAATGAAACAATCAGTCTGGATGGATACGGATTCTGAATTTCACAATGTTGACAAGCGATATCCGAATAGCTATACTCTTGATTGCACCCCGATAAAGGTAACCCATAGCGAAAGCGTGGGGCGCAAAGTACCAGACCTGAGTTTATTTGTTTGCGATGCCTGTCGCATACAATAGAGATGGTCGCTGGACTGCCAAAAAAGGTGAACCTGGTGAAAGCCAGGGGCGCAAAGCCGATGGGTCTTAGCCAACGGAAGTTGGCAGCGGGGAAGATAGCCAGGCTGCTGAAAAGGTAAACTCCGCGAAAGTGGAGGGCGCAAAGTGCTGGGCCTAAGGTTTCTGAGACTATTATGACAAGGAAGCGATGGCGGCCAGACTACCGAAGGGTGTACCTATCACAGGTATCAGTTATCGGTAATCGATCATCAGGAAAAAGACCTCCTCAGCTCAGAGGAGGTCTTTTTAAGTGTATTCTGTGTATTCAAATTTGACTGGGTTTAACTGGGGCGGGTGCTGGCTGCGCGGCCTGCAAGCGCTCGATGTGGGCGGTGTAATCGGGAAGAATGCGCTCGTACGGGCCGGTCATCAACGGGGATGAAATCAAGTAATCGGCCGTAGCCCGATCGCATGCCACCGGAATATTCCACACCACGGCGACCCGAAGCAGCGCTTTGATATCCGGGTCGTGCGGCTGTTGTTCCAATGGGTCCCAGAAAAAGATCAACAAGTCTATTGTGCCTTCGGCAATGCGCGCTCCGATCTGCTGGTCCCCGCCGAGCGGACCGCTCTGCAGGCAGGTGACCGGGGTATTCAGTTTTTCCGTCAACAGCCGGCCGGTGGTGCCGGTGGCAATTAGATGATGCCTGGCAAGCAGATCGCGATTATACTGCGCCCAATCCAGCAGATCGTCTTTTTTGTTGTCGTGGGCCACCAATGCGATCCGTTTCACACTGCTCACGTACTGGAGATTTTGCTCCTCAATTGGTATATCCAAAATTGCGTCCATAATGTCTCGCTTTCATCTCTTCCCTTCCCCACAATAGAAATCCCACCCATTAGGTGAGCCGAATTGATGACCCTGTTTAATTGGATCAATCGGAAGGGGGAAAGTCTAGGAAGATCTTCCAGATTATAGCCATTTCTCTGGCCTCCGTCAATAAAATACTCGAACTGTTGATCAGATGTTAACATTTCAATTTTTGCTATACTTAACCAGCAGAATGCATTTAGGAGGCATCTGCAAGGTAAAATATGAATCTCCGTGAAATGCTTTTTGGTTCACCGCTGCCTACTTTGGAGCTCAGCGAGAAAAAGCTGAACAAAGTCCGCGCGCTGGCGGCATTTTCTCCCGATGCTCTCTCGTCAATCGCATACGCAAATCAAGAAATTTACCTGGGACTGGTGGTTGCCGGGGCAGCCGGCCTGAGCTGGGCCTTCCCGATCGGTCTGGCCATCGTGGGGCTGCTGGCGATTGTTGCCTTGTCTTATGCGCAGACCATCCAGGGCTACCCCTCCGGAGGGGGATCGTATGTAGTGGCTCGTGAAAACCTTGGCCCCCGGATCGGTCTGGTTGCTGCCGCGGCGCTGCTGATCGATTACATCCTCACTGCGGCTGTCAGCCTCACCGCCGGTGTGGACGCGATCGCTTCAGCATTCCCTTTCGTACACGCCTACCGTATCGAGCTGGCCCTCGCGATCCTGGTGGTGATGACCCTGGCAAATTTGCGTGGTTTGCGGGATACCGGCACGCTGATGTCTATTCCGGTTTACCTTTTCCTGGCCACCTATCTGCCGATGCTAGCCCTTGGGTTGTACCGGTTAGCGACCAGCGGCCCTGTACCCTTAGAAGCCGCCGCTCCCGTGCCTGTCCAACCCCTGACCCTGGTTCTGGTCTTGCACGCCTTTGCAGCAGGCTGCACTGCGCTGACCGGTGTTGAGGCGATCAGCAACGGAGTCCCCGCGTTCAAGCCATCGGAGCGGAGCAACGCTCGCATCACTCTCGGAGTGATGACCGTTCTGATGGGCATCCTCTTTGCCGGTTCGATCGGCTTGACACAATCGCTTGGGGTGATTGCTCAACCCAATGAAACGATCCTATCCGCCCTTTCCCGCACTATTTTTGACCAAAGCATTGGCTACTACCTGGTCCAGGTGACTACATTGCTGATCCTGGCGGTCGCGGCCAATACCAGTTTTGCGGGTTTTCCGCGCATCGCCGCGATTCTCGCCGCGGATAAATATCTACCACGCCAGTTGACCAACCTCGGCGACCGATTGGTGTACGCGAACGGAATTGTGCTGCTCTCTGTCGGGACTGCGCTGTTGATCCTGGCCTTTGGCGGTGATACCCATTCCCTGGTGCCGCTGTTTGCTGTGGGGGCTTTCCTGGCGTATACCATCTCGCAGACCGGAATGGTCGTCCATTGGCTGCGTCTCCGCGGCCCAGGTTGGCTGGTAAAGGCCGCAATCAATGGCCTGGGTGCCGTAGTGACTGGGGCCGCTCTACTGATCATCGGCTACAGCAAATTTCTTCTGGGAGCGTGGATATCCATCCTCTTGATCCCGTTGTTTATCTTTGTCTTTCGCCAGATACACCGCCATTACATCGAGGTCGCCCAGCAGTTGTCGCTCCATGGCCTGCCGCCTTCACTCAAGCCGCTCCCACCGCCCCGCGTTGTGATCCCCATCGCCGGCGTTCATCGCGGGGTGATCGACGCGATCAACTTTGCCCGGTCCATGACCGACCAGATCACCGCGGTGTTCATCGAGCTAGATCCAGGTTCAGCGGAGGAGGTTTGTAGAAAGTGGTGCAACTGGCTGCCCGATATTCCCATCGTTGTCGTCCAGTCGCCATACCGGTCGATTGTGAGTCCCTTGTTGGACTATCTGGATAAGACCGATCTGGAGCACAATGACGGCCAGCAGGCTGTCTTGCTGATGCCTGAGTTCATCCCCGCTCACTGGTGGGAGGGCGTCCTGCATAACCAATCCGCCTGGCTGATTAAAGCGGCCCTGCTGTACCGCAAGCGCCAGACCGGTTACCAGCGAGTGATGATCGATATCCCTTATCATTTGAGAGAGTGATGGATCAACCAGTTGCTTGGTCAATTAGGCCCTAAGTAACCAAATGACCAAACAACCGATTGACTTATTGACCCTCGGCGGTCAATCTTTCCAGCCGGTCGATCAACCCCTGCAGGACGGCGAAAGCTTCCTCCACCGCCTGGGGAGTGGTCAGGTCCACCCCCGCGAGTTTGAGCGCGTCGAGGGGATACAGTGAGCTGCCCGAGCTGAGGAATTTAATATAGTTTTCGGCTGCGCTGGCCTGGCCGGATAAGATTTGCCGGGAGAGGGTGTTCGCGGCGGAGATGCTCGTAGCGTACTGGTAGACGTAATAATCTGTGTACAGGTGCCCAAAAGTAGCCCAGGTGATCCCTGCTTGCTCCTGGTCGAAGCTCATTTCATTTCCAAATCCTTCCGCGAACAGATCCGCGCAGCATTTGTCCATGTCATCGGCGGTTAAACCTTCACCGCGTTCCGCGCGTTGGTGCATTTCGAGCTCGAAGCGAGCCAGGGTCGGCATAATGAAAAAATAGCGGTGAAAATTATCCATCGCCTCTTCGATCACGTTGATCTGGAAATCCGGGTCGGTCTGTGTCTTGAAAAGGTACGCGCGGACCATCGCCTGGTGAAAATTGGAGGCCACCTCGGCGACAAACAGCGAATAATCGCTGTAAATCACCGGCTGGTTCTTCCAGGTTAGATAAGAATGCATGGAATGGCCCAGCTCGTGCGCCAGCGTGCTCATGCTCCCCAGCGTATCGTCATAACGGATACAGATAAAGGGAAAAGTTCCCGGCGCGCCTGAAGAAAACTGTGCTGAAGATTTTCCATGGGTGGGGTATACGTCCACCCAGCGGTCCTCCAACACGCCCTTGCGCAGAGCCTTGACGTACTCCTCGCCAAGAGGAGCCAGGCCGGCGCTGATCCAGTCCACGGCCTGTTCGAATGGGATGGATGGCTGCCTGGATGTCAGCGGCGCCCAGATGTCGTAGGGATAGATTTTCTCGACGCCGAGCGCCTTGCGCCGCACGCCCCAGTAGCGGTGCCACACCGGCAAGTTTTTCCGGAAGGTCTCGATCAGGTTGGCGTAGACCTGAACTGGGATGTTGTTCTCGAACAACGATGCTTCCAGGGTCGAGGGATAGCGCCTGGCGCGTGTGGTGAAGACATTTTGTCGAATGGAGGTGTTAAGATTGTTTGCCAGCGTGTTTTTATGAGCCAGGTACGTATTGTGGTAGCTTTCCCAGGTGGTGCGGCGGGCTTCGCGGTCGGGCATGATGAGGATCTGGTCTTTGGTGTTCTGCGCGACGAGGATTTCTTCCCCATCCGAGTTGAGCGCCGGTCGGAAGCGGAAATCCGCGTCGGTGAGCAGGGAAGCGGTAGTGGCGGTGGATTGAAATGGCGTCTGGACCAGGCCGAGCAGCTCTTCGACCTCAGTCGAACGGACGTGAGCCTGCAAGCGGAACAGGTTTTCAAAATAATGCGCGTAGATTTGCAATCCTGGTTCCTGGCTCATCCAGGTTCGCAGGGTGTTCATACCAATCCCGACCAGCTCCGGCCCGATAAAAGACACCGCAGCGCTGTACTGGCCAAACAGGCCATAGGCTTTGCCCTGCATGCGGGTGGCATCGGTATCGGTGGTGTCAACTTCGTGCGACATTGAGGCATAGACGAGCATCTTTCCGACCTCGCCTGTCGCCCGTTCGAACGCGGCGAAGGCCTCCTTCAAGGTGCCCGGTCCTTCCCCCAGGCTGCCCTGATACCCCTCGATTTGCTGGATGAGGGACGGATATGCATCGGCTGCCTCGTTCCATGCCTGGCTGGTGGGGTAGACGCTTTCGGCGTTCCACTTATATTTAGACGCGATTTTGTCGCGGTTCTGGATTTTTGGTTGGGTCAAGGGTTTCCCTCCCGAAAGATTTAATCAGAGAATTTCGATCAGTATAACTCAGGTGTCAAGATTCCGGAACACCATCCGAATCATCTTCAGTGAATAACCAAAACCAGCCGCTCTTTTTCAAGGATGGCCAGTATCCCAGGCTCTTCCCGGATGGCTCTCAGAGACAAACCGACATGATCTTCCTGGTCTTCTCCTGCCGGGCGCGTGATACCCGCGTTCAACTCAATGACGAGTTTTGTGAGTACACCTGGGTCAATCCAAACTCTTTGGGGGATTATGATCTCAACGAGATCTCGCAGGATACATTCAAAAGGTTAAAGATCTTGTAGCTGTCTCCTCTTTTTCATTTCTGCGATCTTGGTGTGGACTGTGGTGATGGTTTTTACCGCAGCCAGTACAGCAGCCCCTGCGATGCGATCGCGTATACCCGGTAGGGCTTGGGCCCGACGAAGACTTGGTCGTTGATAAAGACGGTCGGCGTGCCCTGGAAACCGGTCCTGACGATCTCGTGCATTTGCTCCTGTACGGCTTTTTCTGTCGCCGGGTCAGCCGCGCAGGCGTTGATCTGGTCCGCGTCCAGCCCGACCGACGTCAACAAACCGTCCACATATTCGGGGTTGTCCAGGTCGGCCTTGTTGCCTTTGAACATCTCGTCGTTGAACGCCCAGAATTTTTCCGCGGCCAGCTTATTGACGCAGTAGCTGATCTTCGAGAAATGATCGGTGCTCTCCTTGACCGGGTAATGGAGAAAAATCAGGCCGAGGTTGTTATGGTCAGCCAGCGCGCGGATCTCGGGATACGCCTTGCGCGAATAGTCGCAGTGATAGCAGGCAATCATGATGATTTTCTGGCCGCTCTGGCTATTCAGCGTCGGAAATTGGGTCAGATCGATGTTGTTGAGCCGGGCGGTCATTTCGCTCGCTGCGACCGGTTTGGTGCAGCCCTGGCTCACTGTGGAGGTCTGGTTGTTCGATCCGCTGGGATCGAACACGCAGAAGGCTTCTGAGTTGGCCCCATTACAGCTTCCTGTGGTGTAAAACAGCGCCAGCCCGCGCACCGAAAAGATGATGCTGGAAAGCATGAGGATGAAGAATGCCCAGGAGAGGAGTTCGAAATAGCGGTTGAGGAACATTGCCGCCCCCTCCGAGCGGGTGATCACCACGCCGAGGATTCTGGCTTTCATCTTCTCATCGAAGCCGGTGTTACAGGGCCGCAAAGTCACCCGGCGCAGAACGCAGTCGAGCGATTCACGGGCCAGCTCGCGGTTGGAAGCGCTGAAAATCCCCAGGATAGACAGGACGATGAAAGAAACGATGCAAAACATTGGGCTAGGCGAGCACCTTTCTGATTTTCTTCAGGCTGCTGGTAAACAGCTCGACTTCTTCGAGGGTATTGTAGAAGTACAAGGAAGCCCGCACGGATCCCTTGATCTTCCTTGAATTGAACCAGGAATGGACACAGTGCTGGCCCGAGCGGACCATAATCCCAGCCATCTGGTCGAGCATCAGGGCGATGCGATGCGAGTCGATCCCATCGATGGTAAAAGATGTTATCCCGCCGCGCAGCCTGGGATCGACTGGCCCGATGATCCTGAGCCCGGGGATGTCTTTGATTTCGCTTGTGATGCATTCGTTCAGCAGCGCTTCCTGTTTTTGAATGGCGTCCAATCCAACGTTCTGCAGGTATTTCACCGCTGCACCCAGGCCAAAGATCCCGGCGTAATCCTGCAGGCCGGCTTCGAACTTTTCGGGTGGGGGCAAGAACTCGCATGAGGTGTAGGTTGAGGAAGCCACTGTGTCGCCGCCAACCAGGAAAGGCTCCATTCGTTCCAGCAGTGCGTACTTGCCATAGAGGATTCCTGTCCCGGAGGGGCCCAGCATTTTATGCCCGGAAAGCGCCATAAAATCGATATCCAGAGCTTTGACGTTGATTGCACGGTGCGGGGCGGTCTGGGCAGCGTCGAAAAGGACCAGGCTGCCGTACTGGTGAGCTTTCTTGACGATTTCCGCCGCCGGGACGCTCACCCCATCCAGGTTGGAGGTGACCCCCAGCGCGACGAGGCGCACCGTTGCATCGAACAGCGCTTCATACGCTGCCAGGTCGAAGGTGTTATCCGCTTTCGAGGGGATGATCTTGACCGCGACCCCCTGTTTTTTGGCCAGGATCTGCCAGGGGATCAAATTGGAGTTGTGCTCCTTGTCCGAGATAAGCACCGTGTCCCCGGCTTTCAATCCCAGTGAGTTCGCGACCAGGTTGATCCCCTCGGTGGTGTTGCGGGTGAAGACGATCTCCTCTTTCCGGGACGCGTTGAAAAACCTGGCCAGCAGCGTCCTGGACTGGTCGACTCCATGGGTCACTTCCGCGGCGAGCCGGTGCATGCTTCGACCGCTGCAGGCTGAAACCTTTAGGTAATACTCGCTGATCGCTTCAATCACCTGCCGCGGGCGCAGGCTCTGGCAGGCCGTATCCAGGTACACGACCGGCTTTTTCCCAGCGCCCTCCTGCAGGATGGGAAAGTCTTGACGGTATTTGCGAATATCCATAGATGTGCGCGGGCCCTGGTCGGGCCTGTATTCCTTTTTTGAACCGGGTTACGGTAGAGATGATCTTACCAGTCAAAGCTAAATGGCAGGTTAAAACCGACCGGCAGATTGTCTTTCTCCAGCGAACGGGACCATTATACCGGGTTTACCCACCCCCGGAAGAACTGGCGATTCAGGATAGGAGTCTGTAAAGTGGGGATGGTCGATTCACCTGGAAAAAACCTCAAGCCAGGTTCTTGCAGAAGAAGTCGACCACCTCTTGAACATACAGATCCGGGTTGAAGTTGTAAATCATGCCGTGCTTGGCTCCCTCCACCACCCATACCTGCGCCCACGGCGCCGCAGCCTGGAGCTGTGGAAAATGGTGGGAAAAGGAGATATATTCGTCCGTCGTGGAGTGGATCAGCAGGATTGGTCTGGGAGCGATCCTTGCGATCTCGTCGACCGGACGAGACGACAGGATGTCGTAGCCAAACATCGCTTTTCCCATCAGTCGCGTGGCGTCGAGAAAAATCTGCGGCAGGTGGCTTTCCTGCACCCAACGCGATTCGACCAGCGAGCGAATCTCGGCATAGCCAGACTCCGAGACGATTGCCCCGATCTCCGGGTCGTCCGCGGCTGCGCCGATGCAGGCGGCGGACCCCAGCGAATACCCCAGAACGCCGATTTGACCTCCGCGGAAACCGCGTCCCTTCAACCACTCGACGCCGCCGATGACGTCCTCGCGTTCCTTCAGGCCGAAGGTGTAGCGCCCATCCCCGCTTTGCCCGTGCCCGCGCAGGTCGATCATCAACACGGTCAGGCCGGCGCGCTGCAATGCCGCGGCGAAATCCACGAAATGCTCGTCGAAACCCTTGGTCCGGCTGTCGTCCCTCCCTGGCACCAGGATCACTGCCCGCTTGCTTTCTTTGGTGGGGATATACCATGCCGCGATATGAACGTCCTCCGCGCGAGAGGGGTAGGTTACCTCTTCGTAGACCAGGCCGCGCATACCAGGATGGTTGGTGGGATCAAACCGGCGCACAGGCCTGGTGAGCTGGTTCGCGGCGAGCGCCCCAACGCCGAAATAGACCACAATTGCAAAACCAACGATGCCCAACCCGATCCACATGCTCAGCCTCCATGTTCTCACCGCCCGATATAGCCTGATAGATGTTGCATAACACTAGAATTTTACTAAACTAGTTTCTGGTGCGAAACACGCACCCAGCACATTAACAATTTGACAAACGAAATGCCTCTTTGGTAAAAGGAAGGTGACCAGACCAAACCCATACCGCGGAGGCACCTCCCATGTTACGCGAACAGTACGCAAAAGACAA
>DATKLX010000164.1:0-27175 GCA_035542155.1 Anaerolineaceae bacterium
AGTGGCCAAGCTGCCCCAATTAGCCGATCGGTTTGAGGAATATTTGCATCAAGCTACTTTTGAAAGCTCCTTTCTGTACCGCTATGGCTACGGGGCAATTAGTTGTCCGAACTTTAATTGACTTGTCTATAAGTAACTTTCTCACATCCTCTCCAGCACATGCGTCACCGCCGTGGAAGCCGGGCCGCCGAGGCACTGGACCAGGCCACGGCGGGCGTTGGGCACCTGGCAGGCGCCGGCTTCGCCGCGCAGTTGGAGGGCGGCTTCGACGAGCTGGTACACCCCCGTCGCGCCGACCGGGTTGCCGCGCGCTTTGAGCCCGCCCATGGTCGCGATGGGGACCGGCCCCATGCGCCAGCCCTGCCCGCGCGGGGTCAGGCCGGCTGCTTCGAGGGAGAGCGCGGCGTAGATCGAGGCCGCATCGAACAGCTCGAAGAAATCGGCGTCCTTGGGCATCATCCCTGCCTGGCGGCAGGCGCGCTCGATCGAGAAGGCCGCTGCGTAGAAGGCCAGCGGGTCGGGGCGGTCGTGCAGGGCCAGGGTGTCGGTCACGAGGCTCGACCCGGTGATGCGCACCAGGGGATGGGGCAGGTCTTTGGGAGCCAGCTCCGAGCGGGTGAGCACCAGCGCCGCCGCGCCATCCGCCAGGGGAGCCACGTCGAACAGGTTGAGCGGGTCGCTCACCATGTCCGCCCTGGCGTAGCTCTCGGGGGAGATCGCCTTTCGGTACATCGCGTTGGGGTTGCCCGCGCCTTGCTCGTGGGCGATGACCGGGAAGCAGGCGAACGCCTCGCGCGGGGGCGAGTAGTCGTGCAGGTAGCGCTGCATCAGGAGCGCCGCCTGCGAGGTCGACGTCATCCCGTGGACGGCTTCGTAGTCGCTGTCCATCATCTGGGCCAGCGCGGATTCCTGTTCCGCGCCGACCGCATCGGTCCACTTCTCCACGCCGACCACCAGCGCCGTGTCGACCAGGCCCGAGGTCACAGCCAGGAAGGCCATGCGCGCCGCGGCCCCGCCCGAGGCGCCTGCCGCTTCGACGGTGGTGGCTTCGATCCCGTTCAGCCCTGCGTAATCGGCCAGCAGGGCGCCCAGGTTGGCCTGGTGCGAGAGGGTCGCGGCAAGCATATTGCCGATGTACATCGCCTGCGGGACGGCGCCGCCGGCGTCTTTGCGCGCCGCGGCGATCGCTTCGACCGCCAGCTCGCGCAGCGATTTCTCCCAATGTTCTCCGACGGGCGTCTGCCCCACGCCGATAATGACGACTTCAGACATAATCGTTCTCCAGTTGGAAGTGAACAGTGATCAGGTATCAGGAAAAAATCTGGCTTTTCCTGATACCTGTTCACTGTTCACTGATTACTTTTTTTACTTCATCGCCAGCTTGCCGCGCATGCGCACGTAGGTGGCATAATCGATCTGGGTGCGGCGGGCGATGTACTCGCTGGTTTTGGTCGCGCGGTCCTGGCGCGCGGTGATCGCGTCGGTGACGCGAATCGCGAAGGCGTCCGAGCCGGCTCCGGAGCCAAAAGAGACCAACAGGATGCGGTCGCCGGGTTTGGCGATGTCCAGCACGGCCGTCAGGCCGAGGATGGCCGCGCCGGCGTAGGTGTTGCCGATCACCGGCACGAGCAGTCCGGGCTGGATCTGCTCCTTGGTGAAGCCGAGCATCCCGGCCACGCGCTGGGGGAACTTGGTGTTGGGCTGGTGGAAGACGGCGTAGGTGTAGTCTTTGGCGGTAGTGTGGGTCGCGTCGAGCATGGCCTGGCCGGCCTCGCTGATGTGCTTGAAATAGGCCGGCTCGCCGGTGAAGCGCTGCCCGTGCTCGGGGTACTTCTGCTCGGCGCGCCGCCAGAAATCGGGCGTATCGGTCACGTAGGAATAGGTCGCCTCGATGACCGCCAGCGCCTCTTCGCCCGGTCCAAGGATGAAAGCCGCGCCGCCGGCTCCCGCGGTGTACTCCAGCGCGTCGCCCGGGCGGCCCTGGGCGGTGTCTATCCCGATCGCCAGGGTGTAGCGCGCCATCCCCGAGCCGACCATGCCGATCGCCGCGACCATCGCCTCGGTCCCGGCCTTGCAGGCGAACTGCCAGTCCGCGGCCTGGGTGTGCGGCACCGCGCCGATAGCCTCGGCCACGATGGTGGAGGTGGGCTTGACCGCGTAGGGATGCGACTCCGAGCCGACCCATACCGCGCGCAGCTCTTCGGCCGGTACCCGGGCGCGGGCCAGCGCGTTGCGCGCCGCCTCGATCGACATGGTGATCACGTCTTCGTCCAGCCCGGGGACGGCCTTTTCCTTGATCGGCAGCCCGCCCTTGCCATCCGTCCATACCCGGGCCACTTCTGAGGCCGGCAGCCGGTAGCGCGGCACGTACGCGCCGTAACCGATGATCCCGACCTCGCGGTCTGGTTTCAACAAAGATACCGTCTCTCGTTGGGATGAATCCATGCTATTGACTCCACTCTTTCAAGATTTCTTGCGCGCGGTCGATGCGCACCGTGCGCTCGGCGACCAGCCGGTCGGCCAGGCGCGAGATCATCTCGCCCTCAGCCCCGGCGGCGATCGCCACCTGGCGGGCGTGCAGGCTCATGTGCCCGCGCTGGATCCCCTCGGTGGATAGGGCGCGCAGCGCGGCCAGGTTCTGGGCCAGCCCGACGGAGACGATAATCTCGGCCAACTGGCTGGCCTGGGTCACGCCCATGATCTTCAGGGCGGCTTTCGCCCCCGGGTGGACGCGCGTCGCCCCACCGACGGTCCCCACCGCCATGGGCATTTCGAGCGTTCCGACCAGGTTGCCATCGGCGTCCCGGCCCCACGTGCTCAGGCTGGTGTACTGGCCGGAGCGGGCCGCGTAGGCGTGGGCTCCCGCCTCGACCGCGCGCCAGTCATTGCCGCTGGCGACCACCACCGCGTCGACGCCGTTCATGATGCCCTTATTGTGGGTCGCCGCGCGGTAAGGATCGGCGGCGGCCAAAGCCCAGGCGGCGATGATCCCATCGCGGACGTCCTCGCCGCTGTAGCCTTCGAAGGCAAGCTGGTCGGTCAGGATCGTGCCCTCAGCCCGGGCCAGGCGCCGGTCGGCGAGGTTGGAGAGGATGCGCAAGTGCGCGCGCCCGCCGGTCAGGCTTTCCACGCGCGGGGCGAGGCGCTCGACCGCGGTATTGACCGCGTTGGCGCCCATCGCGTCGCGCACGTCGTAGATCAGGTGCACGACCAGGAAGGACCCGATGGGCGAGTTTTCAATCACGCGCGCTTCCAGGTCGCGCGGGCCGCCGCCCAGTTGTTGGAGCACCGGGTCGATCCCGGCAGCTTCGCTGAGCAGCTCCGCCTTGCGCTCGAGGAGGCGCTCGCACGCCGCGGCCGGGTCGGCCAGGCCGAGGACCTGGATTTGCCCGATCATCTCCGGGGCGGAGGCCTGGGCGCGGAAACCGCCGCCCGCGCGGGCCAGTCTGGCCATATACGAGGCCCCGGCGACCACCGACGGCTCCTCGATCACCATCGGCACCAGCACCTCGCGGCCGTTGATCACGAAATTCTGGGCGATGCCCAACGGAAGCGAGTACAGGCCGGCCACATTTTCGATCATGTGGTCGGCCTGGTCGAGGGTCAGGCCGGCGTTCATGCCGGCCAGGTCTTCGGGAGAAAGGCCGCCCCGCGCGGCCAGCCATTCCTGCCGTTCGGGGATGGATAGGTTATAAAATTTGGTCCGCTCCGAGGTTCCTTCAGCGCCCATGCTTAAGTCTAGAGACACCTTTCAAACATAATCAGGTTGGATGATACCTGCGAAATACTGGCAAAAGCTATCATTTCTCGGATTCAACTACGAAACACTTGGCTCTTTGGGATCCGCCGTGGTATGTCCCCCCAAATGCGGGCCTCTTCACACGTATTCCCAATGAACCAAACACTTCCTGGGCGATATTGGGACAATTTGAGGTAAAATTATTTTATGCGTTATGCTACAGATGACATCGAGGCTGCTGAATGATTCTCACCCGCGAACAACTTGAGGAACGCCTGGTGGCCCTCCATCAGGCCAGCCTGGAGCTGGTCCAGGATATCTCGCTGGATTCGCTCCTGGAGCGCATCGCCGAACTGGCCCGCGACCAGGTCCAGGCGCGCTATGCGGCGGTCGGCGTGCTGGATGAGAGCGGCAACCTGGAAAAGTTCATCCCCATCGGTATGGACCCCGAGGAGGTTGCCAGGCTCGACCACCCGCCGGTCGGGCGCGGCCTGATCGGGGCGCTGATGCACACGAACGAGATCATCCGCATCCCGGAGGTCAGTGACCACCCGCTGAGCAGCGGGTTTCCGCCCAACCACCCGGTGATGCACTCCTTCCTGGGCGTGCCGATCCGCCTGGGCGAGCGCCAGCTAGGGCAGATCTACCTGACCGACAAGATCACCGCCCTGGAGTTTACCGAGGACGACCAGCAGGTGATCGAAACCCTGGCGTCCTACGCGGCCGTGGCTATCTCCAACGCGCGCCTCTACCAGCAGCTCGCCGAGCGCGACGAAGCCCTTACCCGGCGCAACCAGGACCTGGCTCTGCTCAACGAACTGGCTACCACGCTGGCTTCCGCCCCGGAGGTCGACGAGATCCTGGATATCGCCCTCACCCGGGTGGTCGAGTATTTGGTGGTAGACGCCGGGGAGATCTTCCTGCGGGATGAAGCCGGCAAGCAGCTCAGGCTGGTCCTGCACCGCGGCAGCGCGGTCGACACACTTTGGACACGCGACCGGTTCGCGGTCGGCGAAGGCTTGATCGGCCTGACCGCCGCAGACGGGCAGCCCCACTTCCTGATCATCCCCGACAAAAACGAGCGTTTCTTGCGCAAGACCACTCAGAGCAACATCCACCAGATCGCCTGTTTCCCGCTGACTGCGCGCAGCGGCGTTGTGGGCGTGCTGTGCGTGGTCACCCGCCAGTCGCGCCTGCTCAATGACCTGGAGAGCCAGTTCCTCACCGCCCTCTCGGCCTGGATCGGCACCGCGGTGGAAAACGTCCACCTGAACCTGCAGAGCCGGCGCCTGGTTGTGCTCGAAGAGCGCGAGCGGATCGGGATGGACCTCCACGATGGGATTATCCAGTCGATCTACGCGGTCGGCCTGACCCTCGAGCACGCCCGCCTGCTCCTTCCCGAGGATAAGCAGCAGTCCAAAAAACGGATCGATCAGGCCATCGCCGACCTGAATTCCACCATCCGCGACATCCGCGCCTACATACTGGATCTGCGCCCGCGCCAGCTCCACGAAGAGAACCTGGTGGACGGGCTGCAGCGCCTGGTGGCCGAGTTCCGCGCGAATACCAGCATCGAGGTCACTCTGAAAGCCCCCGCCGATGGCCTGGCGAAAAGCCTGCCTACCCTTCACGCGGTGGCCCTCTTCCACATTTGCCAGGAGGCGCTGGCCAACGTGGCCAAGCACTCGCACGCCTCCCACGTGGAGATCTACCTGTGGACGACGTCCGACCGCGCGCTGCTGGAGATCAGCGACGACGGACGCGGTTTTGATCAGAGCAAGACCACCACCAGCATCGGCCACGGCCTGTCGAACATGCACACCCGGGCGCGCAACGTCGGCGGCGACGTCGAGATCACCTCGGAACCCGGGGAGGGCACCACAATCCTGGCCTGGGTCCCGGCTTCCAATCCCAAGCTCACCAAGAATGGATAAACCCGGCTTGCCTACACCTGGGCGCCCTGGCCTGTCCGGCCAGGACAGGCAGGCACAGGTGAACGGGCGGGCAAGCTACGTCCGAGACATTTTCACTCGCGTCGCACCCCGCTACGACCTGATGAACCGCCTGATGACCGGCGGACAGGACCTGCGTTGGCGCGAGGAGGTGATCCGTCGCGCGGAGCTGGCCCCCGGCGACCGGCTGCTCGACCTGGGCGCGGGCACCGGCGATCTCTCCCGCGAGGCGCTCCGCCAGCAGGCCGACCTGCGCCCGGTCGCGGCGGATTTTACCCTGGCGATGATGCGCGCCGGGCGCCAGGCGCATGTCGAAACTGGAGTCGAGCGGATTGCCTGGTCCGCCGCCGACGCGCTCCACCTGCCCTTCCGCGAGGGCAGCTTCGACGCGGTGATCTCCGGGTTCCTGCTGCGCAACGTGGCTGACGTGCAGCAGGCTCTGCGCGAGCAGCACCGCGTGCTCAGGCCCGGCGGGCGCTGGGTTGCCCTGGATACGACCCGCCCGGCCCCCAACCCGTTCTCCCCGTTGATTTTCCTCCACCTGCATTTCGTGATCCCGGCGATGGGCTGGCTCATCACCGGTCAGCGCGACGCCTACACTTACCTGCCCGTCTCCACCGAGCACTTTTTCCGCGCCGAGGAGCTGGCCGCGCGCCTCGCCGCCGCCGGCTTCCGCGAAGTGGGGTACCGGCGGTTGATGCTGGGGACGGTGGCGATCCATTGGGGGAAAAGATAGGAAAAAGAGAACGGAGAGCAGAGAACGGAGAACAGTTATCGAATAACTGTTCTCCGTTCTCTGCTCTTTTCTAATGGTTCTCTTTTTCTACGACCCAGAAATGGGATAGGCCAAAAAATCGCAGGGGGGTCTTTTCGAGAACTTGCAGCGCAGCGCGGAGTACCCTGCCCAGTGCCGGGCGGCGGGCGATGATGTTGTCGTAGGCCCCAAAAATCACCGTGCGCCGCACGAAGCGCACCGGCAGACCGGCGAAAAGGCGCTCCAGGTCGCGCCGCGAATAGATGCGCACGTGCGGCGCCAGGCGGTCCCGCAGCGGGCGCGGTAGGTAATTGACCAGGGGGATATTGCCAAAATGGTAGCGTCCGCGCCAGTAGATGCCGTGCGTCTCAAAAGGGTAGCCGCGGTTGGGGCAGAACAGCGCCAGCCGCCCTCCGGGTTTGAGCACCCGCACGATCTCGCGGATCGCCGCCGCGTCGTCCTGCACGTGCTCGATCACCTCGTGGCTGAGGACCAGGTCCATGCTTTCGGTCGGAAAAGGCAGGTGCTCGCCCACCGCGCAGGCCAGGTTTTCACTGCGCTCGTGCGCCTGGCGTACCCGCTCGAACTCGATGTCGATCCCGAAGACCGTCCCCGCCCCCTCCGCGGCCATGTGCTCGACGTACATCCCCAACCCGCAGCCCGCCTCGAGGATCTTGCCGCTCATACGCTCCCCTGCGCCTTCGACGATCATGCGCAGCCGGCGCTCCTGCCCCGCCCGCCAGACGTACGATGGCTCGCCGCGCAGCGCTGCTTTATCAGAGGGGGAAGATTTCACCACAGAGCCCACAGAGATCTCAGAGATAAAAAAAGAGAGAGGATTAATTCAGGACAAAACGGTGGACGCCATTTTTGAGGATTTTAACATTGAAGTTGATCAACAGGCCCACTTGCTTCCCGGAAAGCTTCAGATAAGAAAGGATCTGAGCCTCATGGATGGGGAGAACTCCTTCGATCGATTTTACCTCCACAACGACCAGATCTTCCACTAAAAGATCCATCCGGTACCCGCAGTCCAGAGTCACATCACGGTACCGGACTGGCAACGCTTTCTGCGCCTCAACCGATAACCCCTGCTCTTTTAATTCATACTCCAGGCACGCCTCATACGCAGACTCCAGCAGTCCTGGCCCCAGCTCCTTGTGCACCCGTATCGCCGCCCCAATAATCGCCCGCGTAATCTCATTAATCTCACCCCTGTCCATGCTCTCCTCCTCCACCGCCCTCTACCATGAAAAACGAGCATCCCTTCTCTGTGGCCTCGGCACTGGCCTTTGCTGCTTACTCCAGTAACTCTACAGCAAACAGGCCTTCACCATCAAACGATTTGTTCTTCTCTTCTTTTTTCTCCGTGTTCTCTGTGTGCTCTGTGGTGAGATGTTTTAACTTCCCCGGAAATCGTAAATCCCATCTTTACATGACCACACCCGCCCGCATTTCGAACAGGTCAGGTCTTGCTCCGCTTCTTCTGAATCCAGCGACTGCCCGCACGCCGGACAGCGGAACAACCCTGTCGCCGGAGTAGCGCCCTCGGAGGCCGGCTCTGCCCCGATCGCCACGGCGCGGACGAACACACTCGGGCTGACCTGCCACCAATCGCCGGTGAGCTGGGCCAGCGAATCCATCCACACCAGCAACCCGAGTGGAAAATAGCGCTTGAAAAAATCCATGCGATAATGCGACACGCTGAGCTGGCGCTCGAGGCGAAAGCCCTCCAGGCGCAGCCAGGTGCGCACTGTCGCGGGGTGAAAATCGAAATTGAGCGGGGCAAACTCGACCGGCTCGGGCGAGTACGGGCTCCAGGCCTGGCGGCGCAGCGCGTAGCGCAGCATGGCTTTCAGGTTCTGCTTGTTGGCGAATTCGAGGATGAAGACTGCCCCGGGCTGGAGCGCCTGGCGCACCTGGCTCAGGGCGCGGCGTGGATCGGCCATGTGGTGCAGGGTGCGGATCATGGTCGCCGCGTCGAAGAGGCCCGGGTTGAACGGCAGGCGGTAGATATCCGCGGCGACGTAGGTGTAGCGCGGGCTGCGGCCGAGGCGCTGTTGGGCCTGTTCCAGTTGGGTCCGCGAGTAGTCCAGCAGGACGACGTGCTCGTAACTGGCGTAGCGAGGCGTGTTCCGCCCGGCGCCGGCGCCCAGCTCGAGGAGGAGCGCGCCGCTTTTGGGCAGCAGGCGGCGCAGGGCCACTGCCTCGACCGCGTCCTCATACTCACGCCCGCCGCGCTCCCAGAACGAAGTCTGGTAATCTGAATTTTCGTAATCGCAAATGGGGGGTATCTCGTTCAACGGGGCTGGCCTGATGAAGGGTTTGGAGAGAAAGATATCCGGGCAGGATTCCCGGCGGCGCCCAGAGTGACCTCCTTACCGCTGCTTCCTCTCGGACCTGACGGGGTTCGCAGGGCTCTGCCGCGCCGGTCCCACCCGGACGAGGCAAGGATACCCCAGGTGGGGGGAATTGTCAACGGGGCCAGGCCGGCGCAGGCATCGTTTGTGAAATATCCAACAAATCACCCCAAAAATCTATTGACATCGCTGGCGGTGCGGAATATACTTGAGAAAATTAAAAAGAATTACCTTCGGGGCAGGGTGAGGGAGCTAACTCCCAAGTCCCGATCGGTGGTACAGCCCACGAGTCCCCTACCGGGGACAGGATCCGGTGAAACTCCGGGGCCGACGGTACAGTCCGGATGAGAGAAGGTGCTTACTGGTATCACGCATACCAGTCAACGAATATTTCCTGCCCCGAAAACCGCCTGTTTTCGGGGTGTTTGCTTTAAACCCCTGAGAGCAAACCGGAGAAAAACTGGTCGAAATGGATCTTCAGAAGGCTTTTACCAATACTTCGTCCCCTGCGGAAGCGCCGCATTCCCGTCTTGAGGACTTACAGCGCTTTGCCTGGATTTGCGGGATGCTCGGCCTGATCCTGGCGGCCTGGCAGCTCGCCATCCTGTGGGGGCGCTTCCCCGCTTTTCTCCTCCCCGGGCCGCTGCAGGTCTGGGAGAGGTTCCTGCGCGTCCTGGCAGACGGCAGCCTGATCCGCAACACCCTGTTCACCCTGGAAGAGGTCCTGCTCGGGTTGCTGCTGGGAAGCAGCCTGGCGACCCTGATCGGTTACTGGCTGTACCGCTCGCCCATCTTGGAGCGCCTCCTCTCGCCGTTCATCGTCGCCAGCCAGGCAATCCCCACGGTGGCGATTGCCCCGCTGCTGGTGATCTGGTTCGGGCCCGGGATGTTCTCCAAGATCCTGATCTGCGCCATGATCGTCTTCTTCCCTGTCCTGGTCAATACCATGGTCGGGCTGCGCGGGGTGCCCGAGAACCTGCGCGACCTGATGCGCTCGATGCGCGCCACCCGCGTCCAGATGCTCGTCCATCTGGAAATCCCGGCAGCGCTCCCCATCCTGCTCGGTGGGCTGCGCATCGGGGCGACCCTGTCGGTGATCGGCGCGGTGGTGGGCGAGTTCGTCGGCTCTGACCGCGGGCTGGGCTTTCTGGTGAACATCGGGCGCGGGCAGTACGACACCGCGCTGGTCTTCGTCGCCGTTTTTGCGATGATCCTTATGGCCCTCTGCCTCTATGGTGTGGTGATCTTCCTGGAGAGCCGCCTGCTGCGCTGGCAAACGCACAACCGGTAAATTCCCGGTCGAGAGAAGGTCCTTTCGCCGGTTTTTGAAATTCAACCCTGGAGTTTTTGTCCATGAAATATCGCTTGCTGATCTTGATTTTGACTGCCGCCCTGCTGCTCGGTGCTTGCAGCCCGCAGCCCGCTCCGACGACCGTCGCTTCGGCCCCTTCGAGCGCGCCGACCGGTTATCCGGTGTTCGTGCCCAACATCCAGTCTTCCGGCCCCGGCTATCCCGCTCCGGGTGGAACCACCCCCGCCGGCAAGCTGACCAGAATCCGCCTGCCTGTCGGCTACATCCCCGATATCCAGTTCGCCCCCCTGTATGTGGCGATGGAGAAGGGCTATTACCGCGAGGCCGGCCTGGACGTTCAGCTCGACTACAGCATGGAGATCAACGCGGTCACCCTGACCGGTGCGGGCGATATCCAGTTTGCCATCGTCTCCGGCGAGCAGGTTCTCCTCGGCCGCTCGCAGGGGCTGCCCATCGTCTACACCATGGCCTGGTTCCAGGATTACCCGGTCGGCGTGGCCTCCAAAAAGGGCGCTGGGATCCTCAAGCCCCAGGATTTAATGGGAAAAAAGATCGGAACGCCGGCCCTCTCCGGGGCCAGCTACATCGGCCTGCGGGCGATATTGAACGCCGGCGGGCTGAAGGAAACCGACGTGACGCTCGACACGATTGGGTTCAACCAGGTCGAGGCGCTGGCGGCGGGCCGGGAGGATGCCGTGGTGGTCTACGTCACCAACGAGCCGATCCAGCTCGAAGCGCGCGGGTTTCCGGTGGACGTGCTCCGTGTCGCCGACTACCTCAAGCTGGTCTCCAATGGCCTGATCACCAACGAAGACACCCTGAAGAACAACCCCGACCTGGTGCGCCGGATGGTCAGGGCTACCCTGCGCGGAATCACCGAAGCGGTCAACAACCCGGATGAGGCGTATAAAATCAGCCAGAAATACGTCGAGGGGCTGAGCACGGCCGACCCGGCGATCCAGAAAAAGAAGCTGGAAGTCTCGCTCGGCCTGTGGAAGACCGACCGGCCCGGCTACACGGATCCCCAGGCCTGGGAGAACATGCAGAAGGTGCTCCTCGACATGGGCATGCTGTCCAAACCGCTCGATCTGAACAAAGCATATTCGAACGATTACTTGCCCTGATGCCATGAACGCCATGTCGAATGCTTTCCTGCAAGTGCGCAATCTGTACGCCTCTTTCCCGAACGGGAACGGAGGCCTGAAAGCGCTGCAGGACGTCAATTTCAATGTATGCTCGGAGGAGTTCGTCTGCGTCCTCGGGCCTTCGGGGAGTGGGAAAAGCACCCTGCTGCGCATCCTGGCCGGGCTGCTCAAGCCAACCGCGGGGGAGGCGATCTTCGAGCGACAGGACCCGCGGATTGGGGTAGTCTTCCAGCAGGCCAACCTGATGCCCTGGCGGACGGTGATCGAGAATATCACCCTGCCGCTCGAGCTGCAAGGCGCGCCGGCGGCCGACGCGCGTGGAAAAGCGCAGGAGCTGATCGAACTGGTGGGGCTGCAGGGCTTCGAAGGGGAATGGCCGCGCAACCTTTCGGGCGGGATGGCGCAGCGGGTGGCGATCGCCCGCGCGTTGATCATGGATCCCGACCTCCTCCTCCTGGATGAGCCCTTCGGCTCGCTGGACGCGTTGACCCGCGAGCGGATGGGCGCTGAGCTGCTCTATATCTGGCAGGCGCGCAAAAAGACGGTCCTGATGGTGACCCACTCGATCTCCGAGGCGCTGTTCCTCTCCGACCGGGTGCTGGTCCTTTCTTCCCGCCCGGGGCGGGTGCACCTGGACCTGACTGTGGACCTGCCCCGCCCGCGCGAGGAGGAGATGCGCTACACGGCCCACTTCGGCTCCCTGGCCCGCAAATTGAAGGGTGCTATAGAAGGGTAAGTGGTAAAAATCTTCAATACTCGTCCGGGACTTCTTCGGTCAGGTGGACGCGGGGCCAGTCGAGCGTGAGGACCTCGGCGAGGAGGCGGGGATTCACGTTGGCGTCCTGGCGCTCCAGTCCGGCCTCGATGCCGGCGACCAGGCGGCGGGCGGTGTCCAGATCCACGGTCTCGGCCAACTGGCGCAGCTCGGCCTCGCGGTCCAGGTTCACCAGCGGTGTGTCCGCGCCCGCGGCGCAAATCATCTCGTCTCTCCAGTAGGAAATCCAGGTCAGCATCACCTGGCGGAAGGTATCCCGGTCCTCGCTGATTCGTTTGGCGTAGGCAAAGCGCTCGCGGCGCGGCTCGCCCAGCAGCCGTACCAGGTCGTCCAGCCATTCCTTCCGGTTGCCCAGGATGGTGGGGTCGGAGAGCATCTGCCGGGCGATCCCCAGCCGCCCCGCGGAGATGTGCGCCAGCAGGCTTGAGTCTTCTGTGTCGAGCATGGCCGTCTGGCGCAGGCATTCCGCCAGGCGGTGGATGGGCATCGGCCGCAGGCGGACCACCTCGCAACGCGAGACGATCGTCGGAAGCAGGCTTTCCAGCGTATCCGCGGTGAGGAGGAGGATCACCCGCAGCGGGGCTTCTTCGAGGGTTTTCAGCAGCGCGTTGGCTGCGTTGGGATTGGCTTCCTGGAAGCGCAGCAGCAGGGCGATCTTGTAGCGCGCCTCGTAGGGAGCCAGGGAAAGGCTGTGCTGCAGAGCGCGGATCTGCTCGACCTTGAGGATGCCGCCTTCCTGCTCGGCCTGGACGACGAACAGGTCGGGGTGCTGCATGCGCTCGATGCGGGTGCAGGAGCTACAGGTTCTGCAGGGCTGCCCGGGCGCGGGCGGGCGGGAGCAGTTCAACGCCTGGGCGAAGCGCAGCGCCAGGGTGCGCCGCCCCACCCCCGGCGGGCCGATGAACAGGTACGCGTGGCGCTCCTGCTCGCAGGCCACGTGCTCGGCGAGCAGGTCGGCGGCCCATTCGTGCCCGATGACGTCCCAACCCATGGGCTGGATTGTAGCGCAGAAAAGGGAAAAAAGCGAGAACCGAGTACCGGCATGATGCGCAACTTCCGCCAGGTGCCATTCTGGAACTTTCAGGCTGACGCCCGCGTAGATAAGTCATTCGACCCAACAATCCGATTGTACAAGGCGAAACCTCACCTTCATTTCAGCGGTGTATAAGGAGATGCAGGAATGACCACCATCCGCTCTTACGACGATCGAAAAGAGATCGAAGCTCTTGGCGAATTGCTCCTCGAAGGGACCACTCAACCGGTTCCCCGCTTCCGGTTGGTCCGCGACGTTCTCAGGCTTTCCACTGCGGATCCACCTTCCGTGGAGGCGCGGACCGCGATGCTGGAAAGCCGCTGGGTGGGCGAGCTTAAGGAAAATCAACATGCGGATGGGACCTGGGGCAGGTTCCATTCCCGGGATTCCTCGCTCCGCTCTCGCTTCCCCACTACCGAATTAGCAATTTATCGGGCGCTGGCCCTGGGCCTGGACCCCGAAAGCGATGTTCTTAAAAAAGCCGCCGGGTTTTGCTGCAAAGTTCTGGCGGGCGAAGCAACCTGGTCCGATCCCCCTGAGAAGCACGAAGGCTGGCCGGTGAATATCCGCTTTATCACTGCGGGGACCCTGGCCAGGATTGATGCCCGGCACCCGGCCGTGAGTGATCCTGCCAGCATTTGGACGGGGATCGTGGAGCGCACGTTCCAAAGCGGCACCTATGATGCAACTGCTGAGCGGGCAGCGCACCTGGCATTGAATGGTATCCGCAAGAAGGGCAAATATCTTAAGCTCGCCGGGTTGTATCCGCTGCTCCTGCTCTCTTCTCCCGGGAGTGAACTGCCGCCAGCGTTGGAACAACCGCTTTTAAAATGGGTCTGGAATAAGGAAGATGGGATTTATTACGTCTATGGCGGCTGCCTGAGCAGGCCGCCGCAGATGAACGCAAAGGAGTTTTCAGACTGGATGGATGGGCTAGAAATCATTTCGCGCTTTGGATCGTGGAGAGTCATTGCGCGGGAGGGGATGGAGTGGATCTGGCGCCAGCGCGGCCCAGATTGCCTGTGGGATTTTGGCCCGGCTGTTCGAAGGTCCCCCTATTTTCCGCTGGCAGAGAGCTGGCGGCGCCCCGGCGAGCGTAAAGTGGATTGTTCGGTCAGAATCCTGGCTCTTCTCCGAAAATACCTTCAAGATGGACCTGCTTGACCGCCTGCTCGGGCACGATGCCTGGACGACGCGGCAATTGCTGCTGGCCTGCCAGGGATTGCCAGACGAGGCGCTCGACCGCGAGTTCGAGATCGACCACCGCTCGCTGCGCAAGACCTTCGTCCACATGATCCGCAATCTGGAGATGTGGACCGACCTGCTCCACGAACGCCCGCTGCGCGAGCCGGGCGGCGAGTCTATCCCTGTGCTGCTCGAGCGCCTGAGCGCCGCCAGCCGCGAGTTCGCGGACCTGTCCAGGCAGATCGCCCGTGAGGGACGCTGGGATGACAGTTTCCTGGACGTGCTCGATCAGCCCCCACAGCCCAAGACCTTCGGCGGGGCCATCGGTCACGTCATCACCCACGACATGCACCACCGCGCCCAGGTCATGTTTTTAATGGAGAAGGTGGGAATCAAGGATCATATCGAGGGCGACCTGTTGAGCTGGGAATTTCAGAGCTTTGGATGAGGATAAAAAGACCCTAAGGGGTTTAAAAACCCTTAGGGTCTGGGCTATCAGGCCAAATTATGGCCTGGGGAAGGCCTTCAGCAGCTCCTCGCTGTAATCCGCGCCGGGGAGCCAGGGGACGAAGTAGCCGCGGTAGCTCTTGCCATCTTTGGTGAAGAAGGCGTCGCCGGTATTGCGCTCGACCGCCGCCAGGTAATCCTTCAGCTCCTGGCCCTGGAGCGCGACCGCCCACAGGTGGGTATCGCTCTGTTTATGGTTGAGCAGTGCCGCGTCCAAAAGCCATGCAACGGCTTTCTGCGCGGGATCCGGCTCGCTCTCCGAGAGGAACAGGGCGGCTTTCTCGGGGACGTAGGGCTCCGCTTTGGGGTGGGTGTAGTTGCTGAGCAGGTCCTTGATGCCCTCGAAGGCCTGCCTGTCGTTGGCGAAGTCGGCGTAAATCTTGACCTCTTTCAGGCTGTCGTCTGCCTGGCGGATGCGCAGGATGGTGAAAGCCGCGTCCGCCACGCATTGCTGCTGGTCGCCGTTCTTGGAACCGCAGAAATCCGTATGATTCTCCAGGCGATCGATGCCCAGGTCGCGCACCCTCTGCAGCAGGGCTGCGCTCTCCTCGGGAGTGAGTTGAGCGATCATGACCTTCTCCTGATCGTAGGTTGCGCCCTCGGCGGTGAAGATGGCGCGCCCGTCGGCGAGCAGGACGAAGACCGGCGGCCGGCCGAAGACATAAGAGGCCTCGGGGCGGAAGAAGGTGGGCTCGTAGGCCAGCTCGAGGACGACGCCGTCCGGAGTCAGCCGGCTCCCAACAGGGGTAGCCGCAGGCGGCTGTGGGCTCGGTGGGACCGCGGTCGGGCTGGGTGGTACCGGCGTAGGGCTGGGGGTTGGAGGAACGGGCGTGCTGGCCGTTGTGGATGTGGGTAATGGCAGGAGTGAGCCCGGCTGGCAGGCCGCCAGCACCAGGGCTGCTACCAGGAAAAAGAATATGGATGGGGTAAGGCGTTTGGTATTCATTGGGCAACTCTTTTCCGATAAATGTGGTCAAATTCACTTTCTTTCTGGATGACGCTGCATATCCCATTTTGGTTCCCGGGGAACACACTCGCCCCCAATCTCGTCTAAAATTCCAGGGCTTCATGTAAAATGAATAATCTATACCATGTAGCTGAATCTTCATCTCAAATCTCACAGGTGACCCTATGAACTGGAAACGAGCGTCGATCGTCCTGCTGATGGCTTTGCTGGCGGTGGGTTGCAACATGCCCGCCCCGGGAGCCAAATCCCCCACCCTCGCGCCGGCCGCCACGGCGGCGAAGCCCACCGTGGCGCTCACGGTCATCCCGCCGCAGTTCACGGTGACCCCTGGTGCGTCCCAGCCGTCCGCATCCGCGACCGGAAGCCCAGCGGAGCCCTCCCAGCCTCCAGCCGCTGCGACCGCGGCCCAGCCGCCCGAGCCTGCCGCCACACAGCCCCCCGCCGCGACCTCCTTTACGCCGTTCACCGCCACTTCGACCGTGAACGCGCTCAAGCTGCGCACCGGCCCGGGCTACCTCTTCCCCGCCGCGATGCTGGTCAACCAGGGGGAAAGCCTGACCGTGCGCGGCCGCTCGCGCGGCGACGAGTGGATCTACGTCAAGGCCAAATCCGGGATCCAGGGCTGGGTCTTCGCCCTGCTGATCCAACCGGAGAAGGATCTCAAGACCGCGCCCGAGGTCGAGCCGGGCGACGTGCTGGTCGTCCGCGGGCGCCTGGTTGATAAAACCGGCGCGCCGGTCAACGGCGTCCAGTTTGCCCTGATCCAGGGCAGCGGAGGGGAAGCCCCGCGCACCGACGCGCTCACCGACGCCACCGGCACCTTCTACGCCTTTTTCCCCAGGACCAGCAGCGGCCAATGGTCCGTCTCCTATGCGGCCATCTCGTGTACCAGCAAGGTGATGGACCAGAACTGCAACTGCCAGGGCGGGGTGTGCGGGACGGCCAAACCGGCTTCTATCCAGATCACGCTGCCCCAGGAGGCGACCCTGGAGTTCACCTGGGAATAGATCCTCGATGCGCCACAAACAAGATCTCCAGCGGAAATATCCTCCTTCCGAGCCTTGCTCGTGCGAGGTCTGCCTGAGCTATTGCCAGCGCCCCGGCTGGTGGACGGTCAAAGAGGCGGCCAGCGCGCTGGAAGCCGGCCTGGGCCCGCGGATGATGCTCGAGCTCTCTCCCGACCACTCGTTTGGAGTGCTCTCGCCGGCCTTCTACGGCTGCGAGGGTTTTTTTGGCTTCAACGAGTACGCTCCCCGTGGCTGCAACTTCCTCAAGAACGGCCTGTGTGAGCTGCACGGCAGCGGCCGCCAGCCCCTCGAATGCCGTTTCTGCCACCACGACCGGGTGGGCCTGGGCCCCAGATGCCACGCCGACCTGGAAAAAGATTGGAATACCCCGGCGGGCCAGGCGCTCGTGACGCGCTGGACCCGCCAGATGGGCCTGTGGGACGAGCTGGAGCGGTATGGACTGGGTAGTCTGAAAGCGAAACTGGACTAGCTGACCCTCGCTCGCGCGAAGCGGACGTGGCCGAAGGCGTGGTAGCGGTCGCCACGGGTCGCGCCTTGGGTTTGAGCGTGCTCAGGCCTTGTGCAGCATGTGAAACACCATGTCTGCCATCTGGTGCGGGGTATATGGATTGGGGCTCTCGATCCACCAGATGATCAGTTCCATGATCGCCCCGGTGACGTAGCGGGCCATGACGGCCGCGGGCTGGGTGTACTCGGGAAAGAAATGGCGCTCGGTAATCTCCCGCTCGGTCTCGGCGATGAAGTAATCATAGACCCGGCGGGTGAGAGCAGAAGCGCCCTGGCTGCCGAGCATCAGGCGGTACAGCTCCCGGTTGCGCGCGGCGTGTTCGAAGATGGCCAGGTAGCCGTAGAAATCGCTGCCGGGGGGCAGCTCGCCGATAAAGCGCTGGCTAATCTCCTGGTCGACCTGCCCGGACAGGGAACCCTCCCCGAAGAAGGCCTCTTCTACCGCGCGGATATGGAAACCCCGCTGCGGGCAGTGGTGGACTGGTTGCTGAGTCGTCCCGAGGTCGCCGCGGACCGCCTGGCAATCTATGGGATCAGCCTGGGAGAATACATCGTTATGCGCGCCGCGGCGTAAGAAAAACGCAGCGCCGCTTTCGCCGCCAACTCCCCGATCCTTGATTTCCACCGCCTGGCAGTCGACGCCCTGCCCCAGGTAGTCAGCCGGCTGCATGCCAGCGCACTTGACTCGCTCTATAAAATGGGCGGGCTGCTCGATCCCTCGACGATGATCGCCATCGAGCACTTTATCCACTCTATCGGGGAGGAGCGGCCTTCGGGGGCGATCGAAAAAATGAAGACCTGGACCGTGGACCCGGCCTCGATCAGCCGCCCGGTGCTGTGCATGCTGCCAGTACCCAGGCAAGGTTTCCTCCGGCTAGAAATTGAGCAGGAAGAAAAAAAGCCAAACAGTAACGATCGAGCTGGTGCGCGGCGGCCGGACCATGCAGATCCAGGTGACACTGGCAGGGACAAAGCGATAGCAGGTCGCCCCCTACTTTTTCATGGTCTGGGCGATGGCTTCCAATAATTCTGCGGGGAGGGGGTTCACCCCGCCGAGCAGCTCGGCGAAGGTGAGTGTCTTGGCAACGTGCTCGAGCCGCTCGAGGCGGATGAGGGCCTCGTCGAGGTCCCTGCCGAGGGTCAGGCTGCCGTGGTTGCGGATGAGGATCACGTCGTGGGCGCCGACCAGCCCGCGGATGGCTTCGGCGTTCTGGGTCGAGGAGGGCATGGAGAAGCCGGTGATGGGCACGCTGCCGAAGGACATGGCCGCTTCGGGGATGACGTCCATGCGGATCTGGCCCCTGGAGATGGCCAGGGCGTTGGCGAAGATCAGGTGGGTGTGGATGACCGCGCGCACGTCGGGGCGTTGGCGGTAGACCTCGAGGTGCATGGGCTGCTCGGAGGTGGGCCTGAGCGCCGGGTCGGCGGCGGGCCTGACCAGGTTGCCTTCGGGGTCGATGACCAGCAGCTCGCCGGGCTGGATGCGGCCCTTGGAGACGCCCGAGGGGGTGATGAGGATGTTCCCATCCGGCAGGCGGACGGAGATGTTGCCGTCGTTGGAGACCATCAACCCGCTCTGGTAGGCGAGACGCCCGGTCTCGACGATTGCGGCGCGCAGAGCCGCCTCGGGGGTCTGCGGGGTGAAGCGCAGCAGGTTGCGCCCAGACTGCGCCGCCAGAGAGGTGCCTGGCGCCGACGTGCGGGACAGGTAGGGGCGCAGCGGGGCGGCGGGCGGCTGGTCCGGCCCCGCCTGGAGGAGGGTGATGCCCAGGGCGCGGGCCTTTTCGTAGGCCAGGTCGGTGAGGAAGGTGTCCTCGCTGAGAACGAGGATGGTCTCGCCGCGGCGGGCGTGGTCTTCGATATCGCGGTCGGTCAGGATGGTCTTGGGCATACGTTGAATGAATTATATACCAGGAAGGAGAGGATCGAGAACCGAGAACCGGACCGCAGATTATGCTGATGATGCAGATATTTATTGTGGATCGGAACCTTTGGGTGGCTTCCGGCGTAGATTATAATAAGAAATTCTCCTCCTCACAAGCAATCTCGTGAAGCAACTGTTCGGTTTCCTCGTCATGGCAGGAATGATTCCTGGGAGCTGGAGTTGTGGGGGGCAGGCGGCTTCGCTGGCGCCGACCACTGCGCCCACGCCTGGGTGGGTTACCTGGCCCCTGCCGGACTGGCACGAGTCCATGCCTGAGGAGCAAGGCGTGGACTCGGCAAACGATCGAATACCAAGAGCATCAGTAGTAAGAATGAAAGGAGTCCCACATGGTTGACGTAATCCTTTTGATCGCTGTACTTGTTGAGGTTGCTTTCGCGAGCTACTGCATCGCGACCAGGTCCAACCAGGGGCGGGTGCGCAATTACCTCCGTGTTGGCGCACTGGCGGCGTTCGTGCTCCTCGCGCTCGCGTTCGTCATCCAGTGGGGCTTGCGCTGGTATGGGCTGGCGCTCTTGCTTCTCATCTGGGCGATCCTGGGCGTGGTGGGGCTGGTTCGCAACCAGGAATCCGGCAGAGAATTTCAGACCGGCGCCGCTGTTCGCCAGGCGGTTGGGACGCTGCTGCTGGTCTTCCTCGTTTCGATCCCCGCCCTGATCTTCCCGCAATACCAACTGCCCAAACCGACCGGTTCGCACCAGGTCGCCACCGTCACCTATACCTACATAGACCCAAGCCGGGTAGATACCTTTAGCAAAACGGGCGAAAACCGGGCCGTCACCGTGGAGTTCTGGTATCCCCAGGCTGCTTCCGGGAAATATCCCCTGGTGGTGTTTTCCCACGGGTCATTCGGGACGAGAACCAGCAACACCTCCACGTTTTTAAACCTGGCCAGCAACGGCTATGTAGTCTGCTCGATCGACCATCCTCACCAGTCGCTGCTCGCCAGGGGCGCCAACGGCCGCATGGTCACCATCGATCCGGGGTTTGTTCAGAGCGTCGTCAACGCCAACGCCGGAAAATATGACGAGGTGACCGACTTCCAGCTCGAGACCGAGTGGATGAAGCCGCGCATCGCGGACATCCATTTCGTCCTGAACACGGTCCTCGCCGATGCCCGCGGAGCCAGCTCAGATCCGGTCTACCAGATCATCGATACGGAGAAAATCGGATTGATAGGCCACAGCCTGGGCGCGGAATCGGCCGCGCAGGTGGCTCGCGAGCGGAACGACGTCAAGGCGGTGGTCAACCTGGACGCCGATCTGCACGGCGAATACGTGGACAGCGGGAATGGTCAGTATGTTCCGAACCAGCAGCTTTATCCGGTGCCGATCCTGACCATTCTCTCGGATACCCTGGTGCGCCTGATCGACGCGGTCCCGAACGCGAACACGGTCATCGCGGTCAAGCACGTCACTGCCACCGCCCCGGATGCCTACGAGATCGATCTCCCGGGTACGGACCATATGAGCATGACCGACGTACCGCTGATGTCGCCGTTTCTGGTGTGGGTGATCAACAGCTCGGTGCCGAAAGCCGGCGGGGTGGAGGTGGATCCTTACGCCACGCTGCAGACGATGAACCAGGACGTGCTGGTGTTTTTCAATGTATATCTGAAGGGCCAGGGGACATTCAGTCCTCAGTAGAAAAAACGAGAACAGACAGGGTCTTTTTTGTTTACAAAATGGATCGATATCGTCTTTGTTCCGATGTTATAATCGAGGGCGGGAAGGAATGATAGTGGAGAGCATGGCAGAAAAAGTGATTGTCATCACCGGCGCGAGCAGTGGAATTGGAGCTGAGCTGGCGCGGCAGTTAGGCCGGCGGGGTGACAAAGTCGTCCTGGCTGCCCGGCGTGAGGCGGAGCTGAGTCGGGTCGCGGAGGAAATCGGTCCAAACGCGCTGGCCGTGGTCACCGATGTGACCCGTCGATCGGATGTGGAGCGGCTGCGCGACGAAGCGCTGCGCGCCTTTGGGCGGCTGGACGTGTGGGTCAACAACGCGGGACGAGGGATCACGAGGCCGGTGCTGGACCTGACCGACGAAGAATTCGACAGCATGATCGCGCTCAACACCAAGGCAGCGCTCTATGGGATGCAGGCGATCGCTCCGTATTTCAAGCAGCGCGGCGCGGGCCACGTCATCAACGTCTCGTCCATGCTGGGGCGGGTGCCTTTTGCCAGCTACCGCTCGGCGTATAACGCGGCAAAAGCGGCGCTGAACAGCCTGACGACCAATGCGCGGATGGACCTGGAGAAGGAGTATCCCAATATTCACGTGTCGCTGGTATTGCCGCCCGTGGTGACGACCGAGTTTGCCGACCATGCACTGCACGGGACGCCGGTCCTGCCGACGGGGCGCGGCCCTGCGGCTCAATCCGCGGAGCAGGTCGCGGCGGCGATGGTCGAGTTGATCGACCATCCGCGCCCCGAGCTGTATACCTCGCCGGAAGGATCCCGGCGCGTGGCGAAGTATTATACGGTAGAAGAAAGAGAGTAGAGAGCCGTGGGTCTCAAAGACTGGTCTCCGTTCTCCGCTTTCAGTTCTCGGTAGTTTTTACAGGAGGTGGGAGATGATCTACCTGGCGACGAATGAGGGTTTGGTGGTGGGCGAGAAAGACGGGGAAGCGGGCTGGCGGGTGGTGCGCCGCGGGTTGGAGGGCAAGCGCGTGACCAGCGTGATCGCCCGCGAAGGCGCCATCCTGGCCGGGACGCGAGATGGTATCTTCCGCTCGGATGACGGCGGGCTGACCTGGCGGGAGGCCACCGTGGGGCTCACCCACCGCCTCGTACGCTGGATCGCGTTCCGCCCGGACGTCTCGGACTTCGAGTTTGCCGGGACGGAGCCGGCGGGGATCTTCCTCTCCGAGGACGGGGCGAATTCCTGGCGCGAGATCCCCGAGGTGGCGCGGCTGCGCGACGAGCACCACTGGTTCTTGCCCTACTCGCCCGAGGCCGGCTGCGTGCGCGGTTTCGCTTTTTACGGGTCGCGAGCCTATGCGGCGGTCGAGGTGGGCGGGGTGCTGCGCTCCGACGACGGCGGGTATCACTGGGACCTGGCGGCCGGCAGCGACGGCAACCCGGACCTCAAAGGACCACCCGAGCCGTTCATTTACCCCGACCTGCACTCGATTGAAGTCCATCCCTCCTCGGCGGATTTGGTCCTCGCGCCGACCGGGGGCGGATTCTACCGCTCGACCGACGGCGGGGCGACCTGGAAGCTGCTCTACGACTGCTACGTCCGCGCCGTGTGGCTCGATCCGGCGGTCCCGAAGCACTTTCTCCTCGGCCCGGCGGATCACGTCGAGCGGAATGGGCGGATCGAAGAGAGCGTCGACGGCGGGGCGACCTGGCAGCCGGCCTCGGGCGGGCTGAACGTCCCCTGGCCGCACCACATGGTCGAGCGCTTTACCCGGATCGGCGACGATCTGCTGGCGGTGCTCTCCAACGGACAGTTGCTCGCCGCGCCGGTTGGACGGTGGGAGTGGCGGGCGATCTTCCCAGACGTGGCCGGGATCAACGCGGTGACCGAGGAAGTGAATGTCTGAGCTTCCTCCCAATGCGGTCCTCGCGGAGACGCGCGAGGACTGGCGCGCCTGGCTCGCAGCGCATCACACCCAGGCCGGGGGCGTGTGGCTGGTGCTCCACAAAAAAGGCAGCGGCAAAGAGGGCCTGGAATACGCCGGGGCGGTCGAAGAAGCGCTGTGTTTTGGCTGGATCGACAGCAAAGGGAACTTGCTCGACGACGAGCGCTGGCTGCTGTGGATGGCCCCGCGCAAGAAGAAAACCGGCTGGTCGCAGGTCAACAAGGAGCGCATCCAGCGCATGATCGCCGCGAGAAAGATGACACCGGCCGGCCTGGCCAGGATAACGAACGCCCGACCTGGATGTTCAGCATGAGTGGGCGATCGAGTTTAAGATCGTACGTCCATTTGGAGATAATGGAAGAGAAGCGGAAAATTGGTCGGTAAACATGTTACACCCCTATCCTGGTAATGTGAGCTTGATCGGTGATGCAATTAAGCTATCAAAACTAGACGGATACCCGCGAAAAGGTTTGTTCGTTATCGGCTTTGAGCATAGCCCTTCTAAAATCAATCTTGATCCCTTGGTTAAATCTTTTGAATTGATCGCATTGAATGTAGCAAATATATCCTTGTGCGACCGAATTGAAGAAACTCGAACCGGGCTCGTCCATCCTGAACATCAAGTGTTACGATGCATTGGTTGGGAACTCCAACGATGATTTTCCGATTAGCCCTCAACACTTCACGAGACCATGATCCTACCTTCCTCCCTCTCCCCCTCCGTCGTTGAAACCATCGGCAACACCCCCCTCGTCGAGCTCTCTCGCCTGACTCGCGGGCTCGAGGGCCGCATCCTCGCCAAGCTCGAGTACCTCAACCCGGGCTATTCCAAAAAGGACCGCATCGCCCGCCAGATCATCGAGGACGCCGAAGCCAGCGGCGAGCTTCGCCCCGGGCAGACCGTGGTCGAGCTGACCAGCGGCAACACCGGCACCGGCCTGGCCATCGTCTGCGGGGTCAAGGGCTATCCCTTCGTTGCGGTCATGTCGCGCGGCAACTCCACCGAGCGGGCGCGCATGATGGCCGCCCTGGGGGCCGAGGTTGTCCTGGTCGACCAGCTCCCCGGCTCGCAGCCGGGGCACGTCTCCGGCGGGGACCTGGCCCTGGTCGAGGAAGCCGCGCAGCGCGTCACCCGCGAGCGGGGCGCCTTTCGCGCCGACCAGTTCCACCTGGCGAGCAACTTTCGCGCCCATTATCTGCACACCGGGCCGGAGTTCCTCGCCCAATCCGGCGGGCAGATCGACGCCTTCTGCGATTTCGCCGGCACGGGCGGGTCCTTCGCCGGCTGCGCCGCGGCCTTCAAGGAATTCAACTCGGCCATCCGCTGCTTTATCGTCGAGCCGGTCGGAGCGGCGGCGCTGGCCGGCGAGCCGGTCACACGACCCAACCACGCCATCCAGGGCGGCGGCTACGCCATGCCCGATCTACCCCAGCTCCGCGCCGAACATATCGACGGCTACCTCCAGGTCCCGGACGAAGAAGCGGTGGAGGTGACCCGCCGCCTGGCCCGTGAAGAGGGAATCTTCGCCGGCTTCTCCTCGGGGATCAACGCCGCTGCCGCGCTGCGCCTGCTGAACGGCGAGTTTCGCGGCAAGACGGTCGCGGTGATGATGTGCGATTCGGGGCTGAAGTATCTCAGCACGGATTTGTGGGGTTAATCGAGGCAGCAGGGACCATCCTGAAACGCTCCCGCACCTTCCCACCCCCAACGTGATCGCCCAGCCCCGCGCGAATTTGGCGGTGGATGGCCAGCCGGTGCCCTACACCCTGGCGACCAGCGTCTATACTGCGCTGTTCAACCTGACCGGCAGCCCGGCGGTAGCGCTGCCCCTGGGCAGGTCACAGGAGGGCTTGCCCTTCGGCGTCCAGGTTGCCAGCCGGCGCTGGGGCGATATGGAGCTGCTCGCGGTCGCCAGGGCCTTGAGCGAGCTCACCGGTCCGTTCCAGCCGCCCATGGGGTACTGATGTGTTGTAATCCGTGAAATCAGCTTTCTTTCTCGATCTCCTCCCACACTTCCCGCACCGGCAGCGGCTCGAAGTCAGGCTGCGAGAAGAGTTCTTTGCTGAGGCGGTAGATGACCCGGTTATACGGGGCGGCGACTTGGCAGCGTTCGGCGAGGGAAAGCAGGTAGCCGTTGAGGTATTCCAGCTCGTTGTCGGGGCGGCGCCGCTGGAGAACGTCCTGGCCCATGCTGCTCAGGGCCAGTTTCTCCAGGTTGCGGCGGAAGATGGGCAGGGTGATCCACTGGGGGAGCTTCGTGAGGGCGCGTATCGTCGCCCAGGAGGGGATGTTACCCAGGCGCTCCTCGTGGAAGCCGGCGGCCTGGACCACCTGGATCCCCTCGTAGAGCGTGTTGGCGAGGATCTTCTGGTACAGGCTCAACCCGGTGCGGTCGCGCGGGTCGGGACGTGCGATGAGGGTGGTCAGCGAGTTGCCCAGGTTGATGACCAGCTTGGTGTGGGCAGCGTCCTCCAGGTGGAGGGTGATCTCGGTTTTGACCGCCGGGTTGAAGATCGCCGCCAGGGTTTTCATCTCCTCCAGCAATGAATTATCCGGCGTGCCGAGGGTAAGTGGACCCCGGGTCTGGTAGCCGATCACCCCCGGGGCCTCGACCCAGGCGTTGTAGGTCACCAGGCAGTAGACCACCTTCGAAAAGTAGCGCGGGAGAATTTTCTGGCTGTCCACCCCGTTCTGCATCCCGACGATGAAAGGCCGGTCGTCCAGGTTTTCCTTCACAAACTGGGCGACCTCCTCGAGGTTGAACAGCTTTACGGCCAGAACGACCACGTCCGCGTCGGGGACTTCATCCAGGTCGGAGATGAGGTTTACCCTCACCTGCTCCTTTCGGTCGGGATTCTCGCCCCGGTACGTGGTGATGCCGTGGGCGCGGATGACCTCCGCCGATTCGCCGCGGCCGAGGAGGTAGGTGTTGGGATGGTGGGCGGTAACCCAGGCGCCGGTCGAGCCGCCGATGGCCCCAATGCCGAGAAAGACGATTTTGTTCTGCTGGGGGGGCGTTTGCATAGAGAAATTATATCCCGGCTTGCTTTTAAATATACTATCCTCACTCGATCCTTTTTTTTCGCCCCTGGCAAAGGAGGGTAAAAATGACCGGACCGCTGGCTAACGCCCTGATTGCGCACGCCGATAGTGTGTTTGCCGGCCCCAACGGCGATTTCGCTGCAGTGCTCGAGAGTCTGGCCGGGCTGGCCGCTGTCCAGGCAGCCTGGAAGCCCACACCAGAGAGCAACTCTATCTGGCAGATCGTCGATCACCTGACCGCGTCCAAAGAGTGGCAGATGCAGATCCTCCAGACCGGGCAGGCTACCCCGCCGGTGTGGAAGGAGGCCGGCGAGGGGGAAGAGGCCTGGCAGGCTTCGCTCCAACTTCAGGCTTCCCAGGCAAGACCATCAAGTCATGTCGTTGCGAGGCGGAGCGGCGTTCTTCCGCGATGACGTGGCAATCTCCAAGCCCACCAGGCAAAGCCTCACCAGAGCTCTCCAGGCTGGGCGCCCACTTTGTTTGGTAAACGAGGAAAAATGCCAGCTTTTTGCACTGATTGGGCCGTGCTATACTCACACTGTAAGCACAGGAGGGCTGATGATCCGGCGATTGTTTCGAACTGGCAACAGCGTGGTCCTCTCGCTCCCCAGGGAAGTCCTCGACGACCTGAACCTGGCGGAGGGCGAGAGTGTGAACCTGGAGGTGGACCTGGAAAAGCGGCGCATCCTCCTCACCCCGGTCGAGAAGCTGCGCGCCGAGAGCGGGGTGAACGAGGAGTTTGCCCGCCAGGTGGACGAGTTTATCCGCCTCTACCGCCCGGCGCTGGAGAAGCTGGCAAAATGATCCGCTACCTGACCGCGGAGCAGGTGCTCTTCCTGCATAGCCGGGTGATCGCCGAGACTGGCGGGAAGCACGGCGTGCGCGACCTGGGGGCGCTGCTCTTCGCTCTGGGCCGGCCGCGGGCGGCCTTCGAAGGGAAAGACCTCCAGCCAGACCTGTTCGCCAAAGCAGCCGGGCTGCTGGAGTCGCTGCTCAAGGGGCGCTCGTTCGTGGATGGCTCCGAGCGCTCGGCGATTGCAGCCGCGGCGGTGTTCCTGCGCCTGAATGGGCAGCGGCTGGAGGCGAAAAACCCCGACCTGGCGACCTTTACCCGCGCCTGCGCCCGGGCCGAGCTGTCCTTTGAGGAGATCGCGGGCTGGCTGCGCGAGCACTGCGAGCCGGTGAATTGAGATGAATGCCTGAGCTAGACTTTATCCATTGGACCTGGCTCTAGGGTGTGTAACACAGGGCATCGAGCCAGGGTTGGATCTCGGATACCGGGATTTTTCGAATATCGCCCTGTGGAGTGGATATCGAAAAATGGTGCGATTGCCAAATCT
>DATKLX010000165.1:0-3518 GCA_035542155.1 Anaerolineaceae bacterium
AGTGGCCAAGCTGCCCCAATTAGCCGATCGGTTTGAGGAATATTTGCATCAAGCTACTTTTGAAAGCTCCTTTCTGTACCGCTATGGCTACGGGGCAATTAGTTGTCCGAACTTTAATTGACTTGTCTATAAGTAACTTTCCTGCTATACCTCCACCGCTTCGTGCAGCTCCGGATAATCCACCTCCGGGATCCCGCGGTCGAGCAGGGCGGCCTGGAGGGAGCGGGCCGCGTCCGGCTCGCCGTGGACCAGCATCACCCGCTTGAGAGTGTCCTTCGTCGCCAGGGCGTATTCGATGAGCATGTTCCGGTCGGCGTGGGCCGAGAACCCGGAGATGGAGATCACCTCCGCGCGGCGCACGTAGCTCTCGCCGAAGATGCGCACCGTGTGGGCCTGGTCCACCAGCCGGCGGCCGAGGGTCTCGGGCGCCTGGTAGGAGACGATCAGGATGGTATTTTTGGGGTCTTCGATGTTGTTCTTCAAGTGGTGGAGAATGCGCCCGGTTTCCGCCATCCCCGAGGCGGAGATGATGATCATCGACTCCCGCCGCCCGTTGAGCGATTTGGACTCGTCCACGCTCTGGATGTAATGCAGAGAGGGGAAATCGAGCGGCTCGCGGTTCCTCTTGCTCATGAAGGCGTGGGTCTCCTCGTCGAAATACTCGGCGTTTTTCTGGAAGACGTCGGAAGCCTCCACCGCCAGGGGGCTGTCCACGTAGACCGGCACCGGGGGCAGGTCCCCGCGCTGGAACATCTTGTTCAGGGCGTAGACCAGCTCCTGGGTGCGGCCCACGGCAAAGGCCGGGATGATCACCTTGCCCCCACGCTTGATGGTGCGGTGGACCGCCTCGCAGAGATCCGTCTCAGCCTGGCCCGGGTCGGCGTGGCGGGTATCGCCGTAGGTGGATTCCATGATCAGGTACTCCACCCCCTCGGGCAGGACCGGGTCGTTGATCAAAGCCAGGTTGCGCTGGCCGATGTCACCCGAAAACCACAGCCGGTAAGCCGCCCGCCCGGGCTCCTGGATGTCGAGGACGACTGCCGCCGAGCCGAGGATGTGTCCCGCGTCGACCAGGTGGGCGGTCAAACCGGGGAAACCGGGCAAGGGATGGAACTCCTGGTCGTACTCCACCGGTCGGAAGTGACGCGCGACCTCGGCCGCGTCCGCGGTGGTGTAGAGCGGTTTGACCGGCGGCTCGTGGGAACCCTTCTCGGCGATGCGCTTGTTGATAAACTCGGCGTCAGCTTCCTGGATGTGGCCCGAGTCGCGCAGCATCACATCCGCCATTTGAGCGGTAGCCCCGGTGGTGTAGATCTGCCCGGCAAAGCCCTGTTTGACCAGGTTGGGCAGGTTGCCGCTGTGGTCGATGTGGGCGTGGGAGAGGATGACCGCGTCCACATCCTGGGGATCGAAATCGAAGGTCCGGTTGCGCAGGTTCGATTCAGAGCGCTTACCCTGGTACAGGCCGCAGTCGAGCAGCAGCCGGCGCCCATCCAGCTCGAGGAGATGCTGAGACCCGGTCACTGTATGCGCCGCGCCGTCGAAATGAATAATCATCGATAATATCCTTTAAAAGAAAAGATGGACACGGATCTTACGGATGAAATAGATCACACGGATCAAAAGCTTGAACCACGAAGGCATAACCCAGTCCCCTGGATTGTCCGTCCTGGACAGGCTGACGTCTAGCCTGTCCAGGGGATCAGGAAGAACACAAAGGAAGTTCGAAGAAGCTGAAAAACAGTAACAAGCAGTGAAGGGCAGCCTAAAACCTGAGAAAGCCGTTGTCTGAGCAACCAAGTAACCAATCGACTATGTAGGGGTTCTCAAATCTTGTTTCTCATTGTTATCCGGGTCCTAAATTGTCTATCTTGAATGGATGGCCTTGAGGATCTGGTCACCGTAGCGCTCCAACCGCCAGGGAAGCAGCTCCATCACAGCGCGCAGCTCTCCGCCGCTGCGCGGGTTAGCCTCTGCGATGGCGAACATCACGTCGCGGGGCAGGATCACGTCCGATTCCACCCCGATCTGCTGGGCAGTGTGCTTGCGCCAGGCGCGCAGGGCCTCCAGGCGCAGCAAGAAGCGCTCGTCGGGGCGCGGGTTCGAGGGCTTGACCAGGGGCGGGCTTGCCAGCCCTTCCTGAACGGTCTTGAGGATCTCGCGGCCGTATCGCTGCCCCTGGCGCTCGCTCAGCCCGGGAATCTCGGCCAGCTCCTGGAAGGTCAGTGGGCAGGCTCTGGCGATCTCCAGCAGCACCTGGTTGCTCATCACCTTGAAGGCCGGGCGATTGAGGATACGCGCGTGCGCGTCGCGAAACTGGCAGAGGAGCTGCAACACCGCCACGCGCTGGGGATCCAGGTCCTGAACGCCGGGGATCCGCCAGCAGGCATCCAGCCCGTCTTCTTCACTGCGCGCATTGCCGTTGACGTGGCACATCCGCTGGAAATCTTCTTGGGCCATTTCCCAGCGGCCGGCTACGATCAACTGCTCTTTGAGCCGGTCGCGCAGGGCCAACAGGTAGTGGGTATCCAGACGAGCGTAGGCGAGCTGGGCCGGCGGGAGCGGGCGCTGGCCCCAATCGGCGCGCTGGTAGCGCTTGTCGAGCACGATCCCAAACTCTTCCTCGAGCATCCCGCTCAACCCGACGACCTGGCGGCCGAGGATCCGCCCGGCTATCATGGTGTCGAAGAGGTTGTTGAAGCGGAAGCCGAAATCGCGCTTGAGGCAGATCAGATCATACTCGGCCGCATGAAAGGTTTTTTCGATATCGGGGTTGGAAAAGATGGGCTCCAGGACGCTCAAATCCTGGATCGCCAGGGGATCGATGAGGAAATCCTGGCTCGGGGTGGAGAACTGGATCAGGCAGACCTGTTCCTGGTAGGCGTACAGGCTGTTCGATTCGGTATCGACGGCCAGCACGGAACACGCCGCCAAGTTGGCAGCCGCCCGGGCCAGTCCGCCGGGGCGGTCTAACCAGATCGGCGGTTTCAGGTCTTCCGACTCCATAGGCTACATTATAACCGCAGATTACGGATCGTTGGGATTTCCCCGCTCCCGCCTCCAGGCCTTTTCCCAATCCCGAATTGACGGATTGAGTGTCTTTTACCGATTCACCAGGCGAATGATCAGGTTCAGGAGCAGGGTCAAAACGATGCTGATCACAATCGAGCCCAGAATGGGAATTGCGCAGGAGACTCCATCCAATTGGATGTGCAGCGTCCCGGGCAGGTCGTTCAGCCCGCTGATGCGGCCGAACAGCCAGATCAGCCCGCCGACCACCACCAGGACGATCCCGGCAATCACCAGCCAGCGCCCAATCTCCGACAATCCATTCATCGCTCCTAAGTGTAACACAACCACCCCTCCAATGGGAGTAACCAGCTCTGAAGAATTAAAAAAAACGGAGGGAGGGTAGCAGAAGATGTTTCCTGATTCGCGAAGAAAATGACCATTGGGGTTCCACAAGTCTCAATAAAAATACAGTTTACTTACTCTGCTGCATCCACTGATCATTTTTA